>NZ_MLBG01000144.1 GCF_001936595.1 Desulfovibrio sp. DV
CTTCTCCCCTTCATGCTCCCTATAGCGCGAAGCGCAGTCCCGGTACGGCGCGGATCAGGCCCAGTTCCCGGCAGTGGTGGGCAAAAAGCAGCAGGCTGGCTGCGGCTGCGGCGTCGAAGTTGTAGTTGACCACCCGGAAGTAGGCGAGCAGCGCCTCGGCCGGGGCCCAGTCCGGCAAGGACGGCGAGTGCACCAGTTCGGGCAGGCGCTTTGGCAGGTCGCGGTTGACGTCCGCCAGATAGCGGCGCACCCGGTCAAGCGTGGCCAGCGGCCGGCCGCCAAGGCCCTCGCGCACGATCCACAGGGCGAAGACGAACGGCGTGCCGGCAAATTCCTGCCAGGCTTGGCCGAGGTCGATCACCTGCCAGCCCGGGGGCGGCGAGAGATAGCGGCGAAGGGCCAGATCGCCGATTTCCACAAAGGGCATTCCCCGGTCAAAGCCCGTGCCCGGCGCAACCATTTCGAAACGGGGTTCGGCGTAGCCCCAGGCGAAGCGCCACAGCACCCGCAGCAGGGCATTGGAACTGGCCGAGGCCCCGGAGAGCTGGATGGCCCCGCCGGTTCGGGCCAGATGGTCCGGCAGTTCGGCTAGGGGCACCGGCGAGAGGAGCAGCACGCTCTGGATGGGGCCGGTGGCCGCCCGGATACACAGGTCGGGCAGCAGGGTGAAGGCGGCCGGATCGGCCAGATAGGCAAAGGCCGAGGCCGGGGCGGCGTCGATGGTTCTGCTCGCCAGCGCTGCATTGAGTTCGGCCGGATGGCCGGGCACATAGGTGATGTCCGGTCCGTCGGGAAAGGCCGGCGTCAGGGCTTCGTAGAGCGGCCAGACATTCAGGTAGGCGATGCGGCCGAGCTTTAAGGGGGCGCTTTCCATGGGGACTCCTTGGGCGAAAAAAACGCGGCCCCGAGGGTATTCCCCCCGGGGCCGTCATGCAAGGCGGATTCCGGTGGACTAGTCGAGCTGGGCCAGCAGGGTTTCCTTGATGGAATCGATGGAGCCTTCGCCGTTGAGCTCGATGTACTTGGTCAGGCCCTTGGCGGCCAGATCCTTGTAGAAATAGGCAGCGGCCAGGGTGCCGGTGGTGGTGTCGTAGTAAATGTCGTGACGCTTGCCGATGGCGCCTTCGTCCAGGTCGTCGGAGCGGCTTTTCAGCGCGCCGCCGCACACCCGGCAGACATCGCCATTGGGCTTGATGGCGTCAATGAAGATGTTGTTGGGGTGGTTGGGGTCATTGGCGCACAGGCGACGGCCCATGATGCGGTTTTTGGCCACTTCGCGGGGCAGCAGGATCTCGATGACGTAATCGAGCTTCATGCCTTCCTTCTGCAGGGCTTCCCACAGCTTCTCGGCCTGGACCATGTTGCGGGGGAAACCGTCGAGCAGCCAGCCGTTGCCGCCCTTGGCCTTCAAGGTCTCAAGGATCATGGGGATGGTGATGTCGTCGGGGACCAGCTCACCTTTGTCGATGAAGGCCTTGGCCTTCATGCCGAGTTCGGTGCCGCCGCCGATATGCTCGCGGAAGATAGCCCCGGACTCGATGTGGGCCAGATTGTACTTCTTTTTCACCAGGGAACCCTGGGTGCCCTTGCCGCTGCCGTTGGGACCAAAAGTGAGGATATTCACCGGGACTGCCTCCATGTTTGATTTTTCACAATCGGCCTCATTACCCCCGCCGGCCAGCCCTGTCAATGGTGATTCCCGTCCGGGCCGACCGCCCGGTTGCCGGGAAAAGACTACGAAGCCGGGGGCCAGCCGGGCCGTCTTGCCGCCTGGAAACTGGAAGGCGCGGCCCGTGGCCCGGCGCGCGACCGCCTCGTCCAGGGCGAACAGCCCGTCGGCCAGGGCCTGGCCCGGCCCCAGGGCGGCCAGGGCGCGGCGGTAAAGGCGCAGGCGGGTGGCCGGGTGGGTGGCGGCCAGGGTCGTCCGGGACAGGATTGCCGGGTCCGGGACAGCGGGCAGGCTGGCGGTAAAATAATCGGCGTCCAGGCGGGCCTGCTGCCACAGCCGGGCCGCGGCGTCGAGGTAGCGGGGATTTTCCGCCAGGGCGGCCGGCAGCATGGTGTGGCGCACGCGGTTTCGCAAAAAGGCCGGGTCGCTGTTGGAAGGGTCGCTTAGCGTTGGCAGCCTGAGGGCGGCCACAAAGGCGTCGATGGCGCTTCGGGGCGTGAGCAGGAGTGGACGCAGGATGCGCCGGACCGGATCGGCGGCGGCCATGCCACCCAGGGCCGGCCAGCCGGCACCGCGGGTCAGGCGCATGAACTGGTCCTCGGCCAGGTCGTTCAACTGATGGCCGGTGAGGGTCCAGGCGTCGGGATAGGCGGCGCACAGCCCGGCAAAAAAGGCATAGCGGGCCTGCCGGCCGGCGTCTTCCAGGCCGGTGCGGCGCTCCCGGGCCAGGGCGGCCACATCGGTTCGCTGACTGTGGCACGGGACGCCCAGGCCCTGGCACAGGGCCAGGACGGTGTCGGCTTCGGCTGCGGACCGGGGGCGCAGGGCATGGTCGAGATGGGCAGCAACGAGGTTCGCCACGCCCAGGCGCGGGGCCAGGACGGCAGCCATGGCGAGCAGGGCCGTGGAATCCGGCCCACCGGACAGGCCGACGATCCAGGTCGCGCCGGCCGGATTGTGGCCGCAGGGGCCGGTTACAAACCGGGCCACGGCCAGACACAGCCGGGCGGCCCGGGGCGGCAACGTGGCCAGGGTCAGGGGGCTGTCCGGGGGGCTCGGCGAATCAGGTGGCGGGGTGGTGTGCATTGGGGCTGCCCGTAGTCGGGACAAGGCGTGGCCTGGGTGGTTGCGCGGGCGGGCCGCAACCGGAAGCATGTCCGGCCCGGCCCGTCACAGCGGGAAATTGTGGCGTTTGCCACGCCCTGGAAAACGCCAAAGCGTCCTCCAGGGACAGGCGGTCAGGCCGGGATGTCGAGTTCCCGGATGAAGGTGTCCAGGAAGTCGATCATCTGCTGGCGCTGCTCCGGGGAGCAGTAGCTGATGCAGGAACAACGGAGCTTGCCGCGCCCGCGCACGAGCAGTTCGAGCTTGAGCCAGTTGCGGCCGGTTTCCAGCACGAGCATGTACGGTCCGCACTCGTCGTAGTGCTGCTGTTGTTCGTCGTTGAGCATCTCCTGGGGGAAGGGGATGTAGTAAATATGGTCAAGCGGCCCCTTGAAGCCTTTTTCGGCCAGGTTGCGCTCGATCTGCTCCATATTGTCGGCGGATACTTCATCGATCAGATAGGACCGCATGGTTTACTCGCTTGCATCCGTCGCGTCGAAGTCTCCGTCATCGTCGGTGTCCTTCGGCGGTTTGCGGTCCGCGTGGGCGTCCTTGGGGACTTTGTCGCGGTCCAGGTTGTACATGCGCCGGGTGAGGTCGATAAACCGTTCCCCGTGGTCCTCCTTGGCCCGGCGCTTGAGAAAGGCAATGGGCTCGTGGAGCAGCTTGCGGCTGATGGACAGGGACAGGGTTTCCACGGCCAGCCGGGTTTCCTCGGAAATATCCGGGCCGAGGCGGCGCAGGGTTTTTTGCAGTTCCCGACGGGCAATGGTTTCTCCAGCACCAAGCATATCCACGATGGTGGGCTTAATGTCCAGTGACTTCAACCATTCGCCGAAGCGTTCCACCTGCAGGCCGATAATATCCCTGGCCCGGGCCGCTTCCTCGCGGCGTTGGGCCAGGTTTTCCTCCACGACTTCCTGGAGATCGTCGATGTCGTAGAGGTAGACGTTATCTAAGCTGTTGATATCCGGATCGATGTCGCGCGGGACAGCGATATCGATAAAAAACATGGGCTTATGTCGTCTGGCCTTGAGCACGCCGCGCACGTCCCGGGCCTTTATGACCACATGGGGCGCACCGGTGGAGCTGATCACGATGTCCACCTCGTGCAGGCGCGAGACGAATTCTTCAAAAGCCACGGCCCGGCCCTTGAAACGCCCGGCCAGTTCTTCGGCCCGGGCATAGGTGCGGTTGGCCACGAGGATTTCCGACACGCCGGCACTGAGCAGATGCATGGCGGCCAGCTCCGCCATCTCGCCGGCCCCGACCAGCATGGCCTTCTTGCCGGCCATCTCGCCGAAAATGCGCTTGGCCAGTTCCACGGCCGCGTAGCTGATGGACACGGCGCTGGCCCCGATGCCGGTGGCCGTCCGCACCTTCTTGGCCACGGAAAAAGCCTTGTGGCACAGCCGGTTGGTGATGACTCCGGCGGTGTGGGAAGCCACGGCGTGGCGGTAGGCGGCCTTGAGCTGCCCGAGAATCTGGGGCTCGCCAAGGACCAGGGAGTCCAGGCCCGAGGCCACGCAAAACAGGTGCTCCACGGCGGCCAGACCCTCGTGGGCGTACAGGTGCGGGGCCAGGGTGGCCGGGTTTTGGCCGCACTGCTCGGCCCAGGCCGCAAGGACAGCGGCTTTGGGATCACGCCCCACGGCGTCAGCCACCAGCACTTCCACCCGGTTACAGGTGGAAAGGACCAGGACCTCACGCAGGTGTGCCTCGCCATGAACCAGAAGCTCGCCGAGTTTCGGACGTTCGCCCAGAGCAAACGCTTCCCGAATTTCTACGCCGGCGGTCTTATGGTTGAGGCCAAACAGGTAAATCTGATGCTCCATCGATATATCGCGCAAAACTATGGTGTGTGGGCATGAAGAAATTGATGACCAGCATGGACACAAGGGTCAGCCCGAACAGCCAGATGGCCATGCGGGCGGGCTTGCGCCCCTGCCAGCCCAGCACCAGACGCTGGTGGAACAGGAAGGCGAACAGCAACCAGATGCAGATGGCCGTCACTTCCTTGGGATCATAGGAAAAGATGCGGTTCCAGGTGAGCTTGGCCCACACGAAGCCGGAGAGCAGCCCCAGGGTGTAGAGCGGAAAGCCGGCAGCCACGGCCCAGCGGTTGACGGTGTCGCAGGTGGAAAGGGCCGGCAGGGCCTTGGCAAAGCCGCCGAGCTTCTCCTTGGTCTTGATCTTGCGTTCCAGATAGAGATAGGCCGCCCCGGCCCCGCAGGCCATGGACAGGAGGCTTATGGCCAGAAACAGCGCCCCGATATGCAGCCCGAAAAACAGGCCTCCCAGGGCCTTGGGCAGCGGCATCCGGGCCGCCGTCACGGCCTGGGAGGACAGAAACAGGAACAGGGCCAGGGGTGAGGCCAAAAGCCCAAGCATCCCCAGGCGAAGCCGCCACCACAAAAACAGGCAGATAAGCAGCAGGCTCCAGGCCAGCAGGCTGAAGTAGAATTCCCCGGACAAAAAGGCCATGCCGCCCTCAATCACGAGGAGCACCGCCAGATCAAGGGTGTGGCAGGCAAACCCGCCCACCGTCAGCAGCCAGCCGGCCCGACGCAGCGCCGGCTTGGCCGTGACCACGCCAAGCAGATGCACGGCAGCGCCCAGGAAATACCCGGCCACCACCAGCAGAAAGAGAATGTTAATCGCCGTCATGGGATAGCGCTCCCGAAACAAGCCCGGCCGCCTCGCCGTGCAGGGAAGCGGGCAAAAACTCCCGGAGGATGGCCTCGGCCCGGGCCGCGTCGCCCTGGTCCAGGGCTTCGAGCAGGGGCGAATTGACGAGATCGCGGAAAAGCCTGGAATTGGCCGGTGTGCCCAGGTCAAGGGCCAGCACCAGCGGCCGCAGCCGGCTCATGAGCAGCAAAAGCGCCCCGTATTCCGAACCGAGGAAGTCACCCAGCCCCTGGCGGATCTTGCGGGCCAGGGCCGGCGAGCCGCCGCCGGTGGAGATGGCGACCGTCAGGTCGCCCTGGGTGAAAAGGGCCGGCACGATGAAGCTGCACTTTTCCGGCTGGTCCACGATGTTGCAGGGGATGCCCCGCTCGGCGCACTCCCGGCTGATGCGCCAGTTGAGCGCCTCGTCATCGGTGGAGGCAATGACCAGGAACCGGCCGTCAAGGTCGGCGGTCTCGTAGGGCCGGCAGGCAAAGATGACCGACGGATGGTTCAACAGCCCGGCGCAGGTGTCCGTGGCCGGGACGAGGTCGATGACGAGGATTTCCTCGGCGCCGCACTCGGCCAGGGTGGCGATCTTGCGCTGCCCGACCTGGCCTGCGCCGACGACCAGACACCGCTTGCCGCGCAGATTGACGTAAATAGGATAATACCGCATGGAAGCCTCCTATAGCAGAAGAACACTTGGGCCGAAAAGGGCTTTTTTTCACATGAATTATTTGGTTTCGTGACCGTTGGACGGTGTGGATATGGCGCGATTTCTGGTTTTGCAACTGGCACGGCTGGGCGATCTGGTCCAGACCAGACGGCTCTTGGCCGGCCTGGCTGCCAAGGCCGCGGCCGGCGGCGGCGAGGTCCATCTGGCGGTCGACCGCTCCCTGGCCGGACTGGCCGGGCGGCTCTATCCTTTTGCCCGCATCCACAGCCTGCCGGCCCATGCCGGTCCGGGGCGCAGCGCCGCCGAAACAGCCGGGCTGGCCAGGAAAGCCTGCGGCGAACTGGCGGCCATCGCCTTTGACCGGGTCTTTTGCCTCAACTTCTCGCCCCTGGGCATGGCCGTCAGCGCCATGTTCCCGCCCGAGGTCCAGCGCGGCTACCGCCAATATGCCGGCCAGACCGACAAGGACGGGCTTTTGCGGCTGGTGTTTCGCCTGGCCCGGGACCGGCGCGGCAGCGGGCTCAATCTGGCCGACATCTGGGCCCATCTCGACGACGAAGCGCTGCCCGCCGCCCAGGTCAATCCCGTGGCCGTCCCGCGCGGCGGCGGCCTTGGCGTGGCCCTGGCCGGACGCACCGCCCGCCGATCGCTTTCCCCCGACATCCTGGCCCCCCTCGTGCGTACGCTGTTTCGGGCCGGCGGAGCAAGCCGGGTGACGCTGCTTGGCACGGCCGCCCAGGCCGGCGAAGCCCGGGCGCTTTTGCGAAAGCTCGACCCGGCCGTGGCTGCGGCCTGCACCGACCTGACCGGCCAGACCGATCTGGCCGGCCTTTGCGACACCATCTCCGGCCTGGACCGGCTCATCACGCCGGACACCGGGGCCATGCACCTGGCGGCATTTTTTGGTGTTCCGGTCACGGCATTCTTTTTGTCCTCGGCCTGGTGCCACGAGACCGGCCCTTACGGCCTCGGCCACGAGGTCTGGCAGGCCACCCTCCCGTGCGCCCCCTGCCTGGAAGCGGCCCCCTGCGACCAGGGCCATGTCTGCCGCCTGCCTTTTGCCGATCCCGGCTTCCTGCGCGCCTTGGCCGGCTCGGCCAAGGCTGTCCTGCCGCCGGGGCTGGCCCTTTTCGCCACGGACTGCGACGCCCTGGGTGCGGTGTGCCGGCTTTTGCGCGGGGAGGATGCCTCGGCTACGGCCCGCCAGACCCTCCGGGACTTCCTGGCGCGGCACCTGCTCGGGGCCGTTGCCGAGGCAACCGATCCGGCCCCGGGCCGGGAACTGGCCGAGCGCCTTGTGATGGAAACAGACTGGATTCTGCCGCCGCCGGGGCGGACAGCCAGCAGGGAGTGGTAGCTATGGGTGTCGGGAAGACCTTGCGGATACTGGTCATCTTGCCCATGTACGGCGGCTCGCTGCCGGTCGGGCGGTTTTGCGCCTCGGCCTTGAAGGAGCTTGGCCATGTGGCCGAGGTCTTTGAAGCGCCCGGGTTCTATGGGGCTTTTGAGGCCCTAAAAACCTTGCGGGTCACCTCCGATCGCCTGGAATATCTGGAGAACAGTTTCCTGCAAGTCGTCTCCCAGGCCATCAGCGCCAAGGTCGAGACCTTTGGCCCCGATCTGGTCCTGGCCCTGGCCCAGGCCCCGCTGTCGCGCCAGACCTTAAAGCGCCTGCGCCGGGACGGGGTCAAGACAGCCATGTGGTTTGTGGAGGATTTCCAGCTCTTTACCTACTGGGAAACCTTTGCTCCTTATTATGATGTCTTTGCCGTTATCCAGAAGGAGCCGTTTGCCCACAAGCTTGCCGCCATCGGCCAGCCAAACGTCGTCTATCTGCCCATGGCCGCCGACCCGGCCGTGCACCGGCCCCTGGAAATTTCGCCCGTGGAGCGGCGGACCTACGGCGCCGAGGTGTCGTTTATGGGCGCGGGCTATCCCAACCGGCGTCTGGCCTTTGCCCGGCTGCTTGATTTCGGCCTGGGGATTTTCGGCAGCGACTGGGACGGCGATGCGGCCCTGTCCGGCCGGTTGCGCCTGGGCGGGCGGCGCATCGACACGGAAGAGGCGGTCAAGATATTCAATGCCGCAACCGTCAATCTCAATCTCCATTCCAGCGTGTTGGCCAAGGAACTGGTGCCGGCCGGGGATTTCGTCAACCCGCGCACCTTTGAGCTGGCCATGTGCGGGGCGTTCCAGCTGGTCAGCGAACGGACGCTTTTGCCGGAGCTTTTTGCCGACGACGAGCTGGTCCGCTTCGGGTCCATGGAAGAGTTGCGGGAGAAGCTGGCCCATTTCCTGGCCCATCCCGAGGAGCGCCAGGCCTATGCGCAGCGGGCCCGGGCCCGGGCCCTGGCCGAGCATACCTATGGCCAGCGCATGGAGCAGTTGCTGGGTTTTGTGGCCCGGTGTTTTCCGGACTGGCCGGCTGGCCGCCAGGAAGCGGAGGCTGCCCTGGCCGGTTTGCCAGAGCCCCTTCGCCAGGAGACGGCAGCCCTCTTGCGGGACTTGTCGCTCCCGGCCGACGTGACTTTCCCCGATCTCATCGCCGCCGTGCGGGCCAGGCAGGGCCGGCTTACGCCCCTGGAGACGTCCTTGCTGTTTCTGGACGAATGGCAGCGCCAGTACGCCGGTTCGTGAACCCGGACGCCCTTACTTTTTGATCTCGAGAGCCTTTTCCATCATGGCCTCGGCCGTGGTCACCACCTTGGAGTTGGCCTGGAAGGCCCGCTGATTGATGATGAGGTTGACCATCTCCGTGGCCATGTCCACGTTTGACGACTCCAGGGTATTGCCGGCAATGCCGTCGAGAACGCCGGAGTTGGCCCGGCCGACCGTGGCTTTGCCGGACTCCTCGGTGGGGGAAAGCAGGTTGTTGCCGTTGCGGTAGAGGTCGGTCGGGTTGACGAAGTCGGCCAGGGCCAGGACATAGAGCGCCTTGGTCTGTCCGTTGGTGAAGGTTCCCCACAACACCCCGTTTTCATCGACATTGGTGGCGGTCATCTCGCCCTTGGCGTAGCCGTCCTGGCTCGTGGTCTGGGTATAGGACGAGGTGGCGTAGTTGGTGGTGCAATAGACCGCGTTCTGGGTGGCGGAGGCGTCAAAGCCGGCATTGCCCGAGGCCTTGGTCCCAATGGCGGCGGCATTGGCGGCGCTGGAGGCACTCCAACTGCCGCCTGAAGCGGACAGGCCGGATTTGAAAGCAACAGTCTGGGCTGTCAGGGCCGAGCCGTTGGAGGCCGCCTTGAAGGTGGCCGAGAACTCGGGCACCCCGGAAGAGGTCAGATTGGCCTGGGTCCAGTTGGAAAGGCTGGTGGGGTCGCCGCTGGGGGTGAAGGCGGTCTGGTTTTCCATCACGCCCTGGGCGGAAAAGGTCATGGTGCCGATCATGAGCACACCGGCCTTGTCCGTGCCGCCGGTGACGCTGCTGCCGTCCTCGTCCGGCGGAACGGTCACCATGTATTCCCAGTATTCCTTGCCGGATTCGTCGCTGGTCTTGGAATAGTACACGGTCGCGGTATGGGCCGTTCCTTCGGCATCGTAGATCTTGATGGTGGCCGAATAGTCGGAGTCGGCCACAGGCGACTCATTGTTGGCGTTGTAATTCTTGAACATGGTGAAATACGGGTCAGTGGAGTCAAGGGTCCCGACGCTGCTTTGGCTGTCGAGATTGGTGATGACCTCCATTGTTCCGGTCGCCTGGGGATCAATGGTAAAATCCTTGATCTTGATGTCGGTGACGGATCCGGTGGTCGGCACTTCGGAAAGAATCACGTTGTTGCGCTTGGCCGAAAGGATCGCGTCCTGGTCCACGGCCCAGCCCTGGACGTTGCAGCCGGTTGCCGAGACGAGATCGCCGTCTTTTTCAAAATTGAAGTCCCCGGCCCGGGTATAATAGGTCTTATCGTTGACGGCGTCCTTGACTATGAAATAGCCGCGCTCTCCGTCGATGGCCAGATCCGTGGAACTGCTGGCGTCCACCAGGCTGCCCACCGAGGTCTGCATCGCCACGGAGCCGACCTGGACGCCCATGCCGATCTGGCTGCCGTCGGACGTGCCTCCGGCCAGGGAACTGACCATGTCGGCAAAGAGCATCCGTGAGGACTTGTAGCCAACGGTATTGACGTTGGCGAGGTTGTTCCCCGTGGAGGCAATGCCCTGACTATAACTGAGGAGTCCCGAGACTCCTGTCCAGATCGCGCTCATGCTCCACCTTCCTTGTCGCCCTGGCGGCAGGAATTGCCTGCCTGGCCATTGGGCCGCCCTGTGAGGGACGGTCAGGCCGGGCAGCGGTTGCTGGTTTCCCGGGCATCCATGCCGCCAGCAGTGGGGCTGGGGGCAGTCGGCCGGGAAAACCTTGCCGCTTGCCGGCAGAGAGTGCAGAACCCGGGCCAAGTGGTGATTTGGGCCTGGATTATAAGGTATGGGGAGCAGGGCGGGCCAAAAACAGTGTTGACAACTCTGCGGCCCGGGCGTAGTCATCAAAGTCCGCGCTGACGCAGATTGTGAAGATCACGTGGCGGCGGGGATGTTTTTTGAATTTTGCTGAGAAACGGGTTGACGGGCACCGCGGCATCGGCTAGATAGTTTGGCCCGCTGCGGAAAGCCGCGACACGGGACGAGGCGCAACGGCGCTTCGGGATGAGTGAAAAAAGACGTTGACGGGCCGGGCGGGGGAGCGTAGAAGCGCTGCTCCACAACGGGAAACCGGAAACGGACGGGTCGCCTTCGGGCGAAACGAAGTTGAAAAA
>NZ_MLBG01000145.1 GCF_001936595.1 Desulfovibrio sp. DV
GTCCTTTGAAAAAGAAGGCTCCATCTCCAACTCCGGCCGTTGGATGCAGTGGCGCTATCCGGCCCAGGCCCCTCGGGCGATTCCAAGCCGGACGGCGACATCATCTACGAACTCTTTGAGAAGATTCGCGAGCTCTACGCCAAAGAAGGCGGAGCCTATCCCGACCCCATCAAAAACCTCAACTGGGATGTGGCCACCAACCACATCTTTGATCCGCACAAGGTCGCCAAGCGCATCAACGGCTATTTCCTCACGGAAAAGACGCTCAAGGTCGGCGACGCGGACAAGACCTTCAAACCCGGCGACCCGGTGCCAAGTTTTGCCCTGCTGCAAAACGACGGTTCCACCTGCTCCGGCACCTGGGTGTATTGCGGCTCCTACACCGACAAGAACATGGCCGCCCGCCGCGACAAGGCGCAAACCGCCATGCAGGCCAAGATCGGTCTTTTCCCTGCCTGGTCCTGGGCCTGGCCGGTCAACCGCCGGGTGCTCTACAACCGTGCCTCGGTTGATCCGCAAGGCAAGCCCTACCAGCCGGACAAGCCGGTCATTGCCTGGGTGAACGGCAAATGGGAAGGCGATGTGCCCGACGGCCCCTGGCCGCCCATGGCCGACACCGAAAAGGGCAAGTACCCGTTTATCATGACCGGCGACGGCATGGGCCAGATCTTTGGCCCGGGCCGCAACGACGGCCCCTTGCCCGAGCACTACGAGCCTCTGGAATGTCCCATTGCCGAGAACCCCTTCTCCAAGCAGTTGCACAACCCAACGGCGCTCAAGTTCACCGGCCCGGCCGACATCCATGCCTCCTGCGATCCCCGGTATCCGTTTATCTGCTCCACCTACCGGGTGACCGAGCACTGGCAGACCGGCGTCATGACCCGCAACTCCCCCTGGCTCCTTGAGGCCGAACCGCAGATGTTCTGCGAGATGAGCCCCGAACTGGCCAAGATGCGCGGCATCAAAAACGGCGAAAAGGTCATGCTCGACAGCACCCGCGGGTCGCTTTGGGCCAAGGCCATCGTCACCGAGCGCATCCAGCCCTTTACCGTGCTTGGCCAGACCATCCATCAGGTGGGCATCCCCTGGCACTACGGCTGGACCTGGCCGAAAAACGGCGGCGACTCGGCCAATATCCTGTGTCCGTCAGTCGGCGACCCCAACACGGGCATCCCCGAGACCAAGGCCTTCATGGTCAACGTGCGCAAGGCCTAGGGAGGACCGACGCCATGAATGGAAAGAGCTTCTTTGTCGACCTGTCGCGCTGCACCGGCTGCCGGGGCTGCCAGATCGCCTGCAAGCAGTGGAAGAACAAACCCGTGGAACCCACGGAAAATACCGGTTCGCACCAGAATCCGCCGGACCTGTCCTGGCAGACGCTCAAAGTGGTGCGCTTTACCGAAACCACCATCGACAACACCTTCCAGTGGCTGTTCTTCCCGGATCAGTGCCGCCACTGCCTGGATGCGCCGTGCAAGATGGTCGGCGATTCCGAAGTCCCTGACGCCATTGTCCAGGACCCTGAGACCGGGGCCGTGGTGTTCACTGAAAAGTGCAAGGGTTTAAACGCCCAGGGTGTGCGCGAGGCCTGTCCCTACGACATTCCCCGCGTCGATGCGGCCACCAAGCTCATGTACAAGTGCGACCTGTGCAACGACCGCATCCATGCCGGCATGGTGCCCTCGTGTGTCCAGACCTGTCCCACCGGGACCATGAACTTCGGCGACCGTGACGAGATGCTGGCCCTGGCCCGGGAGCGCCTGGGAAAACTCAAGGTCAAGTACCCCAAGGCCGAACTGGTGGACGCCGATTCGGTGCGGGTCATCTTCCTGTGCCCGTTCCCGCCGAGCGCCTACTACAAATACGTCCAGTTCGGAGACGCCGGCCCACGGCCTTTAAGCCGCAAGGCCTTCCTGGCGAAGGTCATGCGTCCGCTTCGGGCCCTCGGTTAGGTTCCCGCTTCCGTCCGCTTCGGGAGGCCGCTGCCACGGCCTCCCGACTGCGGCGGTTTGCGCGGCCGGCAGGGCAGGCCAGCATTTGGCTCGTCGCGCCGGTTGACCGACCCCTGGTCCTATCTGCTATCCCTGCGCCATGGGCATCCCTACACCATACCGTTCCCGCCTGATGCGAGGCTTGGCCGCCTTTGCCGTGGCCGTTGTCCTGGCGGCCTGTTCCAATGGCTCCTCGCCTGAAAAAGGAGCCTCGGGCACCCCGGGCGTCACCAACGATACCGTGACCATAGGCTGTTCCCTGCCGCTCACCGGCCATGCCAGCTATCTCGGCAAGCAGACCCTCAATGGTGCTCTGGCCTACTTAAATGCCGTCAATGAAGCCGGCGGGGTGGCCGGGCGCAAAATCAAGCTCATCACCCTTGACGACGGCTACGATCCACCGCGTTGCGTGGCCAACACCCAGCAACTCATTGTCGAGGACCGGGTGTTCTGTCTTTTCAGCTATGTCGGCACCCCGACCACAGCCAAGATCATCCCGCTGCTCGACGAGGCCCGCGTGCCCCTGGTCGGTAGTTTCACCGGGGCCGATGTCCTGCGTTTTCCCTTTCGTCGCTACATCATAAATATCCGGGCTTCCTACTACCAGGAAACCGCCGCTGCCGTGGACCATATCGTCGGCGATCTGGGCTTTGACCGGGTGGCTGTGCTCTACCAGTACGACGCCTACGGCTTCGACGGCCTCAAGGGCACGGAAATGGCGCTCAAGTCCCTGGGGCTGGCCCCGGTGGCCCGCGGTTCCTACATCCGGGGCACCATGGACGTGGAAGAGGGCGTGGGCCGCATCCTGGACGCCAAGCCCCAGGCCGTTGTCATGATCGGGACCTCCGGCCCCTGTGCCAAGGCCATCAAACTGGCCCGGGCCAGAGGCTACCGGGGGCTTTTTTACGCCGTCTCCTTTGTCGGAGCCGATGAGATCGGCCGCATCCTCGGTCCCGGCAACGACACGCCGCTTTTGATGTCCCAGGTGGTGCCGCCGCCGGATCTGCCCGAATCGGCTGCCCTGTTGACCGGCGTTATGGACTACGCCCGGCTGTTGGCCCGCTCATTTCCCGAGGAACGGCCCAATGTGGTCGGCCTGGAAGGGTTTTTAAACGCCCGGGTGCTGGTCGAGGGGCTCCGCCGGGCCGGGCGCGAACTGACCCGTGAGCGCTTTCTCGACGCCATAGAATCCATCAGCAACTTTTCGGTCGGCATCGCCAGTCCCGTCAGCTACGACAAAGACCGGCACCAGGGCCTGGAACGCGTCTATTTCACCCGGTTTGACCACGGCCGCTTCCAGATGGTCACGGATTGGGGCCGCATCAAGGAGATCCTGGCGGCCTCGGCCAAGCTGACCCCCGTTCCCACCGAACTCGATGGCACAAGCGGTGCCGCTGCTGCCGGACCCGGCCGGTAACCCCTATGCCGTTTCCCCAGCGGGTCAGTCTCAAGCTCAAGATGTTTGGCGGCACCATGGCGGTGGTGCTCCTGGTCAGCGCCGTCATTGCCATTTTGGCCCGGTGGATTTTGGTGACGAGCCTTAACCGCGAACTCGAACAGCGCGGCGTGGCTATCGGCCAGAGCATTGCCGAACGGGCCAGCGGGTTTATCCTGGACAAGGATCGGGCCAATCTGGTCAGCCTTGTGTTCGACGCCGCCCAGCTTGGCGAGCGCAAGGTGCTCGTTTCCTACATTTTCATCCAGGACAACGAGGGCCGTATCCTGGCCAACACCTTCATCCGGCCGTTTCCCGAGGGCCTGCTTCGAATCAATCCCCTGTCCGACAGCCGGGATTACAGTATTGATCTGGTTGATTTCGAAAACGCCCAGGCCATCGACATTGCCGTGCCCGTGCGCGAGGGCATCTACACCCTGGGCGCGGTCCACGTCGGGTTGTCCAAAAGCCACATTGACTCTCTGGTGGGAAAGCTTCGCACCACGTTTCTGGGCTTTATCACCGCGGTTACCGTGGTCATGTTTCTCATTGTCCTTCGCCTGTCCAATGCCGTGGCCCGGCCGCTTTCCCGGCTGACCCAGGCCGCCGACGCCATCAGTCGGGGCAGCATGGACGCGCCGGAAGCCATGCTCGGGCTTTCCGACGACGCCATCAAGCACTGCCAGGCCTATGCCGACACCGATCTGCCCTGCTGGCATTTTGACCAGAACCGTGGCGATGCCGAGACCGCCAGTCTGGTCAATTCGCGCACCTGCCGGGAGTGCCGGTTTTACCGCAAGGACGGCGGCGGCGACGAAGTGGCCCAGCTCGCCGAATCCTTTAGCAACATGATCTGGAGCATCCGGCTCTACCGCCGCCGCTTGCGCGAGTCCGAGGAAAAGTACCGGTCCCTATTCGACAGCAACCCCGATCCCGTCTTTGTGGTCGATGCGGGGAGCGGCCGCATCCTCGATGCCAACTCCCAGGCCGAGGCGGTGTACGGCTACGGGCGCAAGGAACTGTCCGGCCGCAATGTGGCCGATCTGGAACCGGAAGCCGACGGCGGGGGCGTGGCCGGCTATCTGCGCGACCGCGACGCCCCGGGGCGGGTGCTGTTTCCCAAGCTGCGCCATGTGCGCAAAGACGGCAATCCGCTCTACGTCAACGTCCACGCCTGCCGCATCGCCTACCGGGGCCGCGATGCGGTCATCGTCTCGGCCACCGACATCACCGAGCTGGTGGAAAAAGACGCCCAGCTCATCCAGGCCAGCAAGATGAAGACGCTCGGCGAAATGTCCGCCGGCATCGCCCACGAACTCAACCAGCCGCTAAACGCCATCAAGATGGGCAGCGACTACCTGAAGATGGTGGTGGAAACCGGCAACACCCCGACACCGGCGGCCCTGGCCACGGTCACCGATCAGGTCAGCCAGCAGGTGGACCGGGCCGCGGCCATTATCGGCCATCTGCGTGATTTCGGCCGCAAGTCCGAACCCAGGCTGGAAAATGTGGATATAAACGAGCCGATTCGCGGCGTTTTCACCATCATCGGCCACGAACTGGCCCTGCAAGGCATTGAAATCACGCTCGACCTGACGGCGGATGCACCGATCAAGGCCCACGCCAACCGGCTGGAGCAGGTCTTTTTCAATCTCGTGGTCAATGCCCGCGACGCCATGATCGACCCGCGCGGCCGGGAGCGGCCCCGGCGTCTGGCCATCACTTCGCGAAGCGTCAACGGGCAAGTGACGGTGTCCGTCTCCGATACCGGCAGCGGCATCCCGGAATCCGAACGGCGCAAGATCTTTGAACCGTTTTTCACCACCAAGAAAACCGGCCAGGGCATGGGCCTGGGCTTGGCCATCACCTACGGCATTGTCAGGGATTACGGCGGCGAGATTGAAGTCGACAGCGCACCCGACCGGGGCAGCGTGTTTCGGCTCACCTTTCCGGCCGCCCGGGACAGGGGCGAACGCGGGACTTGACGCCGCCGCCCCAAGCCAGCAAACAGCCACATGCAAGACGGTCCGGGAGCACCTATGCGCACCATTCTGGTCATCGACGACGAACGGCCCACCCTGCAGATGTTCGAGCTCTATCTCGGTGCCTATGGCTATCGGGTGCTGGTTGCGGCCAGCGGCGAGGAGGGCCTGGCCGTGTTTGACGCCGAAACCCCGTCCATCGTGCTCACCGACATCAAGATGCCCGGCATGGACGGCTTAGAGGTCCTGGAAGCCATCAAGGCCCGTCGGCCCGAGACCGAAGTCATTGTCATCACCGGCCACGGCGACACCGATCTGGCCCTGGCCGCCCTGGGGCTTCGGGCCACGGATTTCATCGACAAGCCCATCCGCCGCGAGACACTGGAAGCGGCCCTGGGCCGGGCGGGCGGCCGCCTGGACATGGTCGAATCCGCCGGCACCTACGGCGATGTGGCCGCTGCCAGGGAAGGGGATATCGGCGTCATCCACATCCGCGGCAGCCTCACCGGCGAAACCGAGCCGTTTCTGACCCGGGCCTTGCGGGAGATGGACGAGGCGCGGGCCATTTTGTTCGCATTTACCCCCAATGCCTCAATAAACGGCGCGGGCCTGGACATCCTGCTCACCATGACCGAGGACTGCCTGGCCTCGGGCCGGCGGGCCGCCGTCTTCGGTCTGGCCGATAATTTTGTGCGCGTGCTCGACCGGCTCGGCGTCACCGACAAGGCCCCGCAATTTGCCGACCGGGACAAGGCCCTGGCCTATCTGGCTGACCGGCCGGCCGGTTCCTGACGCTTCGTTCGGCTTTCTTTGCCCTCAAACGCCACGCAACACCCTGGAACAACAGACTTTCATCTGTTCGGTGCCATCAGTCCCGGTCCGACGGCACCGGCTTTCCCGGCCCCGGGGAACCCGGTTGGCGGCCACGATGCCGCCCTGGTCGCGTGGCCGTTTACAGGCGGGCGCACCGTCCGTATAGTGCCGCCACCCGGAAACGGCGCACAAGGTTGGGACGGCATGAAAATCCCTGGGGATGCGTTTGGCCGGGGCTGCCTGTGGCTCAGTCTGGCGGCCCTGTACGGCCTGCTGGCCATGCGGCTTTATGTCGCCTGGCGGGAGGGCCTATGGCTGGAGTGGCCGCTTGGGGATTTCGTGCCCGATGCCGTGGTGCGCCGGATCTTCGCCCTGGAACAGCCCGGGTTGCGGGATGTCGCCAGCTGGCTGCTTGGCCGGGATGTGCTGTACTGGGTCGCAGCCGGATGCCTGATCCTGTGGCTGCTCACCGGGTCCGGCGAGGCTGGCCCTGCCAATGATGATGATGCTCTTTCCCGGTGACGCCGCGTCGCCGCTGTCGCGTCAAGGAGGTTTTATTGATGCGCGTATGGATACTGGCTGCTGCCCTGATTCTGGCCGCAGCTCCTGGATTGGCCGCTGAAGCCGTGTCCCTCACCGGCCGGGTGACGGGCGTTATGCAATATCCCCAGAAAGAAACCATCTGCTTGTCCTTCGAAGCCAAGGACAAGAAGAGCTACCTGATCTGCGACGACGCCACGGCCAAGGACGTCATCGAAAAACTCTTTGCCCTGGGCAAAAAGGACAGCGACTGCCGTGTCGACGGTACGGTGTCCAGGAAAAACGGCGATGAGATCTATCTGACCGTGACCGGCGTGGGGCAGGGCGGCTGAACAACACGTAACCCACTTTCCCCATGCATAAAACCCAGCCTCTCTCCCCAAGACGCCCGACCCGGACGGTGCAGGTCGGTTCCGTCGGCATCGGCGGCGACAATCCCGTGCGCGTCCAGAGCATGACCAACACCGACACCCGGGACGTGGACGCCACCCTGGGGCAAATTGCGGCCCTGGCCGAGGCCGGTTGCGAGATCGTGCGTCTGGCCGTGCTCGACGAGGCCGCAGCCAAGGCCCTTGTCGCCATTCGGGCCGGCACCACGGTGCCGCTTATCGCCGACATCCATTTCGACCACCGTCTGGCCGTGGCCGCCCTGGAGGCCGGCGTTGACGCGCTTCGAATCAATCCCGGCAACATCGGCTCCGAAGCCGCCGTGGATGTGGTGGTGGATGCAGCCAAGGCGCATGGGGCCCCGATCCGCATCGGCGTCAATTCCGGGTCCGTAGCCAAGGAACTGCTCAAAAAATACGGCGGCCCCACCCCCGAAGCCATGGTCGAAAGCGCCTTGGAACATATCGCTTTCCTCGAAGCCCGGGACTTTTACGACATCAAGGTCTCACTTAAATCCTCGTCCGTGCTGCGCACCATCGCCGCCTACCGCCTGCTTGGCGCGCGAGTCGATTATCCCCTGCACATCGGCGTCACCGAGGCCGGAACGCCCATGCGCGGAGCCGTCAAATCCGCCGTGGGCCTCGGCATCCTCCTGGCCGAAGGCCTGGGCGACACCCTGCGGGTGTCGCTCACCGGCGATCCGGTGACCGAAATCGGCGTGGCCTACGAGATTTTGCGTTCGCTTGAACTGCGTGCCCGCGGGCCGGAAATCATCTCCTGCCCCACCTGCGGGCGCACGGAAATCGATCTGGTCGGGCTGGCCGAGGCCGTGGAAGAACGCCTTCGCGGCGTCCCCGAAATTTTCACCGTGGCCGTCATGGGCTGTGTGGTCAACGGCCCGGGCGAGGCCCGGGAGGCCGACATCGGCATAGCCGGCGGGCGCGACTGCGGCATCATTTTCCGCAAGGGCGAGGTGCTTGGCAAGGTGCGCGGGGCCGACAACCTCATCCCGGCCTTCATGGACGAACTGGAACGTTTCATTACCGAAAAAAAGGAATCCGCATGCGACTGAGCCGCTACTACGCCCCCACCCTCAAGGAAACCCCGGCCGAAGCCGAGGTCATAAGCCACCAGCTTCTGCTTCGCGCCGGCATGATCCGCAAACTCACCGCCGGCATCTACACCTATCTGCCCCTGGGGCTTCGGGCGCTCAATAACGTCGCCAAGATCGTGCGCGAGGAAATGGACCGGGCCGGGGCGCTCGAAATCCTCATGCCGGCCGTGCAGCCCGCCGATCTGTGGAAGGAATCCGGGCGCTGGGATTTCTACGGCCGCGAACTGTTGCGTTTCGTCGACCGCCACGACCGCGAATCCTGCCTGGGACCCACCCACGAAGAGGTCGTCACCGATCTGGTGCGCCACGAAATCCGCTCCTACCGCCAGTTGCCGGTCAATCTCTACCAGATTCAGACCAAATTCCGCGACGAAATCCGTCCCCGCTTCGGCCTCATGCGCGGTCGGGAATTTGTCATGAAGGACGCCTATTCCTTCGATAAGGACGATGCCGGGGCCGACGCCAGCTACTGGGCCATGTACGAGGCCTATGCCCGCATCTTCACTCGCTTGGGGCTTAAATTCCGGGCCGTGTCCGCCGACTCCGGAGCCATTGGCGGCTCGTTCTCCCACGAATTCATGGTGCTGGCCGATACCGGCGAGGACACCATCGTGGCCTGCCCGGACTGCGACTACGGGGCCAACCTCGAAAAAGCCGAAGCCGTCTGTCCGCCGGCCGGCGAAAGAGCCGCCTGCCCGCCGGCCGAAAAAGTGGCCACCCCGGGCAGCCACACCGTCGAAGAAGTAGCCGCCTTCCTCAAAGTCGCCCCGGCGTCCATCGTCAAGACGCTGCTTTATATCGCCGACGGCAAGCCTGTGGCCGCCCTGGTGCGCGGCGACCGCGAACTCAATGAGATCAAGTTCAAAAACCTGATCGGCGCCAAGGAAGACATCCGGCTGGCCACCCCGGAAGAGGTCGTCAAGGCCACCAACGCCCCGGTCGGGTTCGCCGGGCCGGTCGGGCTCGCGCTTCCCATCTACGCCGACCGCGAACTGGCCCTGGCCTCGGACTGGATCGTCGGTGCCAATGCCGCCGACGCCCACCTGATCCACGTCGATCTCGGCCGTGATGCCTCCATTGTCTCGTTTACCGATCTGCGCGAAGTCGCTCCGGGCGATCCTTGCCCCAAATGCGGCGCGCTGCTCACCTTCACCAAGGGCATCGAAGTCGGCCACGTCTTCAAATTGGGCCTTAAGTATTCCGAGGCGCTAAACGCCACCTTCCTGGACGAAGCCGGTAAGGAACAGTTCATGATCATGGGCTGCTACGGCATCGGCGTGTCGCGCATCGTGGCTTCCTGCATCGAACAAAATAACGACGCCTCCGGCATCGTCTTCCCGCCGCCCATCGCCCCCTTCGAAGTGGCGCTGATCAATTTGAGCCCCAAGGACGACACGGCCAACGCCAAGGCCGACGAAATCTACAACCAGCTCACAGCCGCCGGCATCCAGGTGCTCCTCGACGACCGCGACGAACGCCCCGGCGTCAAATTCAAGGACGCCGACCTGATCGGCTTCCCCATCCAGTTGACGCTCGGCGGCAAAGGCCTGGCCCGCGGCATCGTCGAAACCAAGGACCGCCGTACCGGCGAGAAGAGCGAACTTTCGCTGGAAGGTTTCTTTGAAGCCTTCGCCACCTGGCGCGCCGGCGTCCACCAGGGCTGGGGACTGGAGTAGACTGGGGCGCTGCCCCAGACCCTGCCAGGACGCTGTCCTGGACCTGCCGGGGGGATCATCCCCCCGGACCCCCGGATCGGGCGGCGGGAGTACGGGAAGCGGGTGGGGAGGATGTGTGGCGGCGGGGGACTGCCAAAAATGGGGTGGGCCGTTGGGGCCGATACGACCGTCGCTGGCGCGGCGGTCGCACCGGCCCCAACGGCCCACCCCAAGTTGCCCTCGGCCCCGCTTCGGGGCCGACAGGTTTGCGCAAGAGCGACCAGACAGGGTGGCTCGATTTTGCGAGTTATGAAGCCGACAGGTTTGGGAATGCAGGTCCCCAAGGCCTGTAGACTTGCTGGATTTATTGACGTTTCGCCAGCGTAGCGTCCGAGCGCAAATGGCCGGCCATCCCCCTGTAACCCCTTT
>NZ_MLBG01000146.1 GCF_001936595.1 Desulfovibrio sp. DV
AAGGGGTTTCCTCCCCCCGCATTCTCCCCCACACAACCGGAGGTCGCTGTGAGACGCAATATCTATCTGCGCACGATTCCTATTGAAGAAGCGCTGTCGCGGGTGATGGCCGAGCTTGACCGGGAGAAGCTGGTGGGCGTGGAGCGCATCGGCTCCGAGCGGTCCGCCGGCCGCGTCACGGCCGAGCCGGTCATGGCCCTGTATTCCTCGCCCACCTACCACAGCGCGGCCATGGACGGCATTGCCGTGCGGGCGGCCGAGACCTTTGCCGCCCGGGAAGGGTCGCCGGTGCGGCTGGTTGCGGGCGAGGGGTTCGTCTTCGTCAATACCGGCCATGCCATGCCGGCGACGTACGACGCCGTGGTCATGATCGAAAACGTGGTCATGGACGGCGAGGTGGCCACCATCGAGGCTCCGGTGGCCCCGTTTGCCCATGTGCGGCGGATTGGCGAGGACATCGTGGCCACGGAGATGATCCTGCCGCGCCATCGCCGCATCTCGCCCTACGATGTGGGGGCGCTTCTGTCGTGCGGCGCGTATGACATTTCGGTTTACGAACGCATCCGCATCCGGGTCATTCCCACCGGCGACGAGGTCATGGATTTCACCACCCACCCTGCCCCCGGGCCGGGACAGGTGGTGGAGAGCAATTCCATGCTCTTGTGCGCCCTGGCTGAGGAATGGGGCTTTGCCTGCCACCGGGTGCCGCCGGTGCCGGATGACCCCGAGGCCCTGGCCCAGGCGGTCAAAGAGGGCCTGGAATCGGACGCCCACATCGTGGTCACGGTGGCCGGGTCTTCGGCCGGCAGCAAGGATTTCGCCCGGGCCACCATGGAGCGTTTCGGCCAGGTGCTGGTGCACGGCGTGGCAGCCATGCCGGGCAAGCCGTCGCTTCTGGGCGTGGCCGAGGGCGGCAAGCTGCTGGTGGGCGCGCCGGGCTATCCGGTCAGCGCGGTGGTGTGTTTCGAGCGGCTGCTCTATCCCCTGGCCTGCTGGCTGACGCGCAGCGAGCCGCGCCGCCGCCAGATGGTGACGGCGTCTTTGGCCCGAAGCGTCCCGTCGCGCCTGGGCATGGTGGATTTCGTGCGTCTGGCCGTGGGCCAGGTGGGCAACCGCTATGTGGCCCTGCCCCTGTCGCGGGGGGCGGGCAGCATCTCCACCATGACCAAGGCCCAGGCCGTGACCCAGCTGCCGGCCGATGCCGAAGGCCTGGAGGCCGGGGCCGAGGTTGCGGCCGAGTTGCTCGTGGATGCCGGCGAACTGGAGCGGACCCTGGTGTGCGTGGGCAGCCATGACAACACGCTGGACATCCTGGCCGATCTGCTCATGCGCCGGCTGCCGTCGATCCGGCTGGCTTCGAGCCATGTCGGCAGCATGGGCGGGCTTATCGCCCTTCGCAACGACGCGGCCATGATTGCCGGCTCCCATCTCTTTGACCCGGCCACCGGCGATTACAATTTCCCGTTTCTCACCAAGTACCTGTCCGGCCTGGACGTCACCGTCATCAATCTGGCCATCCGCCAGCAGGGCCTGATCGTGGCCCCGGGCAATCCGCTCGGCATCGCCGGGGTGGCCGATCTGGCCGACGGCGCGGTGCGCTATTTAAATCGCCAGCGCGGGGCCGGCACCCGGATACTGTTCGACTACCATCTGGGCCAGGCCGGCATCGATCCGGGCCAGGTGTCGGGCTACGGCCGCGAGGAGCACACCCATATGGCCGTCGCCGTCAACATCCGCACCGGCGCGGCCGACTGCGGCCTGGGCGTCTATGCCGCGGCCAAGGCCCTGGGCCTGGATTTCGTGCCGCTGGCCCGGGAACGCTACGATCTGGTGGTGCCCACGGCCTATCTTGACGATGCCAAAATCCGGGCGGTGTTCGAGGTGGTGGCCGGCGAGGCCTTCAAGGCCCGGGTGCAGGAACTTGGCGGCTATGAAACAGACTGGACCGGCCGGGTGATGCAGCCGGATATGGGGTTGCCGGGCGGGAAATAACGTCTGGCCGGGGCGAATCTGTCAAGGGTGTCATTGGATCTGTGGGGTATGAAGCGATGAGGAATGCATGGACTGGAAACTGTTAGCAACGACGTTTGCCACGATTTTCGTGGCCGAGCTTGGCGACAAGACGCAGCTGGCCTGCATATTGACCGCAGCCGACTCCAGGAACCCCTGGGTGGTGTTTGCCGGGGCCTCGCTGGCCCTGGTGGCCACGTCGCTTCTGGGCGTTGTCTTCGCCCAGTTCATCTGCAATTTCGTGTCGCCGGACATCATCAAGAAGGTCGCTGCCGTGGCTTTCGTGGTCATGGGCGTGCTGATCTATTTCGACAAACTCTAGGAGCCTCCATGGCCGGCGAGCGGCTTTCCTTTGATCTGCGCCAGATGTGCTGAGGCCTTGGGCTGGAGATAGGCTGGTATCTCCGACTTTCCCGGGCCGGCGAGCTGGAATTCCTGGTGGCCCCCAAGGCCCGGCCGGTGCTTGAGGACCAGTTGGCCACGGTTTCGGGCTGGCGGCTCACCGTGGCCGAACAGGACGGGTATCTGCGCGCCGTCTATTGTCGTGCATTCCCCAGCGGTTGAGCCGCCTGCGGCTGGCCCGGCGCTCCCCTCGGGCGCTGGACAATTTCTCGGATTTGGTATTGAGCATAAGGATGAAAGTCCCTCTGCGAGCGCTCTGGGCCCGGCTGACCGGCCTGTCCATCACCTCGATGCTGGTCGGCATAGTGCTCCTGGCGGCCCTGCCGGCCATGACGGCCATCATCTGGACCGGCTTCGACGCCCGCAGCCGGGCCGAGGCAGAGGCCGCCTACCAGCTCTCCATCGTCTCCCACAGCCTGGCCGTGGCCCAGCGGACCATCACCGGGCAGGCCATAAACCTGCTCCACAGCCTGGCCGCCGCCGACCCGGTCAGGAGCCGGGACATGCCGGCGGCAAGCGTCCTTTTTGCCTCCATCCTGCGCGAGCGTTCCGAACTGTCCAATCTGTTTGTGACCGATGCCTCCGGCCGGGTCATGGCCTCGGGCCTGCCGTCGTTTATGGGCGTGGACCTGTCCGACAGAAAATACTTCCGGGATGTGGTCGAGGCCAACGCCGCGAGTGTGGGTGATTTCATTCTGGGCCGCACCACCGGCAAACCGGTCATGGTCTTTGCCGTGCCCCTGCACGGGGCCGACGGCAGTCTGGCCGGTGTTCTTGGCCTGTCCTATTTCCTTGACGGCTACGAGAACCTGCTGGAAGGACTGGAGATGCCCCGCCATGCCCGGGTCACCCTGCTCGACCACAGCGGGCGGCGCATGGTCGCCTATCCGGCCAGCCCCGGCTATCCCCTGGGCCAACCGGCCTATCCGCCGGCCTGGGCCAGGATGCGCGACAGTGCGGTGGATGAAGGTGTTTTCGTCGGGCCTCGGCCGACCGGCGAGGCGGCCCTGTTCAGCTTTATCCGCCTGCGCCTGACACCCGACCGGCCGCCCTACCTGACCATCGTGATCACCAGCGCCCTGTCCGAGGCCTATGCCAACGCCAACGCCTTGCTCTATCGGGGGTTGGCCCTGGCCGGCCTGGCCACGGTGCTGGCCCTGGCTATTGCCCGGCTGGCCGGACAGGCCGCCATCGGACGCGGCCTCGCCACCCTGGGCGCAGCAGCAGCCCGGCTGGCCGGCGGCGATCTGGCGGCCAGGGTCGAATCCTCCCTCGGAGCCCTGGAACTGCAGCAGCTTGGCCGCAATTTCAACGCCATGGCCGACACCATCGAGACCAGGGAGCGGCAACTGGCCGAGGCAGCCAAGGCCCTGGGCAAGGTGCGCAACCAGTTAAACAACATCCTCGAATCCATGCCCTCGGCCATCATCGGCCTGGACGCCGCCGGCCGCGTCACCCACATAAACGCCCAGGCCGTGGCCCTGTTCGGCCTCACCCGCGAAAACGTGGTCGGCAGTGATGCCGCACGCTCCGTCCCCTTTCTCGCCGAGCATATGCCCACCATGGAAGCCGCCCTGCGGGAGCGGCGCAGCATGGTGCTCGAAGGGATGCCCCTGCGCCAGGACGGCGACACCCACCTGATGAACATGCTGTTTTATCCGCTGGTGGCCAACGGCGTCGAAGGCGTGGTCATCCGCGTGGACGACGTCACCGAGCGCGAACGCCTGCGTGAGCTCATGATCCAGACCGAAAAGATGATGAGCGTCGGCGGGCTGGCCGCCGGCATGGCCCACGAGATCAACAATCCGCTTGGCAGCATCCTCCAGGCCGCCCAGGTGGTGGAGATGCAGCTTGATCCGGCCGTGCCGGCCAATCAGGCCGCCGCTGCCCAGGCCGGGGTCACGGTCGAGGCCGTGCGCGCCTATCTGGAGGCCCGCAAGGTGCTCAAGTTCATTGCCGGCATTCGTGAGGCCGGGGTGCGCGCTGCCGGCATTGTCTCCAGTATGCTGGAGTTTTCCCGGCAAAGCGATTCGCGCCGCGCCCCGGTCGATGCCCGGATCATGGCCAACAAGAGCCTGGCCTTGGCTGAAAGCGACTACGACCTGAAAAAGAAATACGATTTCAGGCATATAACGGTCATCCGCAACTACCCGGACAGCCCGGTCGAGGTCGTCTGCGCAGCCACCGAAATCGAGCAGGTGCTGCTCAATCTCCTCAAGAACGCCGCCCATGCCCTGGCTGTGGTGGCCGATCCCACCCGCAAGCCGACCATCACCGTGGGCATCCGCGCCCAGCCCGAAGCCGTGGTAATCACCGTGGCCGACAACGGCCCCGGCATGGACGAGGCGGTGCGGGCCAGGATCTTTGAGCCGTTTTACACCACCAAGCCGCCGGGTGAAGGCACCGGCCTTGGCCTGTCGGTGTCCTATTTCATTATCGTCAACAACCACGGCGGCACCATCCGCATGGATTCCGCCCTGGGCCAGGGAGCCGTCTGCACCATCACCCTGCCCCGCCGGGAGAACGCATGAGCGCTGCCCCTCCGGTCGTCCTGGTCCTTGACGATGAAGAGTTGCTGCGCGAAAGCCTGGCTCTTTTTCTGGAAAACTTCGGCTTCATCGTATTCCAGGCCACCAGCGCCGAAAACGCCCTGGCCCTGCTGTCCGGCCTGCCCTGTCAGGCTGTTGTGGTGGACATCCGCCTGCCCGGCATGTCCGGCCTGCAATTTATTGAGAAGGCCCACAGCCTGTGGCCCCAGCTCAAATTTCTCATCTACACCGGCTCGCCCGGGGTCTTCCTCAGCCCCGAGGTCCTGGCCGCCGGCGTCACGCCAGACAACCTCTTTACCAAACCGGCCACAGATCTCTCACACCTGGCCCGGGCCCTGCGCCGCCTGCTCACTGCCCCATGAGGCCGTATCGTATGGACCAGACGAATCCCGCCACCATCCTGACCATGGATGACGCCGAGATCCTGCGTGAAGCCATGGCCATGTATCTGGAGAGCCACGGCTACCGGGTGCTCCAGGCGCAAAACGGCCGGGAAGGGCTGGAATTGTTTGCTGCCAATCACCCTGATCTGGTGCTTATCGACCTGCGGATGCCGGTTCTAAACGGCATGGAGGTTCTGGCCAGATTGCGCGAACTGGCCCCGGATACCCCGACCATCGTCGTCTCGGGCACCGGCCTTTTGCAGGACGCCCTGCAGGCCATCCGGCTGGGGGCCTGGGATTTTATCACCAAACCCCTGCCCGACATGGCAGTCCTGCTCCATGCCGTCCGAAAGGCCCTGGAACGCGCCCGGCTGATCGCTGAAAACACCCGCTACCAGCAGGGGCTCGAGGAGGAGATCAACCGGCGTACCAGGGATCTGGAAACGGCCAGGACACGGCTTGAGGAACAAAACCTGTTTCTCAAGACCCTGATC
Organism: Desulfovibrio sp. DV; assembly: GCF_001936595.1. GTDB lineage: Bacteria > Desulfobacterota > Desulfovibrionia > Desulfovibrionales > Desulfovibrionaceae > Solidesulfovibrio. The sequence goes on from NZ_MLBG01000146.1 coordinate 5,839, forward strand.
GAATCCATTCCCAACCCGGTTTTTTACAAGGACACCGAAGGCCGGCTCCTGGGCGTCAACGAGAGTTTTTGCCGGCTGGTGGGGCGAAGCCGCGACGAACTGGCCGGGCACAGGCCCGAGGAGGTCTTCCCTGAGGATCAGGCCGGCCTGTTCGGTTCCATCGACCTCAAGACCCTGGCCGGGCAGGCCGTCGCCCGCTATGAAACCGCCTTTGTCGATTCCGCCGGCCAGCCCCGGCATCTGGTTGTCGGCAAGTCAGCCTATACCGATTCCGCCGGCCACCCGGCCGGACTGGTCGGCGTCATAAGCGACCTGACCGCCCACAAACGGCTGGAAGACCGGCTGCGCCAAAGCGAGGCCCGCTACCGCCTGCTCGTCGACACCCTGCCCGCCGGCATCGTCGAGCTGGACAAAAACGGCATGTTCCGCTTCGCCAACCCCTCCTTCGACGCCATCTTCGGCTCCAGCCCGCGCCAGCTCCTGGGCACCAACGTCAGCGGACTGGCTGCCGACGAGCTTGGCAAAAGCCGTATCCGCGACCTGCTGCGCCCGCAGGAACCCGGGGGCCAGGGCAAAGGGGCCTGCAACATCAAGAGCCGGACCCGGGACGGGCGCCTTCTGGACGTGCGCATTGACTGGAGCGAAACCCGGGAAGCCGATGCAACCGGTGCTGCGGCCCCGGAGCGGACCGGCTTTATCGCCGCCATAACCGACATCACCGACCTGGAGCGGGCCAGGGACGTGGTGCAGCGTTCCCTGGACGAGAAACAGGTGCTGCTGGCTGAAATCCACCACCGGGTCAAAAACAATCTGCAAATTATTCTGGGGTTTATCAACATCCAGGCCGAGGAAGCGGCCAGCGACGACGAACGCGAACGCTTCGCCCGCCTGGAGACGCGCATCCGCTCCATGGCCCTTATTCACCAGCAACTCTACAAGCACGGCGACCACTCCACCATCGACATGGCCGAATACGCCCAGACCCTGACCCAGTCCCTGGCCTCCATCTTCCGCCACGCCATGGCCAACGTCGCCGTCACCTGCGACTGCCAGGCCTTCCATCTCCATCTCGACAAGGCCGTGCCCTGCGGCCTGCTCATAAACGAACTCATCACCAATGCCTGCAAGCATGCCTTCATACCGGGCCAGCCCGGCCGGCTCGCCATGTACATGCGCCTGACAGACGGTCAGGCCACCATCAGCGTGGCCGACTCCGGTCGGGGGCTGCCCCCCGACTTCGACCTGGACGCGGCCCAGTCCATGGGCATGACGCTCATCAAGGAACTGAGCCGCCAGTTACACGGCGAAATCAGTTTCACCACGGCCAAGGGCCTGCGCGTGGAAATCCGCTTCGCCAGCGCCTGACCATGCCTTGGCCGGCTGCCTGGACCTCCCCCTACCCGGCCAGCCCGGCCTCGATGCGCGCTATGGCCGACAGCAGGGCCTCATGGGCCTCGTCAAAGCGCAGCCCCAGTCCGGCCGGCCGGCGCGTCCCCCAGGCCTGCCGCCACAGCACCCGCACCCTGACCGGCCGCGGATCGATATCGTCAAAAATAAGCCACCCCTGTTCGCCTCGCTCCCAGGGCGACACCGTGAACACGAAACAGCCCGCCAGGGAAATATTGAGCGTCATGCTGGCCTCGACCCCGGCCGCGGAATCGGTGAAATCCCGGGAGAGCAGCACCGGCAAGGTGACCCGGCTGCGCGCGGCCATCCGCAGGGTCGGCGGGGAAAACTCCCGGCATTGCATGATAAAGGCTTCTATCCCCTGCCGGCCGGACAGCGCGGCGTGGTCGCCAAGCACGTAGAACAGGTCGGCGTCGGCGTCGTATATCACATGCAGGGCCGGATAGCGCTCGCACAACCCCCGCAAAAAGACCGGATCGTAGCGGTCGTCAGCCAGCAGGGTCGTCTCATCAAAGATGATGCCGCTGAAATCGCCGGCTTTGAGCGCCGCAAAAACCTCTCCCGGGTCCGCCGCCACCTGCGCCCGTGCGCCGCATTCCCCCAACAGCGGCAGATACCGCTCCTGTGCCACCCCCACCTGCGCCACCAGCAATACGTCCATGCCGTCTCCCTCTGTCAGACCCCGGTTTTTGCCTTTCAATACCCCATCCCCGGCCGCCCGACAACGGCTGTGCCGATTTTACACCCAGCCCTGCCTTTCCCCCGGCCCGGCGACGTGCTAGGCTGCTCCATCGCATCCACCCGCATAACGGGAGGCCCTATGACCCCGGAATGGACCAGACACGACGACAGCACCCACTACATCAATCTCGGCAAAGCCCTGCTCGTGGCCGTCGTCCATGAAAAGATGGGCGCGCCGGGCTGGAAGATCACCGTGGGCAAGCGTTCGCTCAAAGACAAGATCCCCACCCTCGAGGACGCCAAACGCGTGGCCATCGCCTTTGCCCAGCGCGTACTCAAGGACGTCATTACCGACCTCGACGCCATTGCCCCGGCCGCGCCGCCCGCCGCCGCCCCCAAGGAGCCGTCATGATCGACCGCGATGCCGCCCTGGCCCTGGTCAAAGCCCAGAACCCCAACCCGGGCCTGCTCGCCCACGGCCGCCAGACCGAGGCCGTCATGCGCGCCCTGGCCGCCCGCCTGGGCCACGATCCCGAACTGTGGGGCCTAACCGGCCTCCTCCACGACCTGGACTACCCGGCCACTGCCGCCACCCCCGAACAGCACGGCCTGGCCCTTCGCAGCCTCCTCCCCGAGGGTGCCCTGCCGGCCGTCGCCCTGGACGCCATCGCCGCCCACAACGACGAATACACCGGCCACGCCCCGGCCACCGCCTTCGACTACGCGCTTCGCGCCGCCGAATCCGTCACCGGCATCATAAGCGCCGCCGCCCTGGTGCGGCCCGACAAGATGCAGGGCATGGCCGCCAAGAGCATCAAAAAGAAAATGAAGGACAAGGCCTTTGCCGCCAATGTCCGCCGGGCCAATATCCTCGAATGCGATAAGGCCGGCCTGCCCCTGGACGAATTCCTCACCCTGGCCATTGCCGCCATCGCCAGCGTGGCCGCCGAAACCGGCCTGGCCTAGCCCCCTCTTCCCCACATGGCCCGGACCGTTCTGCTCGGCGCACTGGCAGCGCTTTTTTTCAGTTCGACCTTCATCCTCAACCGGGCCATGAGCCTGGAGGGCGGCCACTGGCTCTGGGCCGCCAGCCTGCGCTACGCCTTCATGTTGCCGATCCTGCTCCTGTGGACGCTTGCCACCGGCGGCCCCAAGGCCGTTACCGACGCCCTGCGCCTGTTCCTGCGAAACCCCCTTTTCTGGACCCTGGCCGGCACCATCGGCTTCGGCGTCTTCTATGCCGGCGTGACCCTGGCCGCCGCCTACTCCCCCGGCTGGGTCACCGCCACCACCTGGCAGGCCACCATCCTGGCCACCCCGCTGGTCCTCGCCCTGCTCGGCCGCCGCGTGCCCACCAACGGACTCGTCTTCACCGCCGCCATCTTCGCCGGCATCGTCCTCGTCAACTACGAACAAGCCCAAACCGCTGCCGCCGTCGGCAGCCTCTGGGGCGTGGCCGCCGTCCTCGTCGCCGCCATCGCCTATCCGCTCGGCAACCAGCTCGTCTGGGAAGCCCGGCACGGCGGCAAAGGGCGTATCCCGCGCATCGACCAGCCCTGCCTCGACGCCGGACGCACTCCCACCCTGCTCCTGACCATCGGCTCCATCCCCTTCTGGCTCCTCCTCATCGCCATCATCCAGCCGCCGCCGCCAAGCCAAGGCCAGATCACCCAGACCGCCCTGGTGGCGCTCCTTTCCGGCGTCATCGCCACCACGCTCTTCCTGCGCGCCCGCAGCCGGGCCAAAAACGCCTACGAACTGGCCGCCACCGATGCCACCCAGGCCCTGGAAGTCGTCTTCTGCCTCCTCGGCGAAACCCTGCTCCTGGCCGCCCCCTGGCCCGGCCCCCTGGGACTCGCCGGCATCACCCTCGCCGTCGTCGGCCTCGTTCTCTACGTCTGCCGGCAGGTGTAGGCGAGCCGAGGCCAAGCGGCAGGGCGCTGCCCTGTGCGACCCGGCAGGGCGCTGCCCTGCACCCGCCAGGGCGTTGCCCTGGACCCACCAGGGCGTTGCCCTGGACCCACCAGGGCGCTGCCCTGGACCCGCCGGGGGGGTCACCCCC
>NZ_MLBG01000147.1 GCF_001936595.1 Desulfovibrio sp. DV
AGAGGTTAGAAAGGGATTCCTGGCGTTGGTTGGCAGCCCGGTCGGCCGGGAATCGCGACAGAGTGGGAATTGCGCCGGCCTTGGCCGGCGTTGCGGCGTCAGCCCCCTGACGGCGCGTCGCCGGTGGCCTGGGCCGCAGCGGCAGCCGCCTTGCGGGCAGCCTTGGCCAGCTTGGCGGCGATCAGAAAACCGGGGTTGATGGCCAGGCACTGCTCGGCCGCTTCCACGGCCCCGGCGAATTCTTCCAGTTCGTAGAGCACCCGGCCAAAGTTGAACAGCAGGTTCTCGTCGTTCTCGCTGGCCGAAAGCGCCTTGCGGTAATAATCCCGGGCCAGGGACAGCAGCCCGGCCTTGCGCATCCGGATGCCGAATTCATTGAAGAGAAATTTGTTGTCCGGACCAAAGGCCAGATCAATGCCCATGATCTTGTCGAAAATCTCCCGGGCGTCGTCGAGCTTGCCCCCGGCCAGATAGGCATTGCCCAGGCCAAAGATGGCCCGCAGGTTCTCCGAGTCGAATTCCAGGGCCTTTTGAAACGATTCCTCGGCCCGCTCCAGCCGCCCGGCCTCCAGATGCTTCTCGCCGCGCGAAAGCTCCAGCTGCATGGACTCCATGCGCGGCTTGACCAGATTGTAGTACATGAGCGGCTCAGGCTTGAACCTGCTTAAGAATTCCTCTTCGGGCACAGGCGTCACCTCGCCGCTGGGCACGCTGTTGCCGTTTAATGCCTGGATGCGGATGCCTGTTTCAGGTGTCTTCTCGGCGTAATAATACAGCACCCGCTCCCCTTCCTTGGTGGTGGTGCCGATGCCCATCTTGTAGGACTCCCGCAGCGACACGGCCACGGCAAAACGCTCTGCTTCAAGTTTGGCTGCCATACAACCTCCAGCCGTCCGGACATCAGCGGTCTCAGGGTGCGCTGTTGCGCCGCACCAGCCTAGCATGCTTCCGTGTCGGATGCATCACGCTTCCCGGTCCGCCCCAGCGACGGCCCCGGCCCCAGACGCACGAGCCGCGAAACGGATCGGCGAAGGCGCAAAATAATCTTCAATTTCAGCACATAACACACGTAAGGAACAATTTTTCCTTGCCAGCCCTTGCGGGGTCCGATATTCTTTTCAATATTCGCTCAAACCCGTGACGATACCGCGTGTGGTGCGTGAACTTCCTCCCGGGACCTTGTGCGACGCGACGCTGACGGAGTCATAACACCGAGTGCGCACAGACTGCTTTCTTTCCTTCCGCCGTCATATCCGACGTATGCACTCCAACAGTCAGGCCTATCACGGCCCTGCGGCCGATGGGATCGTCCTGGGAAGGAGCGTAGCCGGCGGGTAGCCCTCCTCCGTCCACGCTTCGCGTTCGCTGACGTCAACCGTTTTGGGAGTCGGTGTCTCATGTCCAAAAACATCTATGTTGGCAACCTGCCCTTCCGCACCACCGAGGAAAACGTCCGTGACCTGTTTGCCGGTTACGGGGCCGTCCAGTCCGTCAAACTGATTTCCGACCGCGAGACAGGCAAACCGCGCGGCTTCGGATTCGTGGAGATGGACGACGACGCCGCAGCCGACGAGGCCATCCGGGCCCTGGACGGGGCCGAGTTCGAGGGTCGAAGCCTCAAGGTCAACGAGGCCAAACCCCGCGCTCCGCGTCCCCCCCGCCGCCCGGCCTGGTAATCGTCCGGCAAACCATCTTTCCTCCCGGGTCCGGCCTGTCCGGACCCGGGAGTCTTTTTTTGACCGGCCCGGCTGGCCCTTTTCTTGCTTGCCTGCCCAAGTCCCCCCGGAGGCATCCATGCACGTCAAATATCTGATCATCGGAGCCGGCCCAACCGGCCTTGGCGCAGCCAACCGGCTGGCCGAGCTCGGCGAGAACGACTTCCTGGTTCTGGAACGCCAGCCCTACGTCGGCGGCCTGGCCGCCAGCTTCACCGATACCGCCGGCTTCACCTGGGACGTGGGCGGCCATGTGGTCTTTTCCCACTACCAGGCCTTTGACCGGCTGCTCGCCGAACTCCTTGGCGACGAGATCCTGCGCCACCAACGCGAATCCTGGATTCGCGCCGCCGGGACCTTCGTCCCCTACCCCTTCCAGAACAACATCCGCCGCCTGCCGCCAGACCTCGTCTGGGAATGCGTCGAGGGCCTGCTGGCCGCCGGGCGCGAGGCCGCAACCAACGTCCACCCGGCCCCGCCGGCCCATTTCGGGGAATGGATCGACCGGGTCTTTGGTCCGGGCATTGCCCGGCTGTTCATGACCCCCTACAATTTCAAGGTCTGGGCCCATCCGGCCGAGACCATGTCCCACCGCTGGATCGGCGAACGGGTGTCGGTGGTGGATGCCGCCCGGGTGATCAAAAACATCATCTACGCTGCCGACGACGTGGCCTGGGGTCCCAACAACACCTTCAGCTTCCCCTTGTCCGGCGGCACGGGCGAAATCTTTCGCCGCCTGGGAGCCCGGTTTGCCGACCGGGTGCGCCTGGGCGAACCGGCCCGGCGCATCGATGCGGCCGGCAAAACCGTACTGGCCGGTTCGGGTGCGACCATCAACTACGACCATCTGCTGGCCACCGGCCCCCTGGACCTGCTGGTGGCCGAGCAGCTCGCGGACGCAAGCCCGGCCATGCGCCAGGCTGCGGCAACGCTCAAGCACAGCGGTTCCCACATCCACGGCCTGGGCTTTGCCGGCGCGCCCCCCGATCCCCGCTGCTGGATGTATTTCCCGGAAGCCGATTGCCCCTTTTACCGGGTCACCAATTTTCACAAGTATTCGCCGCGTAACACCCCGGACCCCGACGGCATGACCGCGCGCAGCCGGGCGCTTATGACCGAGACCAGCTTTTCCGCCTACAAGCCGGCCGATCCGACCACCCTGACCGCCGACACCCTGGCCGGACTGGTGGCCACGACGCTCATTGCCCCGGAAGACCTCGCCCGGCATAAGGCCACCTGGGAGATGCGGGTGGAGTATGCCTATCCCATCCCCTGCCTGGCCCGCGACGCCGCCCTGGCCCTGCTCCAGCCGGAGCTCGAACGCCGGGGCATCCAGTCCCGGGGACGCTTTGGCGGCTGGAAATACGAGGTTGGCAACATGGACCATTCCATCATGCAGGGCATCGAGTGGGCCGAACGCGTGGTGCTTGGCCGGCCGGAAACCGTCTACACGCTGTAAGCCGCCCCCTGGTTGACGCCGGCGGCCTGATCTGAAACACCTCCCGGGCAGGGCGGACCCGCCCAAGGAGCATTGATGTCCATTACGACCACGTCCGACAGCGCCCTGTATGCGGCCCGGCGCGACCGCCTGCGCCGCACCCTGGCCGCCCTTGGCCACGAGGCCCTGCTCGTTTCCCACGCCGCCAACCGCTTTTATTTAAGCGGCTTTGAACTGCATGATCCCCAGTGCAACGAATCGGCCGGCTACCTGTGCGTCACTGCCGACGGCCGGGACTGTCTGTTTACCGACGCCCGCTACCGCGACGCCGCCCTTCGCCTGTGGCCCGAGGCGGACCTGTGCATCTACGGAGCCGGCCGGTTTGCCGCCATGGCCCGGTTTGTCAAAGACCGGGGCGTGCGCCGGCTGGCCTTTGAAGCGGCCGGCCTGTCCTTTGAAACCCACGCCCGGCTGGCCGAACACATCCCGCTGACTGCGGCCGGGATGCTGGTGGAGCCGCTGCGCCTGCGCAAGGATGCCGGCGAGATCGAGCGGATGCGCCGCTCGGCCGCCATCAACCACGGGGTCATGGCCAGCCTGCCGGACATCCTCCTGCCCGGCCGCACCGAAGGCCAGGCCGCCTGGGAGATCGAGAAGCGCTTCCGGGAGCTTGGGGCCAGCGAACTGGCCTTTGCCCCCATCGTGGCCGTCGACGCCAATGCCGCCCTGCCCCATGCCATTCCGGGCGAAACCGTCATCACCGACGGCTGTCTGGTGCTGGTGGATGTGGGCGGCCGGGCCTTTGACTACTGCTCGGACCAGACCCGCACGGTCTGGGTGGGGGACACGCCGCCCGAGCGGTTTGCCACCATGCTCGCCCGCGTCCAGGCCGCCCAGGCTGCGGCTCTTGACCGGCTCGGGCCGGGCATGAGCTTTCGCGAGGCCTACGCCCTGGCCCGGGAGGTCTTTGCCCGGGAAGGCGTGGCCGAACGGTTCACCCATTCCCTGGGCCACGGCATCGGCCTTGAGACCCATGAGGGGCCAAGCCTCAATCCATCGGCCGACGGCCTGCTCGAACCGGGCATGGTGGTGACCGTGGAGCCGGGGTTGTACTACCCCGAGTGGGGCGGGGCCCGGTGGGAGCACATGGCCCTTATCACCGAAACCGGCTGCGAGACCCTGTGAGCCGGCGCAACCGGCCCCTGCGCCGCCGCCGCCATCCGGTGCCCCGCCTCTCGGCCCGGCTCTATGTGCGCCTGCTCCCCCGGCATGTGGCGCTGCTCACCTTCCTGCTCCAGGCCGAGGACAATCTGGCCGTGCCCACGGTGGTGGACCGTTTCGCCGCCGTGGTGCGCCTCCTCTACAGCCCGGACGAGGCCGGCCGGGTGGAAGGATTTCTGCACGACTTGACCGACATGTGCCCCGAGGCCACGGTCTGCCTGCGCCCGTAACAGGCATTTTCCATTGCATTTTCCAGAGATAACGGATAATTTTTATCAGGTATTTCGATAGTAATCATCCCTTTGTCCGGCCAGACCGGCTCCTCGGTGACTTGCCATGGCCCACGCCGACTCCCCGTCCAGACTGCTCATCGTTGATGACAACAGCGACAATCTGGCGCTTATCCGCCTGTTCCTGGAAAGCGACCACTTCGCCATCGACGAGGCGATAAACGGCACCCAGGCGGTGGAGCTTTTCGCTGCCAACGCCTACGATCTGGTGCTGATGGATCTGGAGATGCCGATTGTCGACGGCTATGAAGCCACCCGGCGCATCCGGGCCCTGGAGCAGGCCCGGCACAGCAGGCCGGTGCCCATCCTGGCCCTGACCGCCCACGCCCTGGACGAACACCGGCTGCGCTGCCAGGAGGCGGGCTTTACCGATTTCCTGGTCAAGCCGGTCCGCAAGGCGGCCATGCTGCGCGTCCTTTTGGCCCATCTCGGCCTGGGCGAGCCACTGCCGGCCAAGACCGGCCCGACCGCTCGCGGCGACGTCCCGGACCCGGCCCGGCTGGTGGCACTGCTGCCTATTTTCTATGAATTTTGCCAAAAGGCCCTGGACACGGCCCAGGCGGGAATGCGCGCCGGCGACCTGGAGGCGGTGCGCGCCCAGGGGCACAGGCTCAAAGGATCAGCCGGGTCGTATGGATTTTCCGAACTGGCCCAAGCCGGTGCCGCCCTGGAAAGGGCTGGAGAACACCGGGATGGGGTCGCCGCCGCCACGGCCTGGGAATGGGCGTCGGCCTTGCTCGCCAAGGCCCGGCTGGACTGGCCGGCCTGAGGCTGCCGCCACGCCCGGCTCCGGCCTAGCCGGCCGCCGGTCCGATCAGCCCGGCCACCTTGCCCAGCAGCGTGGCCTCGCCAAAGGGCTTTTCCAGCACCTCGTCGGCCCCGAAAATGGTGGCATGGCCAAGCAGGTCCATGCCGATCTTGGCCGACCCGCCTGAGATGGCCATGACCTTGCAAGACTCGCAGTGCCCGCGCAGCGCCTGCAACACTTCCAGCCCGTCCATCTCCGGCATGAAGATGTCGAGAATCACCAGATCCACGGCCTGCCCGTCCAGGACCGCCATGGCCCGCCGCCCGTCGGCAGCCTCGCAGACGGTATACCCGACGCTCTCCAGATACAGCCGGATCAGAGCGCGGATACTTGGATCATCGTCCACGACCAGTACGGATTTCACGGTGCCTGATCCTCCGGAATCGGTTTGCGGGGCGCCTTCCTGACGCGGGGAACATGGATGGCATTGTAATAAAAGGCCCGGGTTGCCACGTCAAGCAATCCTGGCCGCTGCCCCTGCCACGGGGCGGCGCTAGCCGAAATCGTACATGTCGAGCAGCTTGCCGTCGCGGCTGATCAACAGCGGGTCGACCATGCTCTTGCCCCGGGATTCCCCGGTTTCCATGCTCATGGTGCGCCCGTCGTAGAGCATTCCCGTGACCACGGTCTCCTCACAGTAAAGGTCCGATAACCGGTCCACGGCAATACTCAGCTTTTCCGGATCAAAGGGCCCGGTGAAATCCGGCAGGGAAAAGACCATCTCGCCCTTGTCCACCGCGCCGAGCACGGCCAGCACCTCGTCCTCGCCGAGCCGTTCCAGGAACCCGTCGAGACGCAGCCGGTTTTCCACCAGCGTCGTGCCCACGGCCGCAAGTTCCATCCCGCCCTGGTCATGGCGGACGGTCAGCCCCAGGCTGTGGTCCAGGCTGGCCCCGGTGCGGTGGTGGAACTTCGGGGCGGACAGCCAGCCCCGCCAGGGAAATCCCACGTCCTCGGCGTATTTGATGGCCAGACGTTCATCGAAGTAGAGCACGCCCTTGAAACAGTTGCCGGCGAAATAGGGCGTGTTGTTCTTGCCCCAGCAATGCCGGTAAATCTTCTGGACAAAGGCGCGGGACAGGGAGGAGACGACAATCTGGTCGATGTCGCCCTGGGTCGTGATTTCAAGAGCCATGGCTGCGGGTCTCCCGTTCGGGTCCATCGTGACGTGGCGCGACCCTACCGCGCCCCCGGCTTTTGGGCAAGCCGGCGGGGCCGTTGGCCGTTACAAACGGAAAAAGGCCCGGGCGTTGTCGCCGGCAAGGCGCCAAAGATCAGCCACGGGAAGGCCGAGCAACTCGGCCACGCGCCGGGCCGTGAACACGATCAGGGCCGGCTCGTTGCGTTTGCCGCGCCAGGGTTCGGGCGCCAGATACGGGGCGTCGGTTTCCAGAAGCAGGCGCGTTGTATCCAGCCCGGCCACGGCCTCGGCCAGGGCGGTGTTTTTGCGATAGGTCACCGGGCCGGGAATGGAAATATGAAAGCCGCGCGAGGTGATTTCCCGGGCCAGGGCGGCGTCGCCGCCAAAGCAGTGCCACACCAGCGGCCGGCCCTTAAAGCCCAGGTCGTCGAGGATGGCCAGGGTGTCGGCCTCGGCCTCGCGGCTGTGGACGGCAACCGGCAGGTCAAGCTCCCGGGCCAGGGCCAACTGGTCGCGAAAAAGCTGCTTTTGGGCTTCGACGGTGGTCGCATCCCAGTAGTAGTCCAGCCCGATCTCGCCCACGGCCCGCAGGTTGGCGTCGCCTCGAAACGCCGCCTCCATGGCGGCCAACGCGCCGGGGAGAACCTTGGCCGCATCGCAGGGATGGATGCCGAGCAGGAAAAAGACCTCGGGCCGGTTGGCAAAAAGCGCCCGATTGGCCTCGTAGGCGGCCGGCCCCAGAAACACGTTGCCCACTTGCGCCAGACCGGCGGCCGCAGCCCGGTCAAGGATGTCCCCAAGTTCGTCCGGCGAAAAGCCCTCGCCGTCGAGATGGGCGTGGCTTTCCACCCCAACCCGGGGCAGGCCGAGGCTTATCGGATCGGGTCGCTCTGCTTTTTTCTTCGACACCTGTGCCGTCCCCCTGCTTTGAAGCGCTGCCGCGTTGACGCCCGAGCGCCCGGCACGTAGGAGTGTGATCGTTTTTAGGAAACACCGTCGCCCAAGGAGGCCGGCCCCTTGCCCACTGGCCCTTTGTCCTTCCTGGCCGGCCTGACTGGCCTGAGCCATGCCTTCCTCGCCGTTGGCGCGCGGGTGGCCGCCGCCCTGGCCGTCTTTGTGGCCGTGACCCTGGTCCTTCGCCTGCTGTGCCGCCGGAATGTCATTAGCTGCTCGTTGGGGGGACTCGTCAAGTGGCTTTGCGGCCTTGGACTTTTATGGCTGCTCCAATGGAGCCTGCCGCAGGACGCGGCCGACAAGGGCCAGACCGTCTTTTCCCTGGCCGGCCTGATGTCGCTGTGGATGATTGCCCGAAACGGCGTGGACTTTTTCTTTTTAAAGATCTCCCCGGTCCGGGGCGACGGCAAACCCGGCCGCCACATCCTCCAGGATCTCACCAAGTTTCTCATCCTGGCCGTCCTTTTCGGCTGGGGGATGCGGGACATCCTGGACATCCAGCTCGGACCGCTGCTCACCTCTTCGGCCATCCTGACCGCCGTCATCGGCCTGTCCATGCAGGACACCATCGGCAGCCTGTTTTCCGGGCTGCTGCTGCAAATCGAAAAGCCCTTTCAGGAGGGTGACTGGATTCGCGTGGGCGACGTGGAAGGCCGGGTGACCGAGGTGACCTGGCGCTATACCAAGGTCGTGACCCTGGACGCCAATGCCGTGCTTTTGCCCAACAACACCGTGGCCAAGGAGCGTCTGGTCAACTACGACCGGCCGGCTTCGTACCTGCGCCAGATCATCAGCATCCCGGCCCCGGTGGACGCACCGCCCGTGGCCGTCAAATCGGCCATCCTGACGGCCCTGCGCCGGGCCGAGGGGGTCCTTCGCGACCCGGCCCCGGCCGCCCGGCTCCACGAAATCCAGCCCGACCGCATCGTCTACGTCGCCGTCTTCTACATCGCCGCCTTCAACGGCCGACTGGCCGCCATCGACGCCGTATTGTCCACCATCTGGTACCAGTTCATGGAACAGGGCATCGCCATCCCGGCCCCCATGCGCCAGATCGTGATGACCGAGCGGGCCGAAAACGTCGTCGCCACCCCGGAACAACTCGCCGCCCTGGCCGAGGTGGGGCTGCTTTCCGGCATGGCCGAGGCAGACATGCGCCTGCTCATGCGGGCCTCGGTGTCCCGGTCCTTTTCCCCGGGCCAGACGGTCATGGCCAAGGGCGAGACCGGCACCACCATGAACATCATTCTGTCCGGGCTGGTCGGGGTGTATTTAAACGACCGGGAGCTGGCCCGATTGTCGGCCGGGCAGATTTTCGGCGAGATGGCCCTGCTGACCGGCGAACCCCGGCAGGCCGACGTGCGCGCCCTGGAGCCGACGGTGTGCCTCGTGGTCGACCGCGAGGGCTTTCGCATGGTCCTGGCCCGCCATCCGGTGGTGGTCGACCGGGTGCGGACCATTTTCGAGACCCGGGCGGCCGCCAACCACGCCTCTTCCAAACCCGATGCAACCGCCGAGGCGATGAGTCTTTTCGCCCGGTTCAGGAATCTCTTTTTATGAAAACACCCCCCCTCCGCCACGGCCGGCCCCTGCCGGTCCTCGGCGCGGTCGGCTTTGCCGGCGCGGCCCTGCTTGTGCTTATCGGACGCGAAATAAGCGGGGCCTACCCCGACCATACGGCCATGGTCGTCGTTCTGGCCGCCCTCTGCCTGGGGCTGGGGGTGTTTCTCGGGACACGCCTTGTCCGGCGGCTGCCAAGAAGCTGTGTCCCGGCCGACTGTCTGGCCCCGGCCATGGGCCTTTTGGCCGTGGCCCTGCCGGCGGCCCTGCTCCTTTCCCGGCTGGAGCGGGGGTTTCTTGTCGCAGCCAGCAGCACGTTTCTCCCCCCGGCCCTTGTCGGCGCGCTGGCGGCCGGGCTGGTCCCGCTCGGCGTGGCCCTTGGCGCGGCGGCGATCCTGGCTGCTGCCGCCGCCCGGCAAGGCGAACCAGGGCATCCCCGCAAGACCCTGCTCTTTTTGATCGGCGGAGCGGTGCTTGGGGCGCTGTTCGTGCCGTTGGTGGCCGTGCCCAAGCTCTCGCCCATAAACGCCTGCCTGGATCTGGCCATCGGCTGCACGGCCGTTGGCTTGCTCAGCGCCGCCGCCGCGCCCGCCGACAACCGCAAATACGAAACCTGGCTGTCGCTTCTGGCCATCACCTTTGTGCTGCTGCTGCCGCTGTCCGGGCTCTTTGACGACAAGACCAACGCCTGGTGCCGGCCGGACGCCGTCGCAACAGCCCCGGCCGCGCCGACGACGCCTGCGCCTGCGCCTGCGCCTGCACCTGCGCCTGCGCCGTAAACCCGCCGCCGGTTCTGTTTCTCAGAGATGCCTCCGGCGGCCGGGGGGG
>NZ_MLBG01000148.1 GCF_001936595.1 Desulfovibrio sp. DV
GCTACTACGCCCGGTAATCCATCCCTCCCCGTCGAGGGGGTCCGGGGGGGATCATCCCCCCCGGCCGCCGGAGGCATCTTCCTCATCATCCTCCTCCTTCTTCTCTGGGAATCCCTCTCGCGCCTTGCCATCCTCCCGCCGGACGCCGTGCCGCCGGTTTCGGCGGTGCTGTTGGAGCTTGGCCGGTTGCTCGGGTCCGGGGAGCTTGTGGGGCAGGTTGGGCTGACGGCCGGCCGGGCTGTGGCCGGCTTTGCCGTGGGCGGGTGTTGCGGCGTGGTGCTGGGGTTTGCCTGCGGCGTTTTTCCGGGCTTTGGCCGGGCCATGCGGATGACGGTGGAATTTTTGCGCCCCATGCCGTCGGTGGCCCTTATTCCCATCGGCATTTTGTTTCTGGGTCTGGGCTTTGGCTTATGCGTGGCTGTGGCCGGATTTGCCTGCTCCTGGCCGGCCTATGTGGCGGCGCTGGCCGGGGCGGACGCGGCCGGGGCGGAGCTGCGCGACACGGCCCGGGTGTATGGGCTTGGACGATGGGAACGGATTGTCTTTGTCCGGGCTCCGGCGGCCTTGCCCCAGGTGATGGCCGGGCTGCGCACGGGGCTGGCCGTGGCCGTGGCCGTGGCTGTGACCACCGAGATGGCGGCCGCGCCGGACGGGCTTGGCTCGTTTATCCTGGAATCGTCCCTGGCCGGGCGGCCGGAGCGGCTGTATGCCGGGATCGTCGCGGTCGGGCTGTTGGGAGCCGGGCTCAATGCCGCCTTTGTGGCCGGGCGGCGGCTGGTGTTGGCCTGGACGCCGGCGGGGGGCCGATGATGCGACGCCTGTCCGGACTGCTTGTTTTTTGCGCCCTGGCCGCAGCCTGGGAGGCCTTGTCCCGGTCGGGGTTGGTTTCCAGGCTCTATTTCCCGCCGGTTTCGACCATTGCCGCGACATTCTGGGACCTGACCGTTTCGGGCCTGCTGCCGGGGCAGGCCCTGGCCACGGTGCTGCGGGCCGTGGCCGGGCTGTTCCTTGCCCTGGCCGTCATGGGGCCGCTCGGGCTGGCCATGGGCGTCTCGCGCCGGCTCTCTGCCCTTTTAACGCCCACGGTCGAGCTCCTGCGTCCGGTGCCGCCCCCGGCCATCATCCCGGCGGCCATGCTGCTTCTCGGCATCGGCACGGGCATGAAGCTGGCGGTGATCGTTTTCGCCTGCGCCTTTCCCATCCTGGTCGGGGCGGTGGACGGGGCGCGCGGCGTCGATCCGGGCTTTCGCCTGACCGCCGCCGCCTATGGCCTGACCCGGCGCGCCTTGCTCTTCGGGGTCATCCTGCCGGCGGCCGGACCGGGCGTGGCCGCCGGGTTCCGGTCGGCCCTGCCCATGGCGCTCATTGTGGCCGTGCTTTCGGAGATGGTCGGGGCATCGAGCGGCATCGGCCATTACATCCTGCGGATGCAGCGCACCTTTGCCATTCCCGAGATGTATGCCGGCGTGGCCATGCTGGGGCTTTGGGGGCTTTTGCTCAATGCCGGGGTGGAGCGGGCGCTTTCCCGGCTTTTGGGCTGGCAGCGCCCCACCAATTTCAGTTGACATCCTTTGCGTATTGCTGAATCTTTCATTTAATTCTATATGGAGAGAATAATGAATAGAAGTGAAATTCGAGAATCAACAAAAATACTGCTTTTAGACAAAGTTCGCAGACACGACTACGGCAAATATCTTTTCAAAGCGTCTATAGAAAAAATCCGTGGTTTTTCTGGCGAAGATATTACTTTTGATTTTCCTGTTTCGGCTCTTATAGGCCCAAACGGAAGCGGCAAATCATCAGTTCTTGGTGCTGCGGCCATCGCATATAAATCAATTCGACCAGGAATATTTTTCCCTAAATGTGCTATTGGCGATGAAAGCATGTCAGGCTGGTCCGTTGATTACGAGTTAATTGACAAAGAAAAAAGTCCCCGACAACTATTAAAAAAGAAAAGCAATTTTAGACAAGCTAAGTGGGTGCGCGGCGAACTGATTGACCGAGAAGTTCTCTTTTTTGGAATAGAGAGAACAGTGCCTGCAGGAGAAAAACCAAAATACAAGAGACTTACAAGATCAACATATCATCACACAGGAGTATTTTCTGATCTTAATAGCGACATCAGCGATCAAGTAAAACACATTTTGGGGAAATCAGTAAAAGAATTCCAAGTAACGAAAATCAGCAGCACGGACAATTTTTTATCGGGAAAAATGGAGAAAACCAATATTCTGAATTTCACTTCGGGGCGGGCGAATCGTCAATTATTCGAATGATTTCTGAAATTGAGATGGCTCAACCAAACAGTCTCATACTAATTGAAGAAATTGAAAATGGCCTTCATCCTGTAGCAACACAAAGAATGGTAGAGTACCTAATTGATGCTGCAAGAAGAAAATCTATCCAAGCAATATTCACTACACATAGCGATTACGCATTGTCCCCCTTACCAAACGAAGCGATATGGGCGTGCATAGACGGAAAACTTCGCCAAGGGAAATTAAGCATCGAAGCTTTGCGCGCAGTTTCGGGCAGAGTCGACAAGAAACTTGCGATTTTTGTCGAAGATGAATTTGCAAAATCCTGGGTAGATTCAATTTTAAGAGAAAAGCTTGGATCCAACTTTGAGCAGGTGGAAGTTCATGCAGTGGCGGGCGACGGGAGTGCCGTATCGATACACAAATATCATAATTCAAATCCTGCTATTTCATTTAGTAGCCTTTGCATTATAGACGGAGACTCTCGCCAAACTGAAGACCAAGACAACGGAATAATTAGGCTGCCAGGGGAGAACCCAGAGCTTAAAATATTTGACGATGTAATTGGGCACGCCGAAGACATGGCCATCCTCACTGTTTCGTGCCAACGAGACCCAGCATCACAGGACATCGTTACTAGATCAATCCACGAGGTAAGCTGCACAAACAGGGACCCGCACCTCATATTTAGCCAACTTGGAATACAGATTGGCTGGGTTCCTGAAACTATTGTAAGAGGTGCTTTTTTATCGTTGTGGATCAGACGAAACAATGATTTTTGCGATCTTGTTGCCACTAAAGTCCTTCTTCTGCTACAAAGGGAATAGATTCTGGGAAAACCTTTTACGGAGAGGCAAATGATTCGTCATTTATTCCAGCTATTGGGCGCATGCCTATTTCTCGTTCACGCCACCGCCGCCCTGGCCGCCGACCCGATCCCGATCAAAATCGGCTACATTCCGGTTGGCGACTGCCTGCAGTATTATGTGGCCGAGGAAATGGGCTACTTCGCGGCCGAAGGACTGGCCGCGACCGGACTGGCCATGAAGGGCGGGGCGGTCATCGCCCCGGCCGTGGAAGGCGGTGAACTGGCCATCGGCTGGTCCAACACCGTGTCCATCATCCTGGCCCACGCCAAGGGTTTTGATTTCGTTTTTCTGGCCCCCGGGGCCGAGGGCGTGGCCGGCAGCCACGATGTCCATGCCCTGCTGGTCGCGGCCGATTCCAAGATCGCTTCGGTGGCCGATCTGGCCGGCAAGACCGTGGCGGTCAACACCCTGGGCAACATCAACGAGGCGGCCATGCGCGCCCTGGCCGAAAAGGCCGGCATTGCCCCGGATTCCATCCGGCTGGTGGAAGTGCCCTTCCCGGACATGGCCGGCACGTTGGCCAAGGGTTCGGTCCAGGCGGCCCTGGTCCTGGAGCCGTTTGTCACCGACGCGGTATCGCGCGGCGCGGCCAGGGTGCTTGATCCCTCGCCCCATGCCGCTTTCGGCAGCCCCTATCTGATCGGCGGCTGGTTCGCCAAAAAGGCCTGGATCAAGGCCCATCCGGCCGAGGCCGCCGCCTTTTTGCGGGCCGTGGCCAAGGCCTCGGCCTTTATTGCCGCCACGCCCGACAAGGCTCGGGAGATTTTGCGGGAGCGCACCAAACTGGCCCCGGAACTGGCCGCCAAGATCGTGCTGCCGCGCTTTCCCGAGACCCTCGTCCCGGCCGCCCTGACCGGCATCATCGACGTGGCCGCCCGCTATGGCCTGCTGGCCAAGCCCTTCCCGGCCGCCGAGATCCTGGCCGCTCCGGGCGACTGATTCCTCCGGCGGACCTGCCCGGGCATGCAGGTCCGCCGGCCCGGCTTCTCCCGGCCGGGATGGCGATGCTTCGGCCCGCCAGCCCGGCCGCCGGCCTTTCACCGAAGATCATTCGGCACATACCGACCCCCAAAAAAACCTGTCCGGCGGCTTGACCACGCGGCCGCACGTCCTATTTGAGAAGTCGGGCACGGCCAAACGAACGATGCTTCCCGCCTCCAATCCCGCCCCGGCCGACGAAACATCGCCCAAACCGAACATCCGGCTGGCCCCGGCCTGCCGTCTCGGAGCCTCCTTGCCAAAACCGGCGAAAACGCCCCTGCCCGCAGCCGCGAACCGTCCTCGCTACCCCCTGTATTTGCTCATTTTTGCTGCCCTAAACCACCGAATATGATTTTGTGCTTTACGGTAGCCGATTTTGTAACTATGAAAAAACCCCCCTTAATGAGAATTCGATTATTCGGAGTAGACCATGTGCCGCTTATTCGCCCTCAGCAGCCGGGACCCAGTGTCCCCCATGCGCGCCATCGAGGCGCTTAACGTCATGAAGGAAGGGCACGACGGATCAGGTGTTGGCCTGTTCCTCTCCGACCTTGGCGGCCCCTTCGGTGAAATGAAGGACGCACCCATCCTCTCCGGTATTTTTACCGACGAAGGCTTAAACCGCGTCGACGCCTACATGGGCGAACGCGGCTTCGTCACGCGCTACACCCTGGAGCTTGACCCCAAGACCAAGGCCCCCCTTGGCACGCCCATCCGGGGCACCTATCTGGCCCGAGCCTACGAGGCGCCGGCCGACCTCAAGGCCAAACCGCAGGCCGAGCGCGAACTGGCCTACATGCTCATGCGCGTGGAACTGCGCGTCATGGGCGAGGCCTCCGAAGACATCCGCGTCTTCTCCTTCTGGCCCGACACCGTCATGGTCAAGGAAGTCGGCGACCCCATGGCCATTGGCGAATACCTGGGCCTTGCCCGCCCGGAACTCGACTGCCGCCGCATCCTGGCCCAGGGCCGGCAGAACACCAACTACGCCATCAATCTCTACGCCTGCCATCCATTTTTCCTGCAGGGCGTCTGCACCATGACCAACGGCGAGAACACGGCCTTTGTGCCCATCCGGGAATACCTGCTCTCGCGCGGCTTCCCCGGCTACATGGGCTATCAGTCCGACTCCGAAGTCTTCGCCCACATCATGCATTATACGTTAAACCGCCTGCAGTTTGGCATCGAATACTACAAGCACGTCATAACGCCCCTGTCCGATGCCGAGATGGAAGGACACGCCGACCGCGCGCTGTTGGCCCGCATCAAGCAGACCTGCCGCAAGCTCATCATCGACGGCCCCAACTGCGTCATCGGCTGCCTGCCCGACAAGACCATGTTCATGGTCCAGGACCGCAAGAAACTGCGACCCGGCGTTGTCGGCGGCAAGCCCGGCATCTTTGCCTTCTCTTCGGAAATCTGCGGACTCGACGCGGCCATCCCCGACCGCGACCAGTATGCCGATTTTCAACCCATGCACCTGGATACGGCCATCGTGCGCCCCGAATGCCAAGAGGTCACCATATGCAATCAGCTGCAGTCATTACCCCGTCCACACTAAGCGTCAACGACCTGCCCTGGCAGATCGAGTGGGACAAGAACACCTGCACCCTGTGCGGGCGCTGCACGTCGGTATGCCCGGTGAGCGCCATTGAACTTGGCGTGCATCGCAAGCGCACCGTCGAGGCCACCCCGGCTTTGGCCAAAAAGCCCACCAATTCCTATTCCATTTACCATGGCATCCGCCAGCGCACCGATCCGGCCTACCGCTGCATCGGCTGCGCCATGTGCAACATGGTCTGCCCCAATAACTCCATTGCCCCCAGGCTTCGCCCCGAGGCCACGACGCTCAAGTTCCACAACAACCGCGGCGGCGCGGCCCGCACCCGCGGTGGACGGCGAAACGACGGCGGCAGCCTGCTTGACCAGATCAAGTTCATCCGCATCTCCATGCTCACCGACCCGGCCCTGGACGCCGGCCGCCACGAGTTCGAGCTGCGCACCCTTCTCGGCCGCATCCAGCCGCCCGAGGAAGGCCTGGCCGCCCTGGCGGACAATGCCTGGGTGCCGGCCGTGCGGGAAATCTATCCGCTGATGATCGGCTCCATGTCCTTTGGCGCGCTCTCCCCCAACATGTGGGAAGGTCTCGTCATGGGCGTGACCTATCTCAACGAGGAGATGGGCATGCCGGTGCGCATGTGCACCGGCGAGGGCGGCTGTCCGCCGCGCCTGCTCCGCTCGCGCTTTCTCAAGTACATGATCCTGCAGGTTGCCTCGGGCTACTTCGGCTGGGATGAAATCATCAAAGCCCTGCCCGACATGAAGGAAGACCCCTGCGCCATCGAGATCAAGTACGGCCAGGGAGCCAAGCCCGGCGACGGCGGCCTGCTCATGTGGTACAAGGTCAACAAGCTCATCGCCGCCATTCGCGGCGTGCCGCAAGGCGTGTCCCTGCCAAGCCCGCCCACCCACCAGACCCAGTATTCCATTGAGGAATCCGTGGCCAAGATGATCCAGTCCATGTCCATGGCCTGGGGATTCCGCGTCCCGGTCTATCCCAAGATCTCCGGCACCACGACCTCGACGGCGGTGCTCAATAACCTCGTGCGCAACCCCTACGCTGCCGGTCTGGCCATCGACGGCGAGGACGGCGGCACCGGCGCGGCCTACAACGTCTCCATGAACCACATGGGCCATCCCATCGCCACCAACCTGCGCGACTGCTACGAAAACCTGGTCATCTCCGGCAAGCAGAACGAGATTCCGCTCATTGCCGGCGGCGGCATCGGCAAGAACGGCAATCTGGCTGCCAACGCCGCTGCACTGATCATGCTCGGGGCCAGCGCGGTGCAGTCCGGCAAATACATCATGCAGTCTGCGGCCGGATGCCTGGGCTCGGAACAGGACCGCTGCAACGTCTGCAACATCGGCGTGTGCCCCAAGGGCATCACCTCCCAGGACCCGCGCGTCTACCGCCGGCTTGATCCCGAGCAGGTGGCCGAGCGTCTGGTTGATGTCTTCCTGTCCTTCGACACGGAACTGCGCAAGATCGTCGCCCCGCTGGGTCGCTCCACCTCGCTCCCCATCGGCATGTCCGACGGTCTGGGCATCAGCGACTACCACGTGGCCGAGCGGCTCAAGATCAAATACGTGGTCTAACCCGGGCGTCATACCCCTACGCACCAAGGCAGCAAGACATGGCACACCAGACCGTCACCATACACGGCATTGAAAACGGCCACCGGGTCGAATCGCGCATCCTGGAAGAACACATCCAGCGGGCCGTCACCCAGGGCGCGCGGGATCTCACCGTCGAAGCCTACGGCCAGCACGGCCTTGGCGGCCGGCTGTGGGTTTCGCGCACCGAACCCGTCACCCTGCGCATCACCGGCTCGCCGGGCCAGCGCACCGGCTCCATGGGCTTTCCCGGCACCAAGATCCTCATCGAAGGCTCGGTTTCCGACGATATCGCCTGGCTCAACGCCGGGGCCGAAATCGTGGTGCGCGGCAACGCCGGCAACGGCGCCTGCAACGCTATGGCCCAGGGCAAGGTCATGATCGCCGGGAACATCGGTTCGCGCGGCATGACCATGACCAAGCAGAACCCGAAATACGCCGCCCCCGAGCTTTTCATCCTCGGCAGCGTGGGCGACTATTTCGCCGAGTTCATGGCCGGCGGCACGGCTGTTGTCTGCGGCCACAATCCGCAAAACCCGGACAACGTGCTCGGCTATCGCCCCTGCGTCGGCATGGTCGGCGGGCGCATCTTCTTCCGTGGGCCGCACAAGGGCTTCTCCCTGGCCGACGCCAAGCTCGTGCCCATCGACGACGCCGCCTATGCCTGGCTCACTGAAAACCTGACCAACTTCCTGGCCGCCATCGGCCAGCCGGAACTGTTTGACTCCCTGGCCGGACGCGACGACTGGCAGCTCATCGTCGCCCGCAGCCCGTACGAAAAAACCGGCAAAGTGCGCCGGGCCATGACCGATTTCCGCGTCAATATCTGGGACGCCGAACTCGGACGCGGCGGGCTTATCGGCGATCTCGACGATTCCGACCGAACCCCCATCGGCCTCATCGTCAGCGGCGAACTGCGCCGCTACGTGCCGGTCTGGGAAAACAAGAAATACATGTCCCCCTGTCAGGCCAGCTGCCCCACCGGCATCCCGGTGCAGGAGCGCTGGCAGCTCGTGCGCGACGGGCTCATGGACGAAGCCATGGACCTGGCCCTGGCCTACACGCCCTTCCCGGCCACCATCTGCGGCTACCTATGCCCCAATCTGTGCATGCAGGGCTGCACGCGCAATGTCGGCAACTTAAAGCCCCTTGATACGGCCATGCTCGGCAAGGCCAACGTCAAGGCCGGCAAGATGCCGACCCTGCCGCCGCTTTCCGGCAAACGCGTGGCCGTCATCGGCGGCGGTCCGGCCGGCATGTCGGTGGCCTGGCAACTGCGTCTGGCCGGCCACGAAGCCATCATCTACGATCCGGCCGAGAAGCTTGGCGGCAAGATCACCTCGTCCATTCCGTCCAGCCGCATCCCGGCCGACGTGCTGGACGCCGAAATCGCCCGCGCCCGGGAGATCCTGCCGCATATCCAGCTGCAAAAAACCCTTTCCGCTGACGAATTCGGCCAGATTATCACCGACTTCGACTACGTGGTGCTGGCTGTGGGGGCCAACAAGCCCCGCATCCTGCCCGTCCCCGGCAAGGAACTGGCCACCCCGGCGCTGACCTTTTTAAAGGCCGCCAAACAGGGCACGGCCAAGGTCGGCAAGCGCGTGGTCATCATCGGGGCCGGCAACGTCGGCTGCGACGTGGCCACCGAGGCCGCCCGCTTCGGGGCCGAGTCCATTACCCTCATTGACATCCAGAAGCCCGCTGCCTTTGGCAAGGAACGCCACGACGCCGAAGCAGTCGGCGCGGTCTTCAAGTACCCCTGCTTCACCAAGGAGATCACGCCCGAGGGTGTGCTGCTCCAGTCCGGCGAACTGGTCCCGGCCGACACGGTGCTGCTCTCTGTCGGCGACGTGCCGGACATCGAGTTCCTCGGCGACACCATTGCCACCGAGCGCGGCCACGTCAAAGTCAGCCCCATCTACCAGACCACCAATCCCAAGGTGTTCGCCATCGGCGACATCGTCAAACCCGGCTTACTGACCCAGGCCATCGGCATGGGCCGCGACGCTGCCCGGGCCATTGACGAAATCCTCACCGGCAAACGGCCGTGCGAGGACACCCGCAAGATGATCGACTACAAGCGGGCCAAGCTCGAATACTTCGACCCGCGCGTGATGGAGTTTAACGACCTCAGTTCCTGCGCCAGCCAGTGTTCGTCCTGCGGGGCGTGTCGCGACTGCGGCCTGTGCGAAACGATCTGCCCGGTGGGCGCGATTTCGCGGCAGCAGAAGGAAGGCAAGGAATTCGCCATGGTGTCGGACCCGGACAAGTGCATCGGCTGCGGCTTCTGCGGCAACGCCTGCCCCTGCGGCGTCTGGAGCATCGTGGAGAATACGCCGCTGGTGTAGTTGGGGACGAGTAGAAGACGAAGGAGCAAGATCAGGGCGCTGCCCCTGTGACCCCGCCGGGGGTGCCACCTAAAATAGCCCCCGGACCTTGAATAGAAAAAATGAAGCGGGCCGTCTCGGAAGAGGCGGCCCGCTTTTATCACATACGAACTCTGTGCACTCAACAGAGATACACCCTATATACACTCATA
>NZ_MLBG01000149.1 GCF_001936595.1 Desulfovibrio sp. DV
TTTTTCGTCGATGTCCACCACCACCGGCAGCCCGACACCGCCCCCAGGCCGGTTCCGGGCTGCCGGTGGTGGTGGACATCGACGAAAAAAGCCTGGCCGAACTGGGGCAATGGCCCTGGCCGCGCTACCGCATCGGGCTGCTCCTGGCCCATCTGCGCAAAGCCGGCGTGCGGGCCGTGGGCCTGGACATGCTTTTTGCCGAACCCGACCGCACCTCGCCGCGCGTGCTCACCAGCCAGCTATTTCGCGACCTCAAGGTGCAGGCCAGCCTGACCGGGCTGCCCGAATCCCTGGCCGACTACGACAAGGTGCTGGCCGACGTCTTGCGCACCGGTCCCTTTGCCCTGGGCTATTTTTTCGAATTCGCCCCGGCCCGGGAACCCGCGGCCCCCTGTCCGCTGCCGCCGCTGGCCCTGACCGTGTTGCCCGAGGCTGACGCCATGCCGGTTGGCGACGCCCTGACCACGGCCGACCACGTTGTCTGCCCCCTGCCAACCCTGCTTGCGGCTGCGCCGGCCGCCGGCTATTTCAACATCGTGCCCGATGCCGACGGCCTTTTGCGGCGCATCCCGCTGCTGCTTGGCTACGCCGGCCAGGCCTATCCCGGTCTGGCTCTGGCGACCTTGATGCAGGCCTATGGCGTGCACAACGTCGTGGTCCGGACCACGGCCGGCGGGCTTTCGTCCCTGGTGCTGCAAAGCCCGTCCCTGGGCGAGCGCGTGGTGCCCGTGGACGGAGCCGGCCGGCTGCTGCTCAATTATCGCGGCCCGGGCGGCAGTTTTCCCCACCTAAGCGCCGCCGACATCCTGGCCGGGCGCACCCCCCCCGAGGCCCTGGCCGGCAAGATCGTCTTTATCGGCACCTCGGCCGCCGCCCTAAACGACCTGCGGGCCACGCCCTTTGACCGGGCCATGGCCGGGGTGGAAGTCCACGCCACCGTGGTCGACATGCTCCTGGCCGGCGACAGCCTGCACCGGCCGGACTGGGCCGGGGCAGCCGAGCTGCTGGCCGTTATAGCCCTGGGGTTGCTCGCCGCCGTGCTCATGACCCTGGCCCGGCCGGCCGTCATGATCGGACCGTTCATCCTTCTGGCCGCCGGGGTCTGGTACGGCGCGGCCTGGCTTCTGGCCCGGGGCATCGTGGTCTCGCCCTTGTGCGCCCTGTTGGTGCTGGCCGTCATCTTTATCGTCCTGACCTTTCTCAAATTCTGGCGCGAGGAACGCCAAAAGCGGTTTATTCACGGCGCGTTTGCCCGCTATGTGTCGCCGGCGGTGGTGGCGCGCATTGTCTCGCGCCGGGCCTCGCTGACCCTGTCCGGCGAGGAACGCGAAATCACCATCCTTTTTTCCGATGTCCGGGGCTTTACCTCCCTGGCTGAAAACCTGTCCCCGACCCAGGTGGTGGAACTGCTGCAATGCTATTTCACGCCCATGACCAGCATCATCACCAACCAGCTGGGGACGCTCGATAAATTCATCGGCGACGCCATCATGGCCTTTTGGAACGCGCCCCTGGCCGTTCCCGACCACCGGGTCCGGGCCGTGACCGCCGCCCTGGCCATGCACCGTGAACTGGGCAGCCTCAACCTGGGGTTCAAAAAGAATTTCGGCCACGCCATCAAGGCCGGCATCGGCCTGCACTGCGGCGTGGTCCGGGTGGGCAACTTCGGCTCCCGGGACCAGTTCACCTATACGGTCATCGGCGACGCCGTGAACCTGTGCTCGCGCCTGGAGGGTTTGACCAAGTTTTATTCCGTGCCGGTGCTGGTCACCGACTCCATGCTCCAAGCCGCCTCGGCCGGCTTCGTATTCCAGGAGATCGACCGGGTCCGGGTCAAGGGCAAGACCGAGCCGGTGACCATCCATACCGTGCGCTCGCCCGAGGAGTATGCCGCCCGGGCCGAGGAACTGGCCCGGGCCGACGCCGCCCGAGCCTTGTACGTGGCCGGCGATTTTGCTGCGGCGGCCAAGGCCTACGCCGACCTGCGGTCCTGCTGCGACCACAGGCTCTATGCCCTTTTTGCCGAACGGGCCGCCCGTCTGGCCGCCTCGCCCCCGGAGGCCGGCTGGGACGGCGTGTTCGAGCATACGTCCAAATAGGCCGGCCATGGACCGCAAACCAATCCCGTCCCCCTGGGCCGGCGCCCTGCTCGGGCTGGCCCTGGCCGTTTTTGGATGGGGCTGCGCCGCCGTCCCGGACGGGGCATCGCGGGACAAAGCCCTGGCCCTGGCCGGGGCGGCCGGCCTGGCACCGGTGCTCCTGCCAACCAGCTCCATGCCCCTGGCCGGCTTTCTGCGGGCGGGGCACGGCGACACGCTGACCGTCTACATCGAAGGCGACGGCCGGGCCTACCTCGACCGCCGCACCCCCAGTCCCGATCCGACCCCGGCCGATCCCCTGGGCCTTCTTCTCGCCAGCCGCGATCCGGCCCCAAACCTCCTGGCCCTGGCCCGGCCCGGCCAATACCTGTCGGCCGAGGCCCTGGCCGGCTGCAACCCGTCGTGGTGGACCCTGGGCCGCTTTTCCCCGGAAGTGATTGCCGCTGTCAGTGAGGCCCTCG
Organism: Desulfovibrio sp. DV; assembly: GCF_001936595.1. GTDB lineage: Bacteria > Desulfobacterota > Desulfovibrionia > Desulfovibrionales > Desulfovibrionaceae > Solidesulfovibrio. The sequence goes on from NZ_MLBG01000149.1 coordinate 2,561, forward strand.
ACCTCGCCAAGGCCCGGACCGGGGCGCAAAGCCTGCGCCTCCGGGGCTATTCCGGGGGCGGCGGGCTGGCTGTGCTGGTCGCCGTCGGCCGCAAGGACGTACGCGACATCGTCACGGTTGCCGGCAACCTCGACACCGGGGCCTGGACCGCGCTGCACGGCGTCACGCCGCTTGCCGGCTCGCGCAATCCGGCCGACGCGGCCGGGGAGGTGGCCGCCATTGCCCAGACCCACTATGTCGGCAGCAAGGATACGATCACGCCGCCCGAGCTTTGCCGGCGTTATGTGGCCCGGCTGCCGGCCGGTTCCCCGGCCCGGTGCGTGGTCATCGAAGGCGTCGGCCACCACGACGGCTGGGCAGCGGCCTGGGAGCGGATCGTGCGCCAGCCGGTCAGCGCCGGGGCCGGGCCAGACGCGCCTCGATAAACCGGCCGACGAGACGGCGCACTCCGGCCGGGGCGAGACGGCGATACAGGCCGTGATAGAGGCGGTCGGCCAGTTGGTGGTGCAGCGGCCCTCCCCCCCCGCCGGCGGCGCGATATGCGGCCAGGACGTCGGCCAGGGCCAGCGGGCGGGCCAGACGAACGCGCGTAAGAGCCGGCCACCAGCACTGCCGGGCCACGGTGTCGGCATTTCGCTTCGCCTGGATGTCCCGGGCCTCGGCCGGTGTTTGGCGATAGCCCTCGGCCAGTTGCCAGGCCAGGGCCTCGGTCCAGGAGTGGCGGTCGTTGTCGACCAGCCGCCCGGCGGCCAGATCGCTGTCGGTGTAGGGCGCAGCCCGGCTGTACACCCCGGCGTGGCCGAGGCCGCCATATTCCACCAGCTTCACGTCGGATTTGCAGGCGATAAAATCGAGCGTCTCGGCGTCGCCCCCGGCCTCCCCGGTCTCCAGGGGAGCCACGGCCAGGGCGGTCGGCAGGTCGCGCAAAAAGGCCTTGTGCCGCCAGTAGCCCATATTGCCAAGATACCGCACCGCGGGCAGGGCGGCCAGGATGTCCGGGCCAAGGCGTCCCATGGCCAGCACGGGCAGGCTGTGCCGCCGGGCCGTGTCGGCAATGGCCCCGGCCACGGCCTCGAAGCTTGGGCCAAGGGCCGGCCGGTCGCTTGAGGCCCAGAGGATGGCCCCGGGCCGGCTGGCCGGCTTGGCCATGTGCAGCCCGCCGGGCAGGGCATTGGGCACAATGGCGGTCTTGGCCGCCAGGGACAGGCCAAGCCGGCCCTCCAGGGCGGCCAGCAGCCGCTGGTTGGGCACGGTCAACACGGCACAGCCGGCCAGACAGGCCGCCAGACGCTCCCGGCCGGCCGCATCGGGCAGGCCCTGGGCATAGGCCGGCCGGGCCAGGAGCAGATCGTCGAGGTCGAGCTGGTAGGCAATGCCCTGGTGATGGAGCAGGTCCGCCACCCAGGCCGGCACGCAGCGCTGCACCAGCACGGCGTCAAAGTGCTCCAGAGGGTAATGGTCGGACAGGCTGGCGTCGGTCGGGCACAGCACCCGAAATCCCGACACCAGCCCGGCCCGGCACAGGGCGTCCAGGGGCAGGACCAGCCGCACCTGGCGCAAAAACATCTGGTCCGCAGTGATGGCCAGGACGCGAAGCCCGGCCGTCACAGGGCCGCCTGCGGCCCGGAACAAGGAGCCCTGGCCGTCAGCACGGCCAGCCGTTGCAGGGCCAGACGCCGGGCCACCCGCGGCGAGAGCTCGCCCCGTCGATCGGCACGAGCTGCACCGTCGTCATCGCAAAAAGGGCCGTGCTCCAGGCACAACAGGACGCTTTGCCAGACATGACCGAGCATGGGGGCCGGCGAATGGAAAATATGCGAGCGGCCATGGACCCGCCGGCGCATGGGGGCCTCGACCTCGGCCACGGCCAGCCCGGCCCGGCGCAGCAGCAGCAACGCGCCCACGTCCTGGTAATCGAGCGCCACGGCCCGAGGCGTGAGCAAGGCCCGCATGGCTTTTGCACTGTAGACCCGAAGGCCGGAAGTGAGGTCCAGCGCGCCAAAGCCCCCCAGGCAGCGCAGCCCGGCCAGGGCCAGCCGCCGCAGGAGATCGGCCCGGGACAGACAGCCGCCGATGACCACATCGGCCTGCCCCCGCCCCATCTCGGCCAACAGCGGCCCCACGGTTTCCGGCAGATGCTGGCCGTCGGCGTCGATGGTCACAGCCAGCCCGAGGCCCCGGCCAAGGACGTAGCGAAAGCCGGCCTGGACCGCGCACCACGCCCCGGCCCTGGCCGCCAGGGGCAGCACGATGGCCCCGGCAGCCAGAGCCTGCCCGGCAGTGCCGTCACGGCTGGCGTCGTCCACCACCACCACCAGGCAGCCGTAGCGTGCCCGCAATTCCCGCACCAGGGCGCCAACCGTCGGCTCCTCGTCATGGGCCGGCACAATGACGGCCACATCCGGCCGCAACGGAGCAGGCCGGCCGGGTCCGACCAAGGCAACACTGTCAGAAGCAGCGGCGGCGGATGCAGTGGGCATGTTCGCAACTCGCACCCGGACGGGCCGGGCGGTTAAGGGATTGCGGCACCAGCCTCCACGGCTTTTATGCCACAGCCGCTCCCCCTATCACGGCCCACACACCGACGCCAGAGGGCGGTTCCGGGCCGTCCGGCCCGCCCGGCCGGACGCAGCACAGGCAGGCGCTGCCGGCTGTCGCGACCAGGCCAACGCAGCCTTGACTTTTTGCCCCCCGCTCTTCACTCTCCCGGGCAGACATCACACTTTTGCCCGGCTCCTTTCACGGCTGCGGCGCATGCAATACCGGCGGCCCGACATCCGCCCTTCGGAGCACCGTATGAAACGACCTTCGTTTGCGGCTTTTGCCCTGGCCGTACTGCTGTTGCTCGGTCTGGCCGCCATGTTGGGCGCACAACCCACGGGCGACCCGCTTCTGCTGCTCCTTGAACGCGAAGCCCCGGCCAAGGCCAAACTGTTGCCGGCCGAGGCCGTCGTGGTCCCGGAATTTCGCCCTGGTCCGGGCGAAGGCATCGGCCTGGTCGATTTTGTGGAAAACGACGCCTACATCATCCACCAGGGCGAACCGGCCACGGCCTTCAAGGCCGCCAAGACCCTGCCCATCGTTGCCGGCGACACCCTGGTGGTGGAGGCCGATTCCCGGCTGGTGGTCCTTTTAAACGACCAAAGCCAGTTCACCCTGGCGGCCTCGTCCTGGCTGCGCCTGGACAAGTCGGTTTATGATCCGCAAAAAGGCTTTCGCGATACCGTGGCCAGTCTGGCTGCCGGCAAGGCCCGGTTCGTGGTCAAAAAAATGGAGCAGGCCGGTGGCGAGAACTTCCGGGTGGACACCCCGGTGGCCAGTTGCGGCGTTCGCGGCTCCGACTTTGTGGTGGCGCTGGTGCCCAGGTCCGACCTGCCGGCCCAGCAGGGTTTTCTGGACGGTTTCGGGCCGCGCACGGCCCATGCCGCCTTCTGGCAGGCATCAGGCCAGGGCGCGGCCACGCCTCTGGCCGGCGACCCCGCCGCCCTCAACCAAAGCGAGCGGCAGGCCGGCTTCCCGCCCTCGCCCCAACCGCCTGTCCCCATGGGTGAAATCGTGGCCACCAACGACGCCACCACCGTGTCGGTTGCCAACAACACCGGCTCCCAGGTCGTCGCCTCCAACCAGATCATCCCCATTTACGGGCCGTTTATCCCGATGTCGCCGCCGCTGCCGCTGTCGCCCGGGGCCTTTGGCCATTCGGTCGGCCGGTTTTCGGCCCAGCCGGCCAACATGAGCATGCCGGCCGTGTTCGAATAGGCCGCATTGGCCGCTGCCATGTCCCGCTTCCCTGCTGCCCGCGGCCTCCTCCTGGCCGTCTGCCTGGGCCTTTGGGGCTGCGCCGGAGGGGCCGCGCCAAGACCGGCGGCAGTCCCGCCCCCGGTCCTGACAGCCTCGGCCCAGACCGCGGCCTCGCCGGAAATCGAGGCTGCCGCAGCCGGCGTCAAAAAGGCCGCCGGCAACGACGATTACGCCTGCCTGCTCGGGGCCATGCGCCATGTCGGCGAACATCTGGCCTACGACGCATCGAGCAGCCGCGACCAGTTTCGCCGCGACGCGGCCACGCTGTTTCGCCAGCGCACCCTGGATGGCTGCAGCGACTTCGCCCTGGCCGAGCTGGCGCTGTTTCGGGCCCTTGGCTACCCCAGCCGCCTCGTGCTGACCATGAATGCCAAATGGCTGGCCCGCTATCGCCAAAATCCGCTCGCCCTGCCAAACGGCCACAGCTTCATCGAGGTCTGGGTGGCCGGTCGCTGGCATCTGGCTGATCCCACGGCCTTTGTCATCTACGACGGCTACGACCCCAACGCGCCGTATCTGCCGGGCAACGAGATATTCCTCACCAGGGCTCTTGATTTCACCGACGCCGGCCTGACCTCGGTGGACGCGGCCAATGCCCGGCTCCGGGCCGCTGCCGAGGCCTTTACCGGAACCTACGTCAACCCGGATCTGCCCGAACGCTGGAAGGTCGACTTCAACTATCCGGCCGCCTTTGCCAATCTGGGCCAGGTATTTCTCGACCAGGACCGCCCGGCCCTGGGCGTGCGGCTGTTGCGCAAATCCCTGGCCCTTCGCCCGGACTACCTGCCGGCCCTGCTGGCCCTTGGCAGCCACAGCCTGGAAGCCGGCCTCCCGGACGAGGCGGCCGGCTATTTCCGGCGCGCCCTGGCCGTCGATCCCCACAACAGCGCCGCAGCCGCAGGGCTGGCCCGCGCCCGGGCCAAACCGGCCGTTGGCGGCGGCAACGGATGAGCGCCCCCGGCCACTTGGGGCGGCTATCCGGCCCGTGGCTGCTGGCCGTCCTGGTGGCCCTGCTGCCGCTGGCCGTCAAAACCGCGCACGACGCCGGCCCGCTCCTGGCTGATCCGGCCGGCCGCTATGCCGACACCAACGTCCCCATGCTGACCAGCCACGACGGCTATGCCTTCCTGCGCGCCGCCGAAAGCGGCCCGGCCCCTGCCGCCTGCTGCGCTCCCGGCGACAGGCCCCCAGTCCCAGCCCTGTCCCTGCTCACGGCCTCGGTTGCCGGGCTGGCCGCAACCACGCCGCAGTGGGCAGCCTTCTGGCTGCCGCCCCTGCTGGCCGGCCTGCTGCCCCTGGCCGTCTTTGCCTGGGGCCGGCGTTTTTATGCCGACCCGGCCGCCCTGGCCGCGGCCCTGGCTGCCGGGTCCTGTCCGTATTTCCTGGATGTCACCGCCCCTGGCCGCCTGGATACCGACGGACTGATCCCGAGCCTGCTGCTCGCCGCCGCCCTGGCCGCCCACACAGCCGCCACGGCCCCCCAAAAACCGGACCGGCTGCGGGCCCTTGTCGGCTGCGTCCTGGTTGCCGGCCTGTCCTGGTGGTGGTGGAAGCCCGGCGGCTACCTGGCCCTGGCTCTGCTGGCCCTGGTCCCCATAGCTGCCGTCCGGGGAGCGGACCGCAAACGGCTGGTCCGGGCACTCTCCGGACTTGCCGCCGCCCTGGCCGTGTGCTGGGCCGGCATGGCTGTCCTGGGCCTGCCCCTGCCCGCCCCTGTCGCCTACGCCCTGGGCCACGCCGCCCTGGCCTTTGGCCTCAGTCCGGACACCGCCTCGGTGGCCCGTTCCATCATCGAGCTGCAACCCTTGACGCCGGCCGAACTGGGCCGGCGCTGTCTGGGCCATCCGGCCGTGCTGGCCCTGGCCTGCCTGGGCATCGTCCGGCTGTGGCGACGCAACTGGCCGGCCGCCCTGTTCCTGTCGCCCCCTGCTCCTGGCCGGGGCAGCCGCCCTGCGTTCGGGACGTCTGGTCCTGCTCTTTTTCCCCCTGGCCGCCCTGGGGCTGGGTGCGGCCATCGACTGGCTGTTGGCCCAGCTCCCGGAAAACGTCCCGCCCGGCCAGCCAGCGCGCGGGGGATTGGCCCTGGCCGCCGCCGGCCTTCTGCTCCTCCCGGCCCTGGCCGCCGGCCTCGCCACCCCGGACAGCCAGCCCTTTGGCCGGGCCGACGACCGGCTGGCCCTGGCCGTCCGGGCGCTGACGCCGCCGGGCACGGTCATCGTCTCCTGGTGGGATGACGGCTATTTTCTGCGCTACCGGGCCGACCGGCCGGTCTTTTTCGACGGCGGCTCCCAGACCACGGAAGACTGCTTTGCCGCCGCCTGGGGGCTGGCCGCAGACAATGCCGAGGCAGCAGCCGACTGGATGCTTTTCTTTGCGGCCAACGGCCCGGGCGAAATCGGCCGGCTGGCCCCACGCTTCGGCTCGCGCCAAGCCACGGCAGACTGGCTCATCCGGCTCTTTTCCAGCCCGCCCGAGGCCCGGGCCACCCTCCTGGCCACGCTTCCCGGCCCGGCCCTGGACGACCCGGCCGGCTATTTCTTCCCCTCCGCCCCGGCCTGCCTGTTCCTTCGCCTGGAACTGCTCGCTAAAAGCGGCTTCTGGCTGGCCTTTGCCGCCGGCCCGGAAGCCCGGGTCCCGTCGAACCCGCCCAACCATGCCGATGTCGTGGCCCGGCAGGGACTCGTCGTCGATGCCGCCACCGGCCGCCTGCAACTACCCGAAGCCGCTCTGGCCAAAGGCTACCGCTTCGTGCCCACGGTCTGGAACGTCGACGCCCTGCCGCCCCTGCCCGCCCATCTGGCCGGCCGGGCCGATCCCATCCTGCTCTACGGCCAACACCTGCCAATCGCGGTCATCGCCGACCAGAGCGCCGCCCGCAGCCTGGCCCTGCGCCTGCTCCTGGCCCCGGACAGCGCGCCGCATCGCTTCAAAAAAATCATCTACGATCCAGCCGTCGGCGGAGCCTGGATGATCCGACCGGGACAGGAAGGAGAGGAGTGATGAGAGAGGAGAGGAGAGAAGAGGGAAGAGTGCTCC
>NZ_MLBG01000150.1 GCF_001936595.1 Desulfovibrio sp. DV
GGCACTCTTCCCCTTCTCTCATCTCTCTTCACCCTTCGTCTTTTCCAGCGTCGCCAGCCGGTGTTCGAGTTCGGCCACGCGGGCTTCGATGCCGGCGGCGCGTTCGACGCTGTGGCTGCGGCAGACAACGGATTCGGCCATCAGGTCGTCGAGGATGAGGTTTTTTTCGAACCAGGCCCGCAGCAGGGTGCTCAAGTAGCGCCGGCCCATTTCGCTGATGTGCAGGTTGGAGCTGCCCCAGGTGCGGCCCTGCCAGGAGATGGGCACTTCGGCGATGGCATAGTTGCGAATGAGGGTATTGAGCGACAATTCGATGGTGATATTGAAGTGGCAGGCCTTGAGCGGCCAAATATCGCGGATGACGTAGGAGCGGTAGGCCTTGAAAGAGTTGGTCAGGTCGTTGTAGCGCGTCCAGAACATGAGCTGCATGACCTTGTTGACGATGCGGTTGCAAAAGAGCTTGAAGGGCGGGTAATTGACGCAGCGCGCGCCGCGAATGAAGCGTGAGCCGAAAACGCAGTCAAAGCCTTCTTCTATCTTTCTGTAGTACTTGATGATGTCTTCAGGATCATCGGACAGGTCGGCCATGCAGATGATGATGACATCACCGGTGGCCCGCTCCAGGCCGGAGCGCACGGCCCGGCCGAAGCCGCGGGGCGATTCCCGGCGCACCACCACAATGCCGGGATCGGCCGCGGCCAGCGTGTCCAGCACGTTCCCGGTCGCGTCAGCGCTGTTGTCATCGACAAGCACCAGTTCATAAGGAATGGCTTCGCGCACCAGCACGGAGCGAATGCCGTCCACCGTGGTGGTGATATTGCCTTCTTCATTATACGCCGGAATAACGATGGACAGTTTCATCGAGTTTTTCATTGTGCGCTGCGTCCTTCCTGGGTGTGTGGGGAGGGATTGTGGCCGAGGGCGGGGCGGGATTCAAGGAAAAAGATGGGCTTCCAGGCCGTGCCACCAGCCCGGAGCGGCCTGGACGCGGGGGGCGTAGCGGGCCACCCAGGCGGCGGTCATGGCTGCGGCGGCATCTTCGCGGCCGGCGTCCGGGGGCGGGGCGATGGGTTCGTCGATGACGAGGCGATAGGGCGCGTCTGTCCCGGCCTGGAGAAAAACCGGCAGCAGGACGGCGCCGGCGGCCAGGGCCAGCCGGGCCGGCCCAAGCGGCACGGACAGGTTGCCACCCGGAAATGGGAAAACGGCGTGGTGGCCGAAGGGCGGCTGTCCCGGTCCGTCGTCGGCCGTGGTCATGACCACCCCGCCGCGGCGCAGATGGGCCAGGGCCTGGCGCGTGCCGGGGCCGGGCGGCACGATGCGGGCCGGGATGCGCGCTTCGTAGCGCTGGCGCAGGCGGAAGGCGACGTGGCGGCCGATAAACGACAGCCCGGCATCGGACAGGTTGCCGATCTGGACCAGGGAAAAGCCGAGCGCCCCCAGGGCGGCCAGCGGCAACTGGGTCGGGCCGAAATGGCCGATGGGCAGGACCACGCCGCGCCCATGGGCCAGGGCCAGTTCCAGGCGGGTGAGGCCCTCAAATTCCAGGAGTTCGTCGATATTGGCGGCGGTCAGGCGCGGCAACTGGAACAGGATGAGCTGGTTGACATAATGGGTCGAAAACGCCTCCCCCGCCACATTTTTTGAAGGTGCGGGTGGGAGATGCGGCGCCACGGCCGCCGCGGCAGCGGCAATGCGCCCGGCCCGGCCCCGGGCCAGCAGGGCGTGCAAACGGCCCATGGTCCGGTACAGGGCCAGGGCGGCCCGTGGCGGCAGGCGCTCGGCCAGCAGGCGCAGGGGATACCAGACCACCAGGCGCAGCAGGTCGCGGGCAAGGCTCTCGCGCACCTGCACGGCTATTTCCCGACGGCCCGCAAGAGCATATCAAAAAGTTTTTCAATATAGGCAGTTCTTTTCTGGGAATACATCACCGGCAACAGCAGGTCGGCCCCGGCTTCGATCAGGCCTTCGGCCACGGCCAGCTTGGCCAGGGCGGTGTGGGGCTCCACCCGGATGCTGTTGAGCTCGAAATGCGCTTTGCGTCCCATCTCGCGCCGGGCCTTGGCGATGAAGCGCAGCATGGCCAGGGCGGCGGGCAGGGTCTGGCCGGGCGGGTTTTTAAAGAAATTGTAGCTCACCTCAAAGCAGCCCAGGTCGCGCACGAGGCGGTAGGCGGCCTCGATTTCGGCCACGGTTGCGGCCTTGCCAAGCTTTTTGAGGGCTGCGTCGCCGTAAGCGTCCGGGGAAAAAATGACGGTATCGCAGCCGGCCCGGTGGGCCAGTTCGAGAAAATCCCGGGTCAGGCCGCGCTCGGCAAACCAGCCCGACCAGGGGAGCGTGGCTCCGGCCGCGACCATGGCTTCCATGACCGCCCGGGCGTGGTCGACCGGGACATTGAAGACGGAGTCGAGAAAGGTGAACCGGGTTGCGCCGAACCGGTCGCGCAGGGCGATGATCTCGGCCGCCACCTGCTGTGGGGTCTTGGTCCGGTAGCGCCGGCCGTTTAAAAAGCCGTAGGGGCAGTAGACGCAGGAGAGGGCGCAGCCGCGCTTGGTCTCGACCCCGATCCCCCAGGGCACGGCGGCATAGGGTGTCAACGGCAGGATGGAAAAGTCCGGGGAGGGGAGGTCTGACAAGTCGATTTTTACGGATTCCCCGGTAAAAAAGGCCTCGCCGTCGTCGTCGCGGCAAAAAAGCGACGGCACGGAGGATGGCGCGTTGCCGCGCGACAGGGCGTCGGCCAGGGCGGCAAAGGCGGTTTCACCCTCAAGGGCCACGCCGTAGTCGATGGCCGGCCAGGAGGCCATGATGGCCTTGGCGAACATGGAAAAGCCGGCCCCGCCGACCACCAGCGGCCCGCTTGTCTCCAGGCGCGCCGTCATCAGGGTACGGCCGAAGGGGGGCAGATAGGAGACGTTGACCCGGGTATTGGTGGAGTCGATGTTGCGCAGGGAAACGCCGGTCATATCGGGCGAAAAATCGCGCAAAAATCCCGCCAGGGCGGCCATGGGATCGCCGGCCGCCACGTTGGGGTCAAAGGCGGCCACGGTATGTCCCGGAAGGCTCGCGGCCAGACTGGCCAGACCGATGGGAAAGACCGGCTCGCCAGCCCCTTCCCCGAGCCAGGATTGGACCAGGGCGATTTTCACGGCCGCCCCGCCACGGCCCGAAGGAGGCGCTTGACCGGTTCCATGAGCCCGAAAAGGAGCCGCCACAGCGGGTCAAAGGCCGGCCGGGAGAGCAGTCCGCCAAGGCCGTCCGAGGCCAGCACGGCCAACAGGCGCGATGGCATCCGGCCGCCCTTGGCCAGCAAAATGAGCAGATTGACGTAATCCTGGCCGGCGCATCGTATAGCTTTTCGTATACACCTTGTCGCCGCTCGTCGGTTAAAAACCCGTCAGCCGCGGCCATGGCGTGGAGCTTGGTGCCGGGATAGAGCACCAGGGAAAAGGGCTGGAGCCGGAAGGGTTTGGGGATGCGGGCAATGAAGCGCACCGATTCCAGCCGGTCGGCCGTGGTCTCATAGGGCGTATCCAGGATGAAATCGTAACTGGGCGGGAACATGCGGTCCTTGGAATCGTTTATGATCTTCATGGCGGCCAGCATGACGTCGTTGCCCATGGCCTTGCGGTTGAAAAGCTCCTGGATGCGGGCGGAACCGGTCTGCACGCCCATCTGGAGGTAAAAAAGCCCGGCGTCGAGCAGGGCGTCCATTTTCTCCCGGGTGATGGTGGCCGGCGAGCCCAGGCAGCTAAACGGCAAACCGATGCGCTCCTTCCACTGGCGGCAAAATTCCTGAATATCGCCCAGGGGCCGGGCGAAAAAGGCGTCGTCGGAAATCCAGACATAGCCGATGGCCGGCAGCACCTGCCGGGCCGCCTCGATCTCGGCCATGACGTGTCCGACGCCGCGCCAGCGCAGATAGCCCTTGGCCCCGTACAGGGCCTTGACCGCGTCGTTGACGCAGTAGGCGCAGCGATGCGGGCAACCCCGGCCGGTCATGGTCTGGTAGCCGATCTTGCCGAGCATCTGCGACACCGTGCCCCGGGCCAGGAAGGCCTCGGTCACGGCCGGAGTCAGGGGAACGACGCCGGCTTCGGGCCGGTCCGGGTCCCAGATGTGGTGGTCGTCATGGGACCAGTCCGGGGCCGGCAGGGCGTCGAGATCCTGGGTGAGCGGGCGCACCGGATTGCGGACAATGGTCCCGTCCGGCCGGCGGGCCTGGATATTGGCAATGGCAGTCAGGTCGCCGCCGGCGGCGATGGCCCGCACCACGTCCAAAATGGCTTCCTCGCCGTCGCCAATGCAGACCAGATCGGCTGTTTCCAGGCACTCCTCGGGCCGGATGGTGGGATGGACCCCGCCCCACAGCACCGGGGCCGGGGAGGAGGCCTTGACGGCCCGGGTGATCTGGACGGCGTTGTCCACATAATTGGTCATAAGCGATACGCCGATCAGATCGCAGTCGGCGCACAGCCGGGCCACGTCGTGCATGACCGGGGCCGGATAGCGCTCGGGGGCGTCGGTCAGGGCGTCGCCCAGGGGGTCGGGCAGGAAAATAACCCGCACGGCCACGCCGTTGGCCTTCAAATAGGCGGCAATGGCCCGCACGCCGTAGGCGGTGATGTCGGGATAGGGGGAAATGAGGGCTACGCGCATGGTGTCCTGTGGTCCTTCCCGGTCCCGGTGCCGCTGTCGGGGGCGGCGGCCGCCTTATACGCCTTGTAAAAGTCGAGGATATGCGGCGGACAGCCGGGGATGTGCCGGGCGATGCGGCCGGGCTCTTTGGTATTGTATATAAGCGGCGCGCTGCAGGCCCCGAAGCACCAGAGCTGCCCGCGCACGTTTCGCAGATTGACCGTCTCGGGCATGGGCACGCCGACATAGAGCGTGGCCTGCGCGCGGCCGGCAAAGCCGTCCTCGCTGCCAAGCTTGTCCAGGGCATGGCGCAGGGCCGACAGGCAGCCCTGGCAGGCACCGCCCTCGATCACCCGCACGGCCGGATAGGCCCCCATGGAGCTTAATACCGGCCGGGCGAAGCGCCGGCGCAGCTGGTCCGGGTCTTCGCCAACCACCTCGATGGCGGCCAGATCGGTTTCGCCCAGGCCCTCTTGCCCGGCCAGACGCAGCATGGCCACTTCATCGACGGCGATGCCCATGAGATCGGCGCATACGGCGTCCACGGCGCACACGTCCGTGCCGGCGGCAATGACGTTCATGTCCGGCACGCTCGACCCGGACAGCGGGGCCTGGCCCTGCACCGCCCACAAGGCGTCCACCACGGTCAGATCGGGCTTTACCACCCGTAAAATGTCGATGATTTTGACGTTGATGTCGTTTCGATGCCAGGGCATCCGGTTGTCGTCCAAAATCAATCCGTACTGGTTCTTGATGCCGAGGGTGACCAACGTATGCACATGGGTCTTCATCTTGGGGATGTTGATATAGACATCGGCCTCAAGGAGCACACGCGGCAGAGGCACGGGATCAAAGAGCAGGGCCGTTGGATTGGCCACGGCCACCGGATCGGCCGCGTCAAAGTGCACCAGTTCGGCCCCGTGTTCGGCCAGCCGGCGGGTAAAGTCGGCCATGCCGGCCATGGCCGCAAAAAGCGACAGGCCGTAGCCCGGATTGTCGCCCACCCGGATGGCGGCCGCTCCGGCCGCGCGCACCAGATCGATGACCGCCAGAATGACCCGCTCATCGGTCACCACCGAGCGCGGGCTGTTGGGATTGGGGCGCACCAGATTGGGTTTTAAAAGCACGGACTTGCCGCCCACAAGGGCCGGCAGGTCGCAGCCGGCAGCGGCAATGGCCCGGGCCACGAGTGCGGTCACGGCAGCGAGGCCGGCCGGGGTGAAGGCGTCCGGGGCCTCGCCCACCTCGCCGTGGGCTAGTCCGACACGAGGGCGCGCCATGCGACTTTTCCTCCGGGAGTTCGGGGCAGGGCGTCACGGATTTCGATGACGCGGGGCATTTTCAGGCGATGCAGGCGTTTGGAAAGAAATTTGCGCAAATCCCCGGCAGTCAGCACGGCCCCGTTTCGGGGCGCGACCACGGCCTTGGCCGCCTCGCCGCGAAGCAAGTCGGCCACCGGGATGACCACGGCTTCGGCCACGTCCGGGTGCTGGCGCAGGGCTTCCTCGATCTCGACCGGGAAGACCTTCATGCCCCCGACCTTGAGCAGCATGGACTGGCGGCCGGCGAAAAAATACCGGCCGGACGCGTCGAAAAAGACCTCGTCGCCGGTGCGGAACCGGCCGCCGTACAGGCGAAATTCCGGCTGGGCCTCCTCGCCGAAATAGCCGGGGCACACCCCGGCCCCGGAGACGATCAGTTCGCCGGGTTCGCCCGGCGCGCACGGCTCGCCGCCCTCGCGCACCACGGCCACGCTGTAGCCGGCCACCGGCCGGCCCAGGCAGCACGGCACATACGCCTCGCCCGGCCGGTTGGCCAGGGCCACGCCCGTGGTCTCGGTGCTGCCCCAGACCGGCAGAATTTCCAGGCCAAAGCGCCGGCGCAGTCCGGCGGCCAGGGCCGAAGGCACGTGCATGCCGCCGGATTCGGCGATGCGGACGCTGGCAAAGGGGTTTTGCGCCCCGGCCGGTTGGCGCAGGAGCGTCTCATAGATGGCGGCCACGGCCATAAGGGCCGTGACCTTGTGGCTGGCGCAGGCCTCGGCCACGGCCCGGGCCGAAATGCGGTCGCAAAGGACCATGGTGCCGCCAAGGAGCAGCGGCCGCAGGAGCGTTTCGTGGGGATGGACAAAAACCGGCATCATGCACAGGTGGACGTCGTCCGGGGTGAGGCCGAAGGCCTCGTTGGCGGCGGTGGTGTTGGCGATGAGATTTGTAAGTGTGGTCACCGCGCCCTTGGGCGCGCCGGTGGTGCCGGACGTGAAATTCAAATAGACCGGATCGTTTGGCCCGACCTCGGGCAGGGCGGCCGGCAGGGGACCGGCGGCCAGTTCGCTTAAAGACGCCATGCCGGGCCGGGCCGGGCCGTCGCAGGCCACCAGGGCGAAAGGCGGCCCGGCCGGATAGAGGGCGTCCAGGACCGGCAGGAATTCGGCGGCCACGACCATGACGGCCGGGGCCAGCCGGGCCAGGATGTCCCGGGTCACGGCCGGCGGCTGGTTGGGATCGACCGGAAAAAATACGCCGCCGGCACAGGCCGCGGCCAAAAAGGCCGTCACCGCCGCCGGGGTCTTGCGGGCAAAAACAGCCAGCCGCGCGCCCGGGGAAAGGCCCAGCCCGCCCAGCCCGCCGGCCAGCCGCAAGGCCGCTTCGGCCAAGGCCTCGTGGGACACCGCCACATCGCCGGCCGCCACAGCCACCGCGCCGCCGCGCTGCCCGGCATTGCGGCGCAGCAGCCCGGCCGGCGTCAGGCACATATCAGAATCCATCGGACCTCCGATCAATCATGCTCGGGCATACTGCGTATAAATGGATTTTGGCAAGGCATTCTGGTCACTTCATGATGATTGCCGACTGGAGCGTTCCGGTATAAAGGCAAGTCGTCCGGGCCATGCGCGCCGGCCCGGATGGAGTACCATAGATCAGGCTGCGCGGAGACGGCATGACGCACTCGTATCGCTTTTCATTGACCCTGGCTCCCCTGGCCGTGTTGCTCGTGGCCATGCTGCTTGCAGCCGCCGGCGGCGGCAACGCCCATGCCGCCGTTGCCGCTGCCGCTGCCGCTGCTGCCGAAGACGACGTCAAACCGCTCAAATCCGGCGTCTCCGTTTCCGGCATCGTCGAGGACGACTACACCGACGGCCTGCTCATCACCACCGACGAAGGCGTCAGCTACATGGTGCTGACCCCGGAAGAGGTGACCCTTGAGCAGGAAGAGGCCTTCCACAAAAAATTCAAGGGAAAAACCGTCACCCTGACCGGCAATGTCTTTCGCGATGAAGACGGGTCGCTGAGCCTTTTTGTCATGAGCCTGCCGACGCAGTAGCCGGGCCGGCTGCTCCAGACATCCGCCCCAGGCCCGACAGAGCCACCTCCAAGGGCGTCTCAAAAATACGAGGGAGCAACCCCGCTCCTGGGGTAGGCTGCGCCGCGTACCAGACACCATCCGGGGCGCAGCCACTCCACGAAGATCTTGCGTCCATGAATGCTCATCCCATTGTCATTTTCGCTGACAGCGCTGGCAAGAAAGGCGGCGAGCTTACACCCCGGCCGAGGTGGTGCGGCTGCTCGTGAGATCATCGAACGCTGCGAGGGCATGTCCGTCACGACCCCACAGTCGGCTCGGGCGGCTGTTCATTCAGTCCTGGCAGTATGTGCAGGAATCCGGCGGTGATCCGCGCGACCTATCTTTGGCTGGCCCGCACCGCCCAATGATATCATCAAGGTGGACATGCACAGCGGTACACGAAGAGACATCCAGATACATGACCTGGGGTACCAGCTGGGGTACAGCGCGGGCTCAGGCGCCTGCGTCTCAGATCTGGACCTGAACTGGCGTGGAGCCAATAAAGGCAAAGAAATTGCCCGGTAATTCCAAGTCAGTGTTGCCGGCAAGGTAGTTAGTGAAGTCAATAGGGACTCAAGACGATACCCCAGGATGCCCCAACCTTGGCATAGTGCCCGATCTCATCGCCCGGCTGCGCAACAAAATCTTACCTTATTTTAACCAGGAATATGAGACTTCGCAAGAAATAAAGTTGCGTTATCGCCTCTACTAATTTACAAATTTATATGTACCAAGGCACACGCTCACATTTTCCATCCAGCCTGATAGCTAAGCATCCCTATATACCGATTCCATTAAATAAGCCATGCTCCAAGTGTATTACCCACAAATAGCCCAGTTTCTTTATCAGAATTTCGACTATTCTCGCGTTGAGAGATCTACATAGGCTAACAAGGTGCTAAGATACGCCCAGGCTGCCCAGTGTCACGATCCGTAAATAGCTGGCATCATGCCTTATGGGGCTTCCTACCATATGTCCAACGGAACGGATGTGCCCGATCTTCATAGTACTGCATGAGATATTTGACTATCTGCTTGATTAGCATCTGCTTTGAGCACCAGACGCCGTCCTTTTGAGGGCTATAACGAGGTGCACCCCCACAAAGGGCTGCGGTTGCTCTCACCCAGGGAGTTTATCCGTTTGGCAGCAACTGCGGGGTGTCCGGTTTAACGGGGGCGACTCCAGAGGGAGCGAATGGAACGAAAGCTTAGGACCAAAGTCGGGAAAGTATTGTACTGACTTCGAGGTCAAATATCAGAAGCTCATTATTGCCAAATAAAGGACTGTCATAATCTGGCAAAGTTTTTACATTCGCGGACTTGAAAGTAGGAGGTGCTGAATTTGATCTATGGTGCTTAATTGCACAATATTATTAAGCTCTATAGACTAATTTTGT
>NZ_MLBG01000151.1 GCF_001936595.1 Desulfovibrio sp. DV
CTATCTGCGCATCACCGAGGACGGCTATCTGCCGCCGGCCCCGCGGGTCTACGTGTTCGCCGGCAAGGCCGCGCCCGGCTATTTCGAGGCCAAGGAGATCATCCATCTCATCTGCCGCCTGTCCCGGGTCATCAATGCCGACAAGCGGGCCAGCGAATACATCAAGGTGGTCTTTGCCGCGGATTATCGCGTGTCCCTGGCCGAAAAGCTCATCCCGGCAGCGGACGTCAGCGAGCAGATATCGACCGCCGGCACCGAGGCCTCGGGCACGGGCAACATGAAGTTTTCCATGAACGGCGCGCTGACCATCGGCACCCTCGACGGGGCCAACATCGAAATCCGCGAGGCTGTCGGCGAGGAGAATTTCTACCTCTTCGGCCTGACCACCCCGGAAGTGGAGCGCCATCTGGCCGAGGGCAGCTACGATCCCTGGGAATACTACCGCAAGCACCCGGAAATCCGCCGGGTCCTCGACGCCATCTCGGCCGGACGCTTCAGTCCTGACGAGCCGGCCGTGTTCCACTGGATTTTCGAGAAGCTGCTGGCCAAAAACGAACGCTATCTCCATCTGGCCGATTTCATGTCCTACCTCGAGGGGCACGAGCGCATCGGCATGGAATATTCGCGCCCCGACATCTGGATGCGAAAGGCCGTGCTCAATACCGCCCGCATGGGTTATTTCTCCTCGGACCGCACCATCCGCGAATATGCCAAAGACATTTGGGGGATAAAGCCGACGCCGGCCAGAGTGGTCGTGCCCAAGGCCTGAGCCTCCCCCCCCGCCATGAGGGGCCGGCCGGGTTTTTCTCCCTGCCGGCCCCTACCGCCGGCCCGCAAAATGTATTATAGGGCCATCCCACCCATCGAACAAAGGACCTTCAATGATCGGTATATCCAAGCTTTACTGCGGCGGTGTGGAGGCTTCCGACGCCCTGCGCTACGGTCGCCACTCCGGCAAGCTCCCGTCGCATCTGCTGCAATTTTCCAAGGATAAAAAGCCTGTCGTGGTCTGGAACATGACCCGGCGGTGCAACCTCAAGTGCGTGCATTGCTACGCCAAGGCCGTGGACCCTGAGGGCAAGGACGACATCGGCACGGTCGAGGCCAAGGCCATGATCGACGATCTGGCCGCCTACGGCGCTCCGGTGATGCTCTTTTCCGGCGGCGAGCCGCTGGTGCGCAAGGATCTGACGGAACTGGCCTCCCATGCCGTGTCCAAGGGGATGCGGGCGGTCATTTCCACCAACGGGACGCTTATCAGCCGTGAAAAGGCCCGGGAGCTCAAGTCTGTCGGCCTGTCCTACGTCGGCATTTCCCTGGACGGCGGCGAAGCGGTCCACGACCTCTTTCGCGGCGTGCCCGGGTCGTACCAAAAGGCCCTGCAAGGCATCGAGAACTGCCAGAACGAGGGCCTCAAAGTCGGCCTGCGCTTCACCATAAACAAGCGCAACGTCTCGGAAGTGCCCCTGCTTTTTGAGCTTTTGCGCGAACGCGAAGTGCCGCGCATCTGCTTTTACCATCTGGTCTATTCCGGCCGCGGTTCGGAACTCATCAATGAGGACCTGGACCACGCCGGCACCCGGGCCGTGGTCGACCTCATCATGGACCATACCCGGGCCCTGCACGACGCCGGCATGCCCAAGGAAGTCCTGACCGTGGACAACCATGCCGACGGCCCCCACGTCTACAACCGCCTGTTGCGCGAGGACCCGACCCGGGCCGCCGACGTGCTGGAACTTCTGTCCTTTAACGAGGGCAACAACTCCGGCCGGGGCATCGGCTGCATCTCCTGGGACGGCAAGGTCCATCCCGACCAGTTCTGGCGCCACCACGTGTTCGGCAATGTCCGCGAGCGGCCGTTTTCCCAGATCTGGGACGATCCGGCCATCGAACTTTTGGCCAAGCTCAAGGACAAAAAGAACCATGTGAAGGGACGGTGCGCCACCTGCCGCTACCTGTCCATCTGCGGCGGCAACTTCCGGGCCAGGGCCGAGGCGGTCTACGACGACGTCTGGGCGCCCGATCCGGCCTGCTACCTCACCGACGACGAGATTCGTCCCGACGAGTAGGTCTTCCGGTTGCTGTGATACCAGTCAGACGGCGGCATTCCCCGGTAGGGTGCCGCCGTTTTCGTTGCGCTTGCGTAAACCGCCGGCCCGGTCTGCCACGGACGCAGTCCGGCCGCCTCAAATAAGGCATGCATGCTGGAACGTATTTTCCCGAGGGCTGGCGCTCTCCACCCTGGCCCGGCCGGGACGGAACCGGGTCTGCGGGCGGCTTTCTGGCTGATGCTGGCCGTGGCCGTGGTCCTGCGGTTTTACCATCTGGACACGCCGTCCATGTGGCTCGACGAAATCCTGGTCCCCATGGCCGCCCGCCATCCGGTGTCCTACATCTTCGATCTGGTCACCACTTCGGAAGTCCATCCGCCGACGTTTTATCTGCTGGTCAAGCTGCTGATGGCCTGCGGGGTGTCGGATTTTGCCCTGCGCTTCGTGCCGGCGGCCCTGGGCGTTGGCAGCGTAGCCGCGATTTTTGTTGTGGCCCGGCGGCACCTCTCGCCGGCGGCGGCCCTCTACGCCATGGCCTTTCTGGCGGCAAGCCCCCTGCATATCTATATTTCTCGGGTGGTGCGGATGTATTCCATCCTCATCTTCCTGTTCATCCTCTCCACCGGCTGCCTGCTGGCCTATGCCCAAAGCGCCTCCCGCCGCGACCTCTGGCGGTTTATTGCCTGCAATATCGCCCTGACCAGCCTGCATTATGTGGGGTTCATGATTCTGGCCGCCCAGTTCGCGGCCCTGTGCTGGGTTGCGCCGCGCCAGGACAGCCGGCGGCGCTGGCAGGATCTCGGTCTGGCCCTGGCCGGATCGGCCCTGGCCGTGGGCCTCGTGCTGCCGTTTTTCATCAGCCGGCTGCTGCGCACCCACCGCGAACAGTTCATGGGCTATTCCTATCTCGAGGCCCTGGGCAACATCGCGGCCAAGCTTGGCCAGGTGCTCTGGCTTTTTCCCCAGTGGCCGGTGCAGGTGCTCGTGGCCCTGCCCATTGTGGCCGGCGTGGTCCTGGCCGTGCGGTTGAAAACCGCGGCCGGGCGGGTCTTTGCCTGTCTGGCCGTGCTGCCGGTGGTGTTTCTGATCCTGGCCAAATACGATTACTACGCCTTCAATGTCTGGCACCTGTCGTTTCTGCTGGCCCCGGTCTCCGTGCTTTTCGGCCTGAGCGCGGCCCGCTTCGTGCCGAAAGTGCCGCCGGCCCTGGGCGCGGTCGTGCTGGCCGGCGGCCTCGGGGCCTTCATGCTCGGACCGCGCTTTGCCGATTTCTACGCCTTCGACACCACCATCATGCCCTTTTTCACCCTGTCCAAGCCCCTGGCCCGCAATCTGCCGGCGCTCCTTGGCCAGGATGGAGCGGTGGTGTTTTGCGACGTCTGCACCCTCAACGGCTATTACTGGTACGCCGACCAGTTCGGCTCCGGCGACCGCCTGCGCCAACAGGCCGTCGCTTCCGGCGAGGCGACCCGCACCGTGCGTTTCGTCTCCGGCAGCGGCTCGTTTGGGGACTATGCCAAGGGCGAAGGGGCGTTTCTGGCCCGCTTCGGCCAGCCTGCTTCGGTGGAAAAGACCTTCCAGGCCGCAGTCTACCGGTTTGAAGTGCCTAAAACGCCCCTGCCGGCCGTGCGGACCCTGCCCTATGCCGCGACAACCGATGCCGACCTGCTCCGGTTTTACGCCACCGTGGACAGCGCCTGGGGCCTGACCCTCGACACCAACTGGGGCGGCGCGGCCGGGCCGGCCGACACCGGCGAGGCCGGATTTGAATACGTGGTGGAAAACAGCGCCCCCGGGCCCCAGCTCGTGGTCTGCCATCAGGCCTTCATCAACACCGGCCGGGAGAACCGCTACGTGGTGCGCTACCGCTTCGACGACGAACCGTTTGTGGACGCGGCCCGGATTGTCGGGCCGACGGGCGAGGTGGATATGGGATTTGTGGCCGAGCGCCGGGAGCCGTATTCGCGCCTGACGGTGCGGGTGGAGATGGCCCTTGCGCCCTATACGGCGGATTTTGCCGGCGGCAACCAGTCTACCCTGGGCTTTCGGCGCATGGATCTGCGGATCGTGCCCCTGGCCGAGGCCGCAGCAGCCAAAGAGCCGGGCCAGGCCGGGGCGGGCCTGTGAGGCTGCGCCTGTTGGCCGCCGCCGGGCTGCTGCTGCTCGGGCTGGGCCTGGGCTGCCGCGAGGCTGCCGGGCCGCCGGCCCTGGATATGGTCGATCTGTTCACCTTCCGCCAGACCGGCAAGGTGGCGCTTACGGGCATCGAGGGCCTGGAACACGACGAGGCCGGCTCCTGGCGCTGGCTGCTCGGCCCCGGGTCTGTCGTCCGTTTCCGGGCCGACCGGGCGCGTCCCTACACCCTGCGCTTCGGGCTCATGAATCCGCTGCCGGGCCAGGTGGTCACGGTTTCGGCCAACGGCCGGAAACTGGCCGCCTACGGGCCGCTGCCGGCGGTCAAATGGCTGACCCCGTCCGTGGCAGCGGCCCTGACCTTCGAGGCCGTGGCCGGCGAAAACGAATTGCGCTTTGATTTTGGCGACTGGAACGGCCGGGCGGTGGTCCACATGCCGACAGACACGCGGCCGTTGGCGGCGGTTTTCCTGGAATTTCTGCTGTACGCCCGGTGAGGCCCGGGGCTTTGGCTACTGGGGTGCGCCGTGGTCGGTGATACGGGCCAGGGCCACTTCGGCCCGGCGGCGCATCCGAAACAGGGCGCGCATGCAGGTCAGGTCGTTTTCGGCCACGATGGCGTCAAGCGCCTCCATGGCAATGGCGAGGCGGTCCTCGGCGCACAGTGTCTCGCCAAATGTCGAGGATTGGCTGGTCTGGTCCTTGTCCGAAACGGCAAGCGTAGCGTCCATGGTCTTTCCCCCGGGGCCCCTGCGGGCGTTTTTTTTCCCGGCGGCTTGATACGCCCTGGGGGCAGCGCTGTAAAGTGCCTTGAGCGGTTGACCGTGGCCTGGGAAAAGGAATACTATCCTAAGTACGTCTGGTCGCCCAGCTTGCAGAGGCGACCGCGAAGGGGGAAAGCCGTGGCCTGGTTGTCCGTGGACGCCCTGGAATCCGGCATGACGCTGGCCGCCGACCTCAAGGGGCCGGACGGTTCCATGCTCCTGCCCAAGGGCATTGTCCTTACTGAGAGCCATATCGAAAGTCTTCGCCGACGCGGGGTGACCCGGGCCGACGTGGGCGACGGTGCGGCCGATGCAAAGGGCGATGCCGCCAGCCTCGATCCGGCTTTCATCGAAGCTGCCGCCGGGGCTGTTGCCCGGCGTTTTGCCGCCAATGACACCGACGCTGCGGCCGTAGCCGCCCTGTACGAGGCCGCCGTGCTGCACCAGGCCCGGGAACTGGCCCGGGGCGTGCCGCTGCCGCCCGATTTTTTCCCCAATCCCCAGGCTGAATCCTCTTCCGACCTGTTTTTCCGCGAGGAAGGCAGCGTCAAGGATCTGGTGGCCAGCGAGGTCAAGCTGGCCTCGTTCCCGGACATTTATTTCAAGATCCGCCAGGTGCTTGATTCGCCGGTCAGCTCGCCGTCCCAGGTGGCCGATGTCATCAGCAAGGACACGAGCCTTTCCGCCAAGCTCTTAAAGCTGGTCAACAGCCCGTTTTACGGCCTGCCCCACCGCATCGACTCCATTTCCCGGGCCGTCATGGTCATCGGCGGCCAGGAAATTTCCACCCTGGTGCTCGGCATCTCGGCCATCAACGCCTTCAAGGACATCCCCCCGGAACTGATCAACATGCGCACGTTCTGGGAGCATTCCGTGGCCGTTGGCGTCTATGCCCGCCTCCTGGGGGCGGCCAGTGGCCAGGGCGGGGCGGAGCGCCTTTTCGTAGCCGGCATCCTGCACGACATCGGCCGGCTCGTGCTCTTTAAGAAGATGCCCCACGCCGCCCTGGAAGCCATCTACTACGCCAAGGCCAACGGGCTGCCCCTGTACGCGGCCGAAGAGGAAGTCATGGGCTTTGCCCACCCCCTCGTTGGCGGCCTGCTCCTGCGGGCCTGGAAATTTCCCGACGCCCTGGTGTCCTGCGTGGCCTGCCACCACAAGCCGGCCGGCTGCAAGGGCGGCCTGGAACCGGCCATCCTCCATGTGGCCGACGTCATGGCCGTGGCCATGGGGCAGGCTCCGCCCGCCTCGGCCACCGTGCCCATCCTCGACGCCGCGGCCTTCGAACAGTTGGGCCTGGCTCCCGAGCGCCTGGGCGAACTGGCCGAAGAAGGCTTTGCCCAGGTCGACGAGATCGTCAGCGCCTTTTTCCCTGTCCGCAAAAGCTGAGACAACTCCCAACAGCGAGGTCGTATCGTGTTTATCGGTGACTTCCACCGTGGCCGCAGACTGCGGCGCACGGCTCCCCTGCGTGAGATGGTCCGCGAGACCGAACTGCGGCCGGCCGATCTCATCCAGGGCTATTTCGTGGTCGATACCCCGGACGCCGGATTTGAAAAGCCGATCAGTTCCATGCCCGGCCAGTCCCAGTTTTCCGTGGAGCGGCTGGTTGCCCGGGTGGGCCAGGCCATGGACCTGGGGTTGCGTTCGGCCATTGTCTTCGGGCTGCCGGAGAAAAAAGATCCGGCCGGAACCGGGGCTTACGCCGACGACGGCATTGTCCAGCGGGCGGTCATGCGCCTCAAGGAGACCTATCCCGAGTTGGTGGTCGTCACCGACGTGTGCCTGTGCGAGTACACCAGCCACGGCCACTGCGGCGTGCTCGACCGGCACGGCGAGGTCCAAAACGACCCGACGCTTGAACTTTTAGCCAAGACCGCAGTGAGCCATGTCCGGGCCGGAGCCGACATCGTGGCCCCGTCGGACATGATGGACGGCCGGGTCGGAGCCATTCGCGCCGCCCTGGATACGGCCGGTTTTTCCCACATCCCGGTCATGTCCTATGCCGTCAAATACGCCTCGGCCTTTTACGGGCCGTTTCGCGAGGCGGCCGAGAGCGCCCCGGCCTTTGGCGACCGGCGCGGCTATCAGATGGACCCGGCCAATTCCCGTGAAGCCCTGCGCGAGGCTGCAGCCGATCTGGCCGAGGGAGCCGACATCCTCATGGTCAAGCCGGCCATGCCCTATCTCGATATCCTGCGCCTGTTGCGCGACAACTTCGACACGCCCCTGGCCGCCTATCAGGTGAGCGGTGAATACGCCATGCTCAAAGCCGCCATCGCCAACGGCTGGCTCGACCCCAAGCTGGCGGTCCTGGAAGCCCTGCTCGGCATCAAACGGGCCGGCGCAGACATGATCGTCACCTATTTTGCGGAAGAAGTGCTGCCCTGGATCAAATAGGCCGGGGTGGCAGAAGAACGGTTGTCGCCATCATGAGGGCTGCGACGATTCCCGGCATTGACCGGGGAGGTCGCAGCCTTTGTTTTTTCGGGGAAGAGTAATCAGCCAAGTTCCATGACAAAGGCCAGGGCGCGGCCGAGGTTGCCCATGGTGGCTTCATCCATGCGGCCGACGACCGGACCGATTTTTTCGCGACGGGCGGTGTAGAGCTTGTCGGCCTGAATCTGGGATGTCTTGAGGAGTCCGTTTCCCGGAGTCGGCGATACCGTCAACCGCAACAGCGGCGTGTCGGCCAGATGCGAAGTGATGAGACAGAGCAGGACACTGGCATGGGTGTCGTTTATGAGATCGGTCTGGATGACCACGGCTGGCCGGGGCTTGCCGAAATCTCCCGGCGGAGCAACCAGCACCACATCGCCGCGCTTCATTCCTCCCAGTCTCCTGCGTCCACGAGCGATTCCAGGAAATCCATGGTGCGCGCTTCTTCCGGCATGGCGGCCAGCAGTTGGGATTCCCGCCTGGCTTCCGCCCGGATGGCCGCACACGATGCATCGGGAATCCAGAGCGAAATGCGGCGCATACCCAGCGACTGCATCCGAATGCGCAGTCGGCGGGAGCGGTCGCGACGCAAAAACCGACAGGCGGCCTTGGCCGGCAGTGGCGAGGGGCAGGCGTTTCTCATGAAAAAGTCATAGCCGGTTGCCCCGTCGCCGACAAGCCTGCTCCCCGCACCTTGCCTCACCCCGGCCAACCATTATATCAAGCGAACCGTCGCGGGAACTTGCCGCGTCAAATCCCGACCAAGGAGGATGCCGGGACAGCCGCGTCCCGGCTCATGCCATATGCAGCATCCCCATGCCAAAGGTTCCGGCCATCCAGGCGGCGGACAGCCGCTCGGCCACCCCGGCGGCCATCCCCAGGCCACCGGCCCGGCCGGCGCGCCTCCCCTTCGCCTCATCGCCTGGGAAGTCACCCGGGCCTGCAATCTGGCCTGCAAACACTGCCGGGCCGAAGCCTGCCTCGATCCCTGGCCCGGCGAGTTCGACACCAAGGACGCCAAGGCCCTGATCGACACCTTTCCCGAGACCGGCAGCCCCATCATCATCTTCACCGGCGGCGAGCCGCTGTTGCGGCCGGACATCTTCGACCTCGTGCGCCATGCCCGGGGCCTGGACCTGCGCTGCGTCATGGCCCCCAACGGCACGCTTATCACCCCGGAAAACGCCCGGGAAATAAAAGCCAGCGGCATCGCCCGCTGCTCCATCTCCATCGACGCCCCCACCGCCGCCGACCACGACGACTTCCGGGGCGTGCCCGGAGCCTTTGAAGGGGCGCTTCGCGGCATTGAATACCTCAAGTCGGCCGGTATGGAGTTTCAGATCAATACCACCGTCACCCGGCACAACATGGGGAACTTCAAAGAGATCTTCAAACTGGCCGAAAAGCTCGGCGCCGCCGCCTGGCACATCTTCCTGCTGGTCCCGACCGGCCGGGCCGCCCAACTCGGGGCCGAAATCATCACGGCCAAGGAATATGAGGAAGTGCTCAACTGGTTTTACGACTTCCGCAAAACCACCGCCATGCACCTCAAAGCCACCTGCGCCCCGCACTATTACCGGATCATGCGCCAACGGGCCAAGGCCGAAGGCGTGGCCGTCACCCCGGACACCTTCGGCATGGACGCCATGACCCGCGGGTGCCTGGGCGGCACCGGCTTTTGCTTCATCTCGGCCATCGGCCAGGTGCAGCCCTGCGGCTATCTCGACCTCGACTGCGGCCAAGTGCGCGAAAAACCGTTCCCGGAAATCTGGCGCACCTCCCGCCAGTTCCTGCAGTTTCGCAACAAGGACGACTACGAAGGCAAATGCGGCGTGTGCCAGTACCACCGCGTGTGCGGCGGCTGCCGGGCCAGGGCGCAGACCATGTCCGGCAACTACATGGCCCCGGAGCCCCTTTGCGACTACACCCCGCCCAAAGCGGAAACGGGCGCAGACGAGTAGGGAAAGAACAGGG
>NZ_MLBG01000152.1 GCF_001936595.1 Desulfovibrio sp. DV
ATGAGAGAGGAGAGGAGAGAAGAGGGAAGAGTGCCTCCGGCGGCCAAAGGGCAGTGCCCTTTGGAATCCCACCTGGGGTTTGTTTGCATTGCGCGTTGCCAGGTCGATTGGCGGAAGTGGAGTATGAAAAGCAGGAAGAGGGCCTCCGGCGGCCGGGGGCCCGCGACAGAGGACGGGAGCGTGGCCTGACAGAAGAAAAGTTAGAATTCGAAGCGGATGGCACCGGTCAGGCTGGTGTTGCGGGTGTATTCCCGGAAAAACGAATTGGCGCACTCAAAATTGATCAGCAGCCGGTCGGAAGCCTGCACCCCAAGCGCCAGTACGCCCTGTACCTCGTCGCGGTCGCCACCGCCGGCCAGGGCATAGTCATAGAGGTAGTTGATGCCGATCTGGGGCACGAACATCTTGTAGCGGTACGCCGCCTTGCCGCCAATGATCAGTTCGCCAAGAAACGTGTTCATGGGAGCGTGGCGCGTGGCATTGTTTTCAACGTAATAGTACTGGTACTCGTTGGCCAGAATGGTCCCGGCCTTGGCCGAGAGCGTCCAGTTTCCGGTCAGATGATAGTAGGTGAGATTGGCCGAACCAAGGCTGCGCAGGCTGTTGTAATGCCCGTTTACTTCCTGGGAGGCCGCTGTGTCGATACGGGCGGTGTTGTAGTTGTTAAAACCCAGGCCAAAAGAGGCGTCGGCCACCAGATTGGGCGTCAGGCTGTAACTCAGGTAGGGCATGACCGTCAGCCCGCCGCTTTTGAGAAAACCCTGATTGTAGTGGGTGGTCAGATCGACCCACTGGTAGCCAAGCGCCACGCCGGCCACAAGGGGATCAAGGATGCGGTAGTCAAACCCGGTCATGGCCGTGACCAGATTGCCGTCGAAACTCGCCCCGGACTGGCTGCTGCCGATCCAGTTGACGGCGGTCATGCCCCACACGCCGCAACGGCGGCGGGCGGCCTCGTCACCGGCGGAAAGGCCCGTCTGCTCGCCCAGGGCAGCCATGGCCAGCATGGTATTGCCGGCAAAGCCCGGAGCCGAACCGGCCGGCAAGGACAGGGCGGCCCGGTCCTTGCCGGGCACAGGGATGCCCCCGTCACGGGGCTTGCCGTCGCCGGGTCCGGGGGCAGGACCGGAACCCGGAGGCATCGGAGCCATGGGCGCGTTGACGAATTCAATCCGCCCGCTGATCAGGGAAGCAACCGACTGGGTGGAAGAACGAACAATGTCGTTCGTCGTTTGCTGCGTGGCATTTTGCGCCGCAACTGCCAGCGGAAAGACCAGGACCAGCAACATGAGGACAAGTCCTGAGAGGGTCTGAGACAGGATGCGTCTCCGCTTGGCCAGACAAACAATACTCTTCTTGCCCATGGCGTCCCATTCTCCAGGCCACCGGGAAGCTGTCGCACCGGACATGGCGTCTACGGGATATGGTACAAATCCAAGGCGGCACTCCCCGGACAGTTGTAGCGGGATCATAAGAGAAGCCGCCGAAAAAAACTGCCCTGTCGCCCAATGCTGCACCAGGAAACCGTCTCACCAAATCGGAATAAGCAGCAGATAAAGAACAAAGGATATGCGGCACCAGCCGCCTGCACCGCTCCCCGAAAGCGGTCTCCCTGAAGCCCCCAACACCACAGCCATCTACGAAAACGCCAGGGCAAAGTCAATTGCCATGACACGCACCGCAGTCCGTCCAAGACCTCTGACGGCACTTCCGTTCCAACCCGCCCTGGGGTATCATGTTGGAATTGATCCAACAGGCACGCCGTACGTGCCGGAGGCATGATGCTGCAGTTCAAAAAAAGACTTGTCGCACTGACGTGTTGGGGTCTGGCTACAGTTGCTTTTCCGGTCTTGTCTGCTGCTGTTGGCCCGCCCCCTGGCGCGGTCCAGGCTCCGGCGGCCAGGGCGCTGGTCCGCGGGCCGGAAATCGGCGGCCGGGCCATGGTCGTGGTGGGCGATCCCCAAAAGGCTGCGGCCCTGGGCCTGCCGGGACTGGCTGCCGGCGACACCGTGGAAGTGGCCCGGCCGGACGGCGGGGTCTGGACGGTCACCGACCCCAAAACCGGCCGGGTGGTCGAGAGCCGCCAGGAACCGGACCTTGGCCGGTAACAAAGTCGCGGTAGGCGGCCGCCAGGGCCCCGGCCAGATGCAGTTCCCGCCGCCGGGCCAGCACAGCCAGCTTGCCGCACAGGCGAAACGCGGCGGCCACGGCAAAGACCGCCCGATGGTGTCGCCACACAAAGCGCAGGGCGCTTGCCGTTTCGTGGTACTGGGCAAAGGCCGCCCGCTCCCGGGCCGGGCCGGCCACCCGGGCCAGCGAGGACCCGCCGACGTGGACGCAAACCGCCTGCCGGGTCCAGCCCAGGCCGAAACCGGCTCGGCCCGCCCGGCGGCACAGGTCGAGCTCCTCACAAAAAAGAAAATAGCCGGGGTCAAAGAGCCCCACCCGGTCAAACACCTCCCGGCGCACGAACAGGCAGGCCCCGGAAATGTAGTCCAGCTGCGGCTCGGGCAGGTCGGAAACGGCAGCCAGCCGCCGGCCGGCATGGGCCGGCCGGTGGACGGTCAGGGCCGGGTAATACCGGCTTCCGCCGGCCGCCTGCAGGCGGTCCGGCCGGGCGGCCTCCACCACCGTGGCCCCGAAAAGCCCGACGTCGGGACGCTTGTCCGCATCTGCGGCAAAGGCGGCCAGGGCCTCGGGGTGCATGACGGCGTCGGGATTGCAGAACAAAAAAAATCCGCACCCCGCCTTCGGCCAGAGCGGCGGCCACGGCGGCGTTGCAGCCGGCGGCAAAGCCGAGATTTTGCGGCAAAGCCAGGAGGCGCAGGCCCGGCGTCCCGCCCAGGGCAGCGGCCAGGGCCTGGGCCGAGCCGTCATCCGAGCCGTTGTCGCACACGAAAATGCGCCCGGCAGGCTGGCTCATGGCCGCTAACGAGGCCACACAGGCCACGGTGTCGGCCACCCCCCGCCAGTTGACCACCACTGCGCACACGCCGTCCGCCATGTCCCCTCCGCCCGCCCGGCCGGGCCGCGTTTTTGCCGTTGTCGTCAACCACAACGGCGGACCGGGGCTGCTCGACTGCCTGGCCGCCCTGGCCGCCGGCCGGGTCAGACCGGAGGTGGTCGTCGTGGACAATGCCTCCACGGACGGTTCGCCCGAAGCGGCCCGGGCCAGATTCCCCGACATTGCCTTGTTGCGCAACTCCCGAAACCGTCTGTTCGCCCCGGCCGCCAACCAGGGCATCGCCCATGCCCTGGCCCGCAGCGCCGCCTTTGTCCTGGTGGCCAATGCCGACGTCGTCGTTTCCCCGGAATGCCTCGGACAGCTTGTGCGCTGCCTGGAAGGGGATCAAGGCATCGCGGCCTGCCAGCCGCTGCTCACGTTTCCCGGCCGCCCCGGGATCATTCAAAGCGCCGGCTGCCTGATCGGGGCCACGGGCCGGGCCGTGGACGCCCTGGCCGGCCGGCCGGTGGCGGCTGCCGGGCAGGAGCCGCGTGGCGTTCCCGGCCTCACCGGCGCGTGTATGCTGCTCTCCGGCCGGGCCATCCGGCGAGCCGGACCCTTTTGCGACGCCTTTGGCATGTATTTCGAGGACGTCGAACTTTCCCTTCGGTTGCTAAGCCTGGGCTATGGGTTGCTGTGTCTGCCAGAGGCCCGGGCCAGCCATGTGGGCGGTGCCTCGGCCCGGGCCTACGGCGTCTTTAAAAAGACCTTCTTGTGCGAGCGAAACGCCCTTTTGACAGCGGTGCGCTGTTTTCCGGCCGGCCGGGCTGCCGCCGCCCTGGTCCTCGGACCGGCCTCGGCGGCCGCGGCCGCCCTGGCCCATCTGTGCGCCGGCCGGATCAGCCAGGCCGCCGCCCTGCTCGCCGGCAGTCTGGCCGGCGGGCTGGCTGCGCCGGCCCACCTGGCCCATCGCCGGGCCATGGCCGCACGGGGCGCACGGCCCGAGCTGGCCTGGTCCCAGGTCGCCGCGACCACAATCTTTCCGCAATCGGCCCCCGGACGCTGACCGTGGCGAAGCCGCACCTGGTTGTTTCTTTTTTTCCTTGCCAAAAGAGTCTCCCTAATTCATTAGCCTATATCAGGCGTTGCGCTACAAAAGGACAACACCAGTCTCCAGAACCGGCCGCTGGCCGGCATACCGGCGCAAGGTGATTGTCTTCTTTACTGTTCACCGGGATGTGTTATATTACCCCTTGATTCCTACCTGAACAGTATGTATACCGCCGACTCCAATTTGAATTCACCACGAGGAAAACCATGGAAGAGTATTTGCAGAGTGCCCTGGAGATCGTGAAGGCTCAGGCCGGTTCGCGTCCCATGACTGAGGAAGAGATTTTAAGCATGGTCAAATCCGTGGCCAGCGGCATTGCCGCCCTGACCACCGGTCAGACTATGCCTGGAAAAGAAGAGCCGGCCGCCCCTGCGATGGACCCCAAAAAGGCCATCAAGGAAGCCTCCATCACCTGTCTGGAGTGCGGCAAGTCCTTCAAGGTCATCACCCGGAAGCATCTTGCTTCCCACGGCCTGACCCCTGAGGAATACCGGGCCAAGTATGGCTTCAAGAAGACCCAGGCCCTGGCTTGCAAATCGCTGGCCAGAGAGCGCCGGGCCAAAATGAAGGACATGAAGTTGTGGGAGCGCCGCCAGAAGCCCGCTGCCAAGGAATAACCGTAGCACCCTCCCACAACGGGGCAGCCGGATACGCCGGCTGCCCCGTTGCGGGTCCTTCCAGGCCGAAAGCAACCGTCGCTCCCCCCACCGCTGCTTGCCCTCTTTTTGGCCAAAGCAGCCGTCAGTTTGTCCTTTGCCCCCGTTGCCGTTGCTTTTCCCGCCAGCCCCGCTGCTGCCTGAAAAAGACAGGACCGCTCAAGCAGTCCGGTCTATCTTGCCGTGCCCGACCCTTCGTGCGTCTTGCCCCTGGAAACATCTCCGACGCTTTCTTGCGACGCCCTGGACGCCGTGGGCGGGGCTTCTTCCCGATCGTGCGAGCGACCCGGACCGAAGGCCCACCCGAGCCCGGCCCTGGGCAGATGCCTGGGGCACGACGCCGCCAGGGGCCTGGCTGGGGCGGGAAATACCGGCCGCGGCTCGCCTGGGCGGACGGAAGTTGGTCAGGGACAAGGCCGCCGAGGGGCCTCAAGGGCCTTCGGGATGACACTGCGCCCCTGCCGGAAGATGCTCTTCACGCAGCAACACGTCTGGCGGGAAATGACTGAGTAAAAGGCGGACGAGTATCTTAAAGACAACGT
Organism: Desulfovibrio sp. DV; assembly: GCF_001936595.1. Lineage (GTDB taxonomy): Bacteria > Desulfobacterota > Desulfovibrionia > Desulfovibrionales > Desulfovibrionaceae > Solidesulfovibrio. The sequence goes on from NZ_MLBG01000152.1 coordinate 5,254, forward strand.
ATATGTCTTCGCTTTCAACCAGGACATCGCCTTTATGGCTCAACCGCAAGGCAAAGCATTTCTTTCTTTTCCTGAAATAACTGAACAGGACCAGTCTTCTTCGATAATATTCCAAGACAGTGACATAAAACTGAAGCTCTCTGGCCTCGACTTCAAGGCATTCGAGCTGACTGTTATAGAATACTTTAAGATCCAATTCCGGCTTGACATAGTCTTTGAGCTTGGAAATTTTCCCAAAGAGCACTTTTAATTTCAAGCATTTTTTTCGTTGTCGGATCGCCCCGCAGCAGGGAGCAGTCGGCCGTGCGACGTCTGACGACCTCACTTATGACGGCATCCTTGACGTCAAACGTATGAGCGCGGCGAACCATCTTTTTTGCTTCAAGGATTTGATCCCTGAGTTCAGACTTCAATCTCCTGAGCACAAACAAATAAAAAGAAACAACAATTGCCAATACGGCCACTGCTTCAAGCCATTTGCTGCTCTTCATAATCTGCTTCTTACCCTGGTTGCTTCAGATACAGACCCTTTGAGAGATGATTCCCCATGCATCAACAAGATGCTTGCGGCGAAGCACCCCTCCTGCGGCGCGCATCAGTTCGTCCCCAGCGGGATGCGAACCGTCACTTTCGTGCCCGCCTCCGACGAGGTGTCCATGGCGATTGTACCGCCAAGGGCCGTAGTCATCAGCCATGCGCTGTATGTTCCAAGTCCCGTTCCCCCGACCTTCCCGGCCGTGACGTATTTCTCGAAGAAACGTGATCGGATTTCCTCAGGCACCGGACGATTGTTGGCAATGGCGATGACGCACTCCCCCTGTTCCTGGACCAACTCCACGACTACCGGCGCGTCCCGGTCGCTGGCTTCCAGCGCATTGCCCAGCAGGTTTGCGACAATGGCGTCAAGGATGCGGCAATCCGTTTGCAGCAGGACCGGCTCAGGCGCCAGAAGCCGAAACCGCGGCCTGCCCGCTGGAGACCGTACCGACAAGATCCTGAAATTGTCCTGCAGGATCCTGGCCGGGTCACAGGGCTCAGGCTGGCACGTGTAGGAGCCATCCTCAATTTTTCGCAATTCCAGGGAACTGTTTATCTGGTTGAGCATCTTGCTCCCGGCCACGGAAACCATGTCCAACAGCTCTCGCTGCTTCTCCGTCAGGTTGCCGTCTTCCAAAAGCAATTCGGGGATGGATATAATCCCGGTCAGCGGCGTGCGCAGGTCGTGACGCAGAATATGGTCCACATCGCGTTGCATCTCTTCCAGGGCCGCTCTGCGGGTCAATTCCGTGGCGAGTTGGACGTTTTGGGCGACAAGTTCCCGTTGCTTGCGTTCATAGGCCAACCGCAGCCGGCCAACCAGCAGCCCCAGGGGAGGCATCGTGAGGGCCAGCACGGCCAGCCGCTCAAGGTCCCTCGGCGCATACTGCAACACGTGGCCAGGGGCGCTCCAGTAGATCAGGACAAAGGCGAAGGTGACGGCCACGCTGGCCAGGCCGGAGCAGATGCCGCCCAGAAAGGCCGAGAGGACAATGAGATTGGCGAAAAAAAGGACTGGATTTGGCACATGGACGTCCACCTTCCCGAGCCAGAGCAGCGTCCCGGCCAGGGCCAGGGTCAGCAACGGCCCGGTAACACCCTGCCAGCCCTTTTTCTGCGGACACTGTGCTTGGGTCCGGCGATTGTCCCCGCAGGCGTCGGCCATGTTGCTCCTTCCCATTGTGGACCGTATGACGGCGGCATGTCGCCTGGACAGCGGCCCTGGCCTTGCCGGAGCGCTTTGGCCAGGCGGCCTTGGGCCTGCACAGGGCAAGCACCGTCGTCAAGGCCATCGCCCCCCCGTGGCCCCTGCCCCAGCGGCTCACGGCAGGTGTCGGGCCGTTTGCTGGGCACCGGGCCGGCCACAGCCATGGGGGGAGGTCATCCCCGGTGAACAACCGCTCCGCGGGACTTCACTTTCCGCTCCGCTTCAAGCAACTGCTCAGTACAAACTCTGGAATCAACATCCTCACACAGGGACGACTCAATTTTAAACATCTGGCGGTCGATTCCCTGTGTCCATCCAGAGCCGATATGCAGGGCCAACAGAAGAGCAAGCGCTGTTACAGCAAAATTTCTTTTCATACCCGGGGTGTCCTCAACGCTGATAAAACCCATACAATCGTCGCGACCTGCGCCGGAATCCAGGATAAACCAATTTTCCCAATGTGAGTTAGCAAGGAAGAATCATGTTGTCACCATAACTCTTTTTCATTTTCGCCTGGACGGTGCCGCACCCGGCAAGGCCATTTCGCCTTGCCGGGATTGGCGGCCTCCGTCTCCCGGGCCGGGTGGAGGATGCGCCTCCATGGCCCGGGCAGCCAGGCCCGAAAGCGGTTGGACGCTTGGCAATGACAGGCAAGAGGCCAGGGGCTCGTGGGCGTTTCGGGCAAACCGGTACAGGGCCGGGGCAGCGGACCGCAAGTCCGGCCCGTTCGTTGGCAAAACCATTCTGAACGGCTACCAGTCGACTGGTGTACGGGACAAAAAAAGACCTCGCCTGGCCTTTTGAGGGCCAAGCGAGGTCGTTACTTGACAAATTGGAGCGTTACCGAAATTTTTTTGCCTTGTGCGGCATGACAACCATGTTGCCTGGTCGTCCTCTCTCCCCCCAACGATAGGATAAATCGTATCGTCTTATCGGCCTTGGCGCATTGCCTGTGGGGCCTTCCTGCCGGGGCGACTCATTTCGCCTGCTATGAGATTTCCTTGCACATCGGCTTCCACCCTCCATCCGGGGTTTCTTTGCCGGCATCCCTCTTCGGGGCTGCCTTGCATGATAGAAGTAATGCGTTCTACCCCATTGTAAAGTGCTGCCAGGCACATTCCCCGGCCGCCGGCCGGACAGGGCAGAGGCTGGTGCAGGATTTTATACCGGCCAGGGACCAAAGAGGCGGGCAGGCAAAGGGCCTGGCCGCCGGCTCCGGGGCGGCCGGGCCGGGCCAACACCCGGCAAAAGGCCAGAAACGCCTGGCTGGCGGCGACGCCGGCCCGGCCAAAAGGAAAAAGGCCTTTTGGGAGCCACCCAAAAAGCCTTTTTGCAAAATGTTCATTCAGAGGAAGGTATTTTCTATAGAGCAGGAGTCGTGCCAAGACTGGGCTTGGTTTCAATCAATAATAAACAACTGTAAATACGGCATGTTGCATCTTTGGTCGAACCTCTTCCCACAAAGAAACACCGTCTTGCCCGTACAGAATCCTGTACCCTTCCGGAAAAGCCGGCCAAGGCGGGCAGAAATTTGTACCGCCTGGTCCGGCCGCACTCCGCCTGTCAGGCTGCGGCCGGTGGCCGCCACTCCGGCCCGTCTTGGTTCGAAACGACACCGGCGGCGAGCACTCTGTCCGTTTGCCCACCCGCAATGCCAGGCGACGGCCTTGTCAGGCCAAGCACCCACGCCCCGCCGGCTTTGTCCCGGACGCTGCGCCGGTCAACTCGGTTTCCGTGGATGTGGCCCAGGCGCCGCGCCCGGGGATGCGCCTGGTCTTCCGGTGTTGGCCTGGCCGGCAAAATCGTAGCCGCAGACCCCGCCGCATTGGGCGACGTCGTTAATGTCCCGTTGGTCTATCGGGAAGACCCGGCAGGCCTTGGGCCGGCATTTGCCATACACCCGGCACAAATGGTCACGGGTCAGCATCGGGCAGCCAATGGTGAAATGACAGCAGGTCCCGCATTGGTGGCAGTCCCCTCGGCGGTTGTCGAGTTGCCGGGCCACGTAGCCTTTGCGAAAATGGACTGCGAAAAGCCGCCTGACCTTGCCAATGAAGATGCGTGTTTCTTGTCTGATCGTTCCCATAGTCGTTCCTTGATGCTCCAACCGGGGAACCCTACCACAGGCCAGCGGCAAAAGCATACCCCGTTGCCGGGACTGGCCCCCGGCTGGTCCAACGGGTGCAAAGTTTTATACCGGGCCGGGGGTGGGGAGGCACGTCCGGGAACAATCCGGCGGCCATCCCGGGGGGGGACTTGGCCAGACAAATCCTGCGGAAAAAGGCGGAAACCCTTGATTGGCGGCGGCGCTGGCCGTGTCAAAATGAAAAAGGCTTTTTGGGAGCCACCCAAAA
>NZ_MLBG01000153.1 GCF_001936595.1 Desulfovibrio sp. DV
CCGGGGATCATCCCCCCGGTGGGTCCAGGGCAAAGCCCTGGTCTTCTCATCCCTTCTCATCTCTCACGTGCAGCACCGCTATTTGCCGACGCGCGGCTTCGCTGCTGTTGCTGCTGCCGCTGGCGTCGGCGTCGCCGCTGCTGGCGCTGCGGCTGGCGTGGCGGCGGGCTGGTTTACTTTAGCGCAGGCGGTGATGGCGGCGCGGTATTCTTTGAAGGCATCGGAGAAGGCCGGGTCTTTGGCCATGGCTTTGCGGTAGTTATCCAGGGCGCTTGGGCAGTTGCCGGCCTGCATGTCCAGGTTGCCGAGGTAGTAGTAGGTTTGGGGGTTGCTGGAGTTGCGGTTGACGGCTTTGGCGAGGGCATCTTTGGCGGCCGGGAATTGGGACCGGCTGTAGCGCAGGATACCCAGGGCTTCGAGGGGCCGCGGGTTTTCGGGTTCGAGGCTGGCGGCTTTGGACAGGGCGGCTTCGGCCTGTTCGGGCGCATTGGTTTTGGCGGCGCACAGGCCGAGCAGCAGGAAGGCTTCGGTGGACCGGGGCATTTCCCGGACGAGTTCGGTCAGTTCGGGCATGGTGGCGGCGCAGTTGCCGGCGGTTGCGGCCTGTTTGGCTTTTTCCAGGCGTTCGGCCGGGGTGGCTTGTGGTGGAGGCGGGGGTGTCAGGGTTTGTTTCTGGCAGGCGGCCAGGGGAAGCATGGTCAGCAGGATGCAGAGGAGGGCTGTGGATGGCAGCCGGGAGGAAGAAAGCATGGCGTGTCTCCTGGATGGGCACGGCCCGCCGTGGCGCGCCTGTGAATGCATATTACTGAACTATCCGAATACGTTGAAGATAGTCTTGGATTCCGGCCCCTGTCAATCCCTTTGCCGGGCTCTGGCAGGAGTGTCTTGACGGATATTCCCGACCGACGTAGAGGATAATGGCCTATGTCAATGACCCTCTCCACGCTGCTCCGGAGTACTTGTGCATCGCATGATTGAGCCGTTTTCGAGTGTGTCATCCCTGGCATGTTCCCTGCTTCCCCCATTTCTCTCCTATCCGGCCTTCGGGCTGAGCGCTGCGTAACAGCCATGTCGACAGCAGCGGAAGCGTCGAACGCGGGCCAGCCTGCCTCTCATCTTCACAGCGGCCTCATCTTTATTGGCCTCATCGCCATTGCGATAGGCATTCTCGGCTTCTACAACACGGATCTGTTTGAAATTCTGTCCGACCTGCTCTGCGTGCTGACCGGGGCGGCCACCTTTCTCGTGATCTGGAACGCCCGGAGCCATGTGGAACACGGCTTTCTGCTGGTGCTGGGCATGGCTTTCCTGGCGGCGGTCGTGTTTGACGCGGCCCGGCTGGTGGCCATGGCCTCCCAGTTGCAGTTCCCGTATGACCCCGGGTTGTTGTCGGGGCTGCGCACGGTCGGGGCGCTGGTTCTGGCTGTATCGCTGAGCGCCGGGGCCTGGCTGGCCCAGAACCGTCGTGTCTCCCCGGGCATTGCCGGCGTCCTGATGGCGGTCGCTTCCGTGCTCCTGGCCTTGGCCCTGATGCCGCTTGGACCACTGGACGTCCTGGGGCTGTGGGGACTGGCCGATTCCGGCGCAAAGGGCCATCTCCTGCTGCAAAAAATCGGACTTGGCCTGGCCTCGCTGCTCTATGCGGCGGCCTGGGCCGGGGTGTGGCATTCGCGGCGGGAGTTGGCCCGGCCGATCGGCCGGCTGTTGCTGGCCTGTCTGGCCTGCCTGGCCATATCCGGCGTCTTGTGCGTCATTGGCCCATCCAAGGGGCTGGCCTGCGTGGCCGGGCACGTCCTCAAAGTGCTTGGCTACTGCCTGGGCTGCCAGGCTATCGTGGTGACGGGCATAAGTCGGCCGTATTACCTTCTTTTCCGGGAAATCAGCCATCGGGAGCAGGAGCTGACCGGGCGCATGGTGCGCTTAAACGCCCAGGCCCGGGCCATTTTCGATCTTGGCGGGGCGCAATCCCTGGAGAATGGAAAATTCAAGGAGTTCGCGACGACCCTGGTGCAGCGGGCCATGGCGGTACTGGGCGTCAGCCGGGCCGGGGTGTGGGTGTTTTCGCCGACCCATGACCGGCTGGTGTGCCTGCTTGGCGGCGGCACAGGCAGCGAAGACGAGGGTATGAGCCTGCCCAGCCTGGACTATCCGGATTATTTTGCCGCCGTGGCCCACGAACGGGTGGTGGCCGCCGATCAGGCTGAAACGGCACCCCTGACCCGGCCTTTTCGCGAGGCCTATCTCAGGCCCAGGGGCATCGTCTCCCTGCTCGACGCGCCGTTCCGATTTGCCGGCCGGGTTGCCGGGGTGCTGTGTCTGGAACATACGGGCATGCAGCGCCGCTGGTCTGACGACGAACTGGCCTTTGCCGGTTCCATGGCCGACATGCTGAGTCTGGCCCTGGAGACGTCCGAGCGTCGCCGGGCGGCCCGGGAACTGGCCGAGAGCGAGCACCGGCTGCGTTCGCTCCTGGACGCCATGCCCGATCCGGTCTGTTTCAAGGACGCCAAAGGCCGCTGGATCGTGGCCAACCAGGCCCAGATCGACGATTTCGGCCTGGCCGGCGTGGCCTGGCAGGGCCTGACGGACACCGAACTGGCCGAGAGGACCGTTATCGAGCGCGATGTCTTTGCAACGGCGGCCGCGACCGATACCCGGGCCTGGGCCAATCATGACGTCACGGTTTACGGCATCTCCATGACCACCCCGGGCGGCCAGATGCGCCACTTCGATGTGACCAAGGCCCCGCTTTTCAATGCCGACGGCTCCCCGAAAGGGCTTGTGGTCCTGTCCCGGGACATCACCGCCTACCGCGACGCCCTGGCCCGGTTGCGGGAAACCAATGAAGAGCTGGAAGCCATTTACAACGAGACCTCCGACGGCCTGGTCATCGCCGATGCCAAGGCCAGCACGGTGGTCCGGGTCAATGCCGCGGCCTGCCGGATGTTTGGCTACACCCCAAGCCAGCTCACGGCCCTGGCCCCCTGGGAATTGCATCCCGAGGCCGACCGCGAGACGGCTGCGGCCCGGTTTGCCGAAATCGCCGCCGGCAACCGTCGCCTGCTGGAGAGCATTGCCTGCCGGCGAAACACCGGCGTGGTCTTTTACGCCGACATCTCGGCCCAGGCCATCACCTACGGCGGCCGGCCGGCCATCCTGGCCTTTTTCCGGGACATCTCCGAACGACGGGCCAATGAGGAACGCATCAAGATTTCCGAGGACCGCTTCCGCAAGGTCTTCAACAGCACCTACGACGCCATCTTCCTGCACGATGAGCAGGGCCGTCTCCTGGACGTCAACGACAAGATGCTTGAGCTTTTTGGCGTGCGGCGTGAGGAGGCCGCCTCCTTTTTCATCGACGCCGACTACACCAGCCCCGACATGCCCAAGGACACGCTCACCGCCTACTGGCGCGACGCCATGGCCGGCGAGGAACGCTTCTTTGAATGGAAGGCCCGCCGCCCCCACGACGGCAGCCTGTTTTACGTCGAGGTCTATCTGCGCCGCATCCTGGTCGGCGCGCGCCACGTCATTTTGGCCAACGTGCGCGACGTCACCGAGCGAAAGCGGGTCCAGGCCGCCCTAAACGCCCGGCAGGAAGAAATTTCGGCCCTCAACCACGATCTGGCCAGCCGGGTGCGCGAGGAAACCGAGAAAAACCGCCACAAGGACATCCTGCTCCTCAACCAGACCCGACTGGCCGCCATGGGCGAAATGATCGGCAACATCGCCCACCAGTGGCGGCAGCCTCTAAACGCCCTGAGCATCCTGCTGGCCAACCTGCGCTTTGAATACGAGGGCGTGTGCGAGGACACCCGCGCCCTGGACACGGCCCACAAGCAGGCCTTCGACATCCTGCGCAAAATGTCCTCGACCATCGACGACTTCCGCAATTTCTTCAAACCCGACCGCAAACGCGAGCCGTTCCTGGTCGTGGACGCCATCGGCGACGCCCTGCTCCTTATCGAAGCCAGTCTGGCCCAGCACGGCATTGTCGTGCGCTTCGTCGCCCGCCACAATCCCCGGGTGGAAGGCTTTCGCGGCGAATTCGCCCAGGTGGTGTTAAACCTCCTCGGCAATGCCAAAGACGCCGTCCTGGCCCGCAAGCCCCAGGCCGGGCGCATCGACATCCGGGTCATGGAACGCCGGGGCAAGGCGGTGGTGTCCATCCGCGACAACGGCGGCGGCATTGCCCCGGCCATCCTGGAGCGCATCTTCGATCCCTATTTCACCACCAAGGGCAGCGAGGACGGAACGGGCCTCGGCCTTTACATGTCCAAAACCATCATCACCGACCATATGCTCGGTTCCCTTACCGCTGCCAACCACGCCGACGGCGCACGGCTGGTCATCCGTTTGCCCCTTGCCGCCGCCGGGAAGCCCCCTGTGCCAGGAGATGTCCCATGAGCAAGCCGCCCCTCATACCCGAACGCCTGCGTCCCCTGCGTTCCATGCATATCCTCGTAGTCGAGGACGACCGGTTCGCCCGGGAACAGTTAAGCCTGCTGCTGTCGCGCTTCGCCGCCCGGCTCACGACTGCCGCCGACGGGGCCGAGGGCCTGGACACCTTCAAATACGAGCGCCCGGACATCGTCGTCACCGACATCAACATGCCCCACTTAAACGGCCTGGACATGGCCCAGGCCATAAAGGCCATGGACCCGGCCACGCCGGTCATCCTGGTCACCGCCCACAGCGACACGCAATTTTTCCTGCGCTCCATCGAGATTTCCATCGACGGCTACGTGGTCAAGCCCATCAATGCCGACAGCCTGCTGACCCTGCTGGCCAAGCAGGCCAAAGGGCTGCTCGATGCCCGCGCCGCCGACGCCCGGGCCGGCATGTTCCGGTTTATCCTCGACATCAATCCCAACTTCATCCTCACCCTGCACGCCGGCGAGGTGGACTACATCAACCGCACCTTCCTCGATTTCCTTGGCGCGCCCAATCTCCCGGGCCTTAAAAACGGGCAGCACGCCGGGCGAATGCTGGAAATCGACGGCCGGTCCAACAGTGCCGCCGATCTGACCTGGACGACGCTGCTCGACAAGCGCGAAAACATGACCCATCAGGCCGTTTTCACGCCCAAACCCGGCGAAACCGACCGCGACCGCACCTATCTCGTTTCGGCCGCCGGCTTTCCCGAACTCGACCGCACCATCGTCACCTTCACCGACATCACCCCCCTGGCCGAAGAGCGCCGCCTGCTGCGCATCCGGGCCACCACCGACGCCCTGACCGGCATCGCCAACCGGGCCGAACTGGCCGAGGCCATGACCCGCGAATGCAACCGCACCCAGCGCCATGCCGTGAGCCTTGGCGTCATCATGTTCGACATCGACCACTTCAAGGCCGTCAACGACACCTACGGCCATCCGGCCGGCGACGCCGTACTGACCACCCTGACCCACCTCGTCACCCAGCATGTGCGCGACCTGGACACGTTCGGCCGCTTCGGCGGCGAGGAGTTCCTGCTCATCGCCCCCCAGACCAGCGCCGACGAGGCCGCCGGACTGGCCGAACGGCTGCGGGCCGATATCGAAAAACACCGGTTCCCGGCCATGGGCAGCCTGACCTGCAGTTTCGGCGTCACGGCCCACATCCCCGGCGACACCCCGGAAAGCCTGGTCGCCCGGGCCGATGCGGCCCTTTATGCCGCCAAACAGACCGGGCGAAACCGCGTGGTGGTGCGCTAGAGTCGCCGCCACCGGCCGGCCGGCCAGCCGGGAGGTCACCGCGCCATGGACAGCCTGCGCCTTTTTGTCGGCATTGAACTCCCCCCGGCCCATCAGGCCATCGTGGCCGGGCTGGCCCTGCGGCTGCGGCCCATGCTTGGTGCACCCGCCGCCTGGACCCGGGAAGGCAATGCCCATGTGACGCTCAAATTCCTGGGCAGCGTGGGGCGGGAGCGGCTGGAGGCCGTGACCGCGGCCCTGGCTGCAATCCCCTTTGCCCCGTTTGCCCTGCTGCCCGGGGGCGGCGGATTTTTCCCGGGCCCGGCCCGGCCGCGGGTGGTCTGGGCCGGCCTTGGCAGCGGTGCGGCGCAATGCGCCGCCCTGGCTGCGGCCGTGGATGCTGCCCTGGTCCCGGTCGGTTTTGCCGCCGAGGCCCGCCCATTCGCCGCCCACCTGACCCTTTGCCGGATCAAAGCGCCGGGCCGCGGCGGCGATGCTGCCGGGATACTCGCCCTGCTTGACCGTGTGGACTGGCCGGCCATTCCCGTGCAGGCGCTGACGCTCTTTGCCTCGCAGCCCACTCCCGGCGGCCTGCGCTACCCGGCCGTGGCCCGGTTTGCGGCCACACCAGGCTGACCGGCCGGCAGCGAGCCCGCAAAAAGAAAGCCGCCTGCGAATGACGGCAGGCGGCCTGGAACAGTCCTCGGGACGCGGAGCGTCCGGGCGGGGGCGGTTTCCTAAATGTAATCGCCCCGGTTGAACTTGAACTTTTCGGTAACGGTCATGACTTCCAGTTCGTTGACCAGGGAACCGAGACCCGAGCTCGAGCTCTCCGGCAGATCCTCCTTGAGCTGCCGAACACCGCTTTCAATGTGTTCCAGGACGCCGTAGGCCTGCTTGAGGGAGTCGCTCCCGCTGCCGGCGGCCAGCTTGTCGGCGTAGTTTTCCCACTCAGACAGCAAGGAATCCATGTTTTCCATAGCGGCGCGCTCTTGTTCGTTGATTTCTCCTGCGGCATCGGCGGCTCCGACACTCTGGAGACTGGCAAGATCGATTCCGGCAAGGCTCGAAAGCGGCGGTGCGACAAGGCCCGTGGACTTGGCCGCATCGGTCGTTCCGGTTTCCTTGGCCAGAAGGGCAGCGAAGGCGTCCGAACTTTCCTGGGTCCCCTTGGACTGTTCCGTAGTCTGCCGCAGGGCGGTCAGTTGGTCGGTCTGGATTTTCATCTGCCTTCCCCCCCGTTGACGTTTGCCAGTTACAAGCAAAAAGCCTGCCACACGGTCTAAATCGGCTAACGTCTCGGATTGTCAGTAAAAATAAAAAACAGCAGGCGGAAAATTTTTGCCTCGTCGGCCACGCCCGGCCCCCACGTGATAGAACACCGCAAACGCCTTGTCTATTGCCATCCACTTTGGCATCCTGGCCTAACCGGGTCGCTGCCTTCCTTTCGGACGGCCCGGCGCAAACTTGAGCGTGGGAACGCCCCACGCCCGGAAAAAAGGAGCACCGTCATGGCCAGTGTCCAAAAGATTCTGTGCGCCGTGGATTTCTCCGAAGGCTCGCCACGAGTAGCCGAATATGCCGCCACCCTGGCCCAGGCGACCGGAGCCGAGATCATCTGCGTCTACATTGCCCCGTCCCTGGCCGAATATGTCGGCTTCAACGTGCCCCAGGCGGCGCTCGACACCTTTGTCGGCGATGTGGTGGCCTCGGCCGGTTCCACCATGGACGACTTCGTGGCCGAACATTTCAAGGCCCTGCCCGCCCGGGGCATGGTCCTGGCCGGCTACCCGGCCGAGGAAATCCTGGCCGCCGCCGAAGAGCACCAGGCCGACATGATCGTCATGGGCACCCATGGCCGCACCGGCATCGACCGCATCATCTTCGGCTCCGTGGCCGAAAAGGTGGTCAAGGCCGCCCTGTGCCCGGTGTTGACCGTAAAGCCCCGGGAAAACGTATAACGCCCCGGCAGGGAGAAGCGGCGGCCGACCGGCCGCTGCCCGCCCTCGCCGCCTCCTTGCCACCCGGCCCGGCCGCATCGCCGCTTTGAGGCGCCGACGCGGCCGGCCAAACCATTCTGGAGTAGCCCCGATGCAGCCGAGCGACCGGGTCCGGGACGACGTGCGCGAATTTACGCCCTACGCCCCCGGCCTTTCCATGGAAGAGATCAAGGAACGGTATGGACTGAGCCGCGTGATCAAGCTGGCCAGCAATGAAAACCCGCTGGGAGCCTCACCGCTGGTCAAACGGGTCCTGGCCCGCAAGGCCGATATGGTCTTCCGCTATCCCCGGGCCGGCAATCCGGCCCTGGTCGCCGCCCTGGCAGCCCATCACGGCGTACCCGGAGAATGCGTGGTGGCCGGCAACGGTTCCGATGAGATCATCGACCTGCTGGTGCGGGTCACCTGCCGGCCGGGGATCGATAATGTGGTGGCCTTTGCCCCGTGCTTTTCCATCTATGTCCAGCAGACCCGCCTGTGCGGAGTGGAGCTGCGCCAGCCGCCGCTCGGGGCCGATTTCGCCTTTGACCTGCCGGCCCTGGCCGGGGCCTGCGACGAGCGCACCTCGCTGGTCTTTTTGACCAACCCGGACAACCCCTCGGGCTATGCCGTGCCGGCCGAAGAGATCATCGCCCTGGCCCGGACCCTGCCGCCCAAGGCCCTGTTGGTGGTTGACGAGGCCTACGCCGAATTTGCCGACCCGGCCGAGCGCTATTCCATGCTGGCCCGCTTTGGCCAGTGCGACAACGTCGTGGTGCTGCGCACCTTTTCCAAGCTCTACGGGCTGGCCGGGCTGCGCCTCGGGTTTGGCGTCATGCCGGCCTGGCTGGCTGATTACATGCTACGGGTGCGCCTGCCCTTTAGCGTCAACCTGCTGGCCGAGGCCGCCGGACTGGCCGCCCTGGAAGACGTCGATTTCGTGGCGGCCAGCCTGGAAACCGTCCGCCGGGGACGCACCCTTCTGGCCGACACCCTGGCCGGCCTGGGCTGCCGGCTCTATCCGTCCCAGGCCAACTTCCTCATGTTCAAACCGCCGTATCCGGCCGCCGACATGTTCGAGGGCCTGCTTACGCGCGGCATCATCGTGCGGGCGCTTAAAAGCTACGGCCTGCCGGACCTCTTGCGGGTGAGCATCGGCAACGACGAGGAAAACGCCGCCTTCCTGGCCGCTTTCAAGGACATCATCGACCATGCCGTCTGATACCCGGCGCATCATCACCATCGACGGCCCGGCCGGGGCGGGCAAGACGTCCGTTTCCCGCCGGGCCGCCGGCGAACTCGGCCTGGCCTATCTCGACACCGGAGCCATGTTCCGGGCCCTGGCCCTGCATCTTGGCCCGGACGGCCACCTGCTCCCGGAAGCCGCCATCGACGCCGCCCTGGCCGCCATGGTCTTTTCCCTGGACGGCAGCGGGGCCGACACCCGGCTGCTCGTTGACGGCGTCCCCCTG
>NZ_MLBG01000154.1 GCF_001936595.1 Desulfovibrio sp. DV
AAAAAAAGGATCATGGAATGAACGGCTCGCTGCTCGTGCGTCTGCCCAAGGGCGAAGACCTGCTGGCTGCCCTGGTCTCCTTTTGCCTGGAAAAAAACATCACCAAGGGACACGTGAGCCTCATCGGCTTCCTGGAAAAAGCCGTGCTCGGCTTCTATCTCCAGGACACCCGCGAATACGCCGTCCGCACCCTGGATTGCAGCACCCAGATCCTCTCCGGCCTCGGCAACGTCTCCCTCATGGAAGGCCTGCCCGTCATCCACCTGCACCTGACCCTGCTTCAAAGCGATTTCACCACAACCGGCGGCCATGCCCTGCCCGGCAGCATCCTCTTTGCCGGCGAAGCCTGCATCACGCCCATCGAGGGGCCGTGTCTGCACCGGGGCCTGGACAGCGCAACCGGCCTGCCGCTGTGGGACCAGACCGGCATGTAGGGCCATACTCCGCAACGGGCAGGGGCGCGTCTCCCGCTTGCGGGCCGGCCGGGAAACCGGTCAGGCCGCAAGCGGGAGACGCGCCCCTTTCACATTGCGCCCCCGGCCCCAGGACCGGGGAACCCACCCCTACGGCCAGCAGGTTTCCTTGCCGACGGCGGCCGACTTGCCGGACGTAAGCTCCAGGGCCATGGCCCGCACCGCTTTCCTGCCCGCCGGGCAGGCCGATTTGCGGCCGGCATCCGGCAGCGTCTCGGCATAGAGGAGCTTCCCCTTCTCCACATGCGCCCCGGGCGCCACCGTGGCATCGAGCGTCTGCTTCTGCCCGGCCAGATTGACGGCCATAAGCCCATGGATGGCGTCGGACTGGCCGTTTTGCACAAAGAGCGTGTCCCCGGCCAGCCCGTCAAAGGCAAAATCACCGCCGTTTGGAACCTCGAAAAGCGGCGTGCCCTGCTGCATCTCGCACACCGCGTCCGGCGAATCCGCTGTACTGTGGGCCAGGACGCGCAGGGTGTGGCCGTCGGTATAATTGGCCAGCGTCTCCACCACGGCATAGCGCGGGAAGAAATAGCAGGTCTTATTGTAATAGGCATGGACCTCGGCTTGGTCCGTGCCGGGCAGACCAACCGCCTTGCCCCGCTCGATGGTGGTGGCCCCGTACTCGGCCGTCATGGGTGTTACGTCGTCAACAGCCAGCACCTTGTAGGTCTTGCCCTGGCGCACCACGCTCTCGCGCACGACCCCGCGCACCCGCACCTTGATGTCAAGCATCGTTGTCATGATCGATCCCCGGTCAAATGGGACATAGACCACGCCGGGTTCCTGGGGGCTGGTCAACTCGATGCCGCCTTGCGCGCTCTGGTGCAACATGCCGTAGACGGTGGTTTTTCTGGTTTCATCCTGGGCCTCGGCCAATGCCGGCGCAGCCATCAGGCCGCCGAGCAACAGGGCAAGCGTCACCAGGGGGGAGAAAACTCGATGCATAGGGCCTCCTTGACGGAATACCCCCCGGGTATCAGAGCCTTGCCATTTTGCAAACGTGTCATTTCCCATCATCGCAGTTGAAAAAATATGGCACGCGGGTATGAATGGGACAATTGGAGGCCGGCATGAACGATGTTCCCGTAAGCGGCTCGCGGCAGACCTGGAAAAACTGGCTTATCGCGGTTCTTGTTGTCATCGCAGCCGGTGAATTCTTCCTGTTAAACCGGACGCCAACGTCTCCGGCTCCGGCTCCGGCTCCGGCCCCGACTGAAACCGCCCCGGCGGCCAAGGCCACCCCGACCTCCCCGGGTTCGCTGGACGCCGTGCGCGTGGCCGGGCTGGCCATGGACCCCGAGCGCGGCCGCTACCTGCTCGCCGCCTTCGACCGGCCCGTGGCCGGAGCCAGGGAAGGCGCTTCCCCGGCGGCCGACCCCGCGTCCATCGAACCGCCCATCCCAGGCCGCTGGACCTGGGTGTCGCCCTATATGCTGCGCTTCGAGCCGACCGACGGCTTTGCCCAGGCCACCACCTATACCGTGAAGTTTGCCCCCGCCGCCCTGCTCACCCCGCCCCAGACCCTGGCCGGCCAGGATTCGTGGCCGGCCAGTTACGGCAGCTTCGAGGTGGCCCGGCTGACCGCCCACCTCGAACCGGCTCCCGAAGGCGGCGCGCTGGTGGTGGTCCGCGGCGAGGCGGCCTTTAACCGATCGGTTGATCCCAAGGCCCTGGCCGACCATATCCAGTTGATCGACCCCCGGGACCCGTCCAAGCCGGTGGCCGTATCCCTGACCACCACCTATGGCTCCAAAAAGCTCGGCTTCGTGTCCGATCCCATCGAAAAAACGCCGCAGCAGCGCGACGTAAAGATCGTGGTCACCCCGGGCGTGCGCCCGGAAAAGGGCAACATTGCCCTGACCCGCGAGGCCGTGGCCGTCATTCCCGTGGTGCTCGATCCGCATCTGCGCCTGCGCGAGGTCAAGGCCGCATCCGAGGAAGGCGCAGCCACCATCCGACTCACCCTGTCCACCCCGGTTGAGCCAAGCGAGGACACGGCCGGGCATATCAGCCTCGAGCCCGATATCGCCTCGGAACTGGCCGCAGACGGCGCGGAACTGCTGTTAAGCGGCCCCTTCGAGCCGGGGCGCGAATACACCGTCACCCTGGACAAGGGTCTGGTCGCGGCCGATGGGGCCGTGCTCGACGCCACGGTCAAGCGCAGCGTGCGTATCCCGGACCTCGAACCGTCGGTCGATTTCCGCGACCAGGGCCTGTTCCTGTCCCGAAACGGCTACAAGAATCTGGCCGTCAAAAGCGTCAACGCCACAGCCGCCGAAGTCTCCATCGACCGGGTCTATTTCAACAACATGTTCCCGCTTTTCACCATGGACTATTCCGCCTTTGAGGATGCCTACGGCGGCGGCGGGATAAATTCCAACCTGGGCGACCGGATCTTTAGCGACCGCGTTCCCCTGCGCCACAAGAACAACGCCGCCGAGATCACGCCGCTTAATCTCGAAAAATACATCCAGGGCCACGAACCCGGCCTCTACCGCATGGCCCTGACCGTGCCCGGCAAATTCGAAGGCTTCCAGCGCTTCATCTGCATCACCGACATCGGCATCGTGGCCAAAACCGGTCCCGGCGACCTGCTGGTCTGGACGGCCTCGATGACCAGCCTCGCCCCGATGGCCGGCGCTTCGGTCAAGGTCCTCTCCCATCAAAACCAGGAACTGGCCTCGGGCGCGACCGACGCCCAGGGTCTTTTCCGGGCCAAAATCGACGCCAAGGCCGCCTCGGACAAGCGCCCGTACCTGATCGTCGTCCAAAAAGGCACGGACACGAGCTTCCTGCTCTACGACCGCTTCCGGGTGGACGAGGGCGGCCTCAATGTTGGCGGCGAAGTCATGCCGGCAGCCGGCTACACCGCCTTTATTTACGGCGAGCGCGACATCTACCGGCCGGGCGAGACCCTGGAAGGGCTGGCCGTGGTGCGCGACGTGCGCCTGAGCGTGCCGCCCTCCATGCCGGTGCTCATGCGGCTGTCCGACCCGCAAGGCCGCAAGATCGGCGAACAGGCCGCCGTCACCGGGGCCGAGGGCGCGGTCAGCCTCAAACAGGCCCTGCCGACCCAGTCCCTGACCGGGGCCTACACCCTGGAACTGCTGACCGGCGAGACGGTTATCGGCCAGTACCGCTTCCAGGTGGAAGAATTCGTGCCGGATCGTATCAGCGTGGCGGTCACATCCGAGACGGCCACGGCCGCTGCCGGCGAACCCGTGTCCTTTGCCGTGGCCGGGCGCTATCTCTTTGGCGCGCCCGGAGCCGATCTGCCGGTGGAAGCCCGGGGCCGGCTCGTCAAGGCGGCCTTTGCCCCCAAGGGCTTTGAGCAATACGTGTTTGGCGACCCGGAACGAAGCTTTGAAGATATGGAATTTTTCCAGGAAACAGGGACGCTTGACGCCGAGGGCAAGCTCGCTTTCGCAGCCGAGCTGCCCGGTGACCTGTCCCCGCCGGCCGCCCTGGAAGCGGTCCTGACCGCCCGGGTGCGCGAGGGCGGCGGCCGGGGCGTCACCGGCCTGGTCCGGCTGCCGGTGCATGTCTATCCAGCCTATCCGGGCCTCAAACGTCTGGCCAGCGAGGCCGTCAGTCCGGGCAAGCCCCTGTCCCTTGACTGCGTGTCTGTGGCCTCAGGCGGCAAGTTGGCCGCCACGGCCTCGCTGACGGCCACACTCTACCGCGACGAGTGGCAAACGGTCCTGCGCAAAGGCCCGGACGGGTCGCTTAAATACGAGTCCGTGCGCGATCCCAAGGTCATCGACACCAAGGATGTGCCGCTTACCGGCGGCAAGGGCCGGGTAAACTTTACCCCGCCGTCCTTTGGCAGCTACCGGGTGGCCCTGGCCGATCCGGAATCCGGCGCGTCCACCCAGCTGGAATTCTATGCCGGCGGCTTCGGCTATTCGCCCTGGGCCATGGAAAATCCGGCCCGCATCGAACTCAAGCCCGACAAGACCGACTATGCCTCCGGGGAAAACGCCCGGTTGCAGGTGCGCGCGCCTTTTGCCGGCAAATTGCTCGTGGCCGTGGAAGGTTCGGCCATCCACGACGTCCAGATCCTTGATCTGCGCGGCAACACCGGCGAAATCGTCATCCCTGTCAAGCCCGAGTATTTGCCCGGCGTGTACGTGACCGCAACCCTCGTGCGCAAAGTGGGCGACGTGGTGTCCGGCAGCCCGTCGCGGGCCTATGGCGCGGTTCCCATCGGCGTGGACAAGGCCTCGGGCCGCCTGCCGGTGGCCATTGCCGCCCCGGCCGAGATCCGGCCCGGAACGACGCTGACGGCCGAGGTCAGCGCCCCCCCCGGCAGCATCGTCACCGTGGCCGCCGTGGACGAGGGCATCTTGCAGCTTATTGCCCAGAAGACCCCGGACCCCTTTGCCGCCTTCTATGCCAAGCGCCAGTTGCAGGTGGAAACCAGCGACACCTTTGCCCTGCTTTTGCCCGAAGTGGCCCCGCTCCTCGGCAAGGCCCTGGCCGGCGGCGGCGACGGCCTGGAAGACCTGTCGGGCTTTGTGCGCTCCCAAAGCCCGGCCGCCAAGACCGTGGCCTTCTGGTCCGGTCTGGTGTCTGTCGGTCCCACGGGCAAGGCCACCGTGCATTTTGACATCCCGGAATTCCAGGGGCAGGTGCGCCTCATGGCCGTTGGCATCTCGGGCCGGCGTTTTGCCTCGGCCGAAGCCAAGACCATCGTCAAAAGCCCGCTGGTCCTGTTGCCGTCGTTCCCGCGCTTCCTGTCCTTTGGCGACAAGGCGCAAACGACCATGACCGTTAAAAACGACACGGGCAAAGACGGCACGTTCACCGTGACGCTGACCGTCTCCGGCCCGGCCAGCGTGGCCGACTCCCCGAAAAGCGTGGCCATCGCCAGGGGAGCCACGGCCTCGGTGCCCTTTACCCTGACCGCCGGACAAAACGAGGGCGTGGCCGCCCTGGCCGTCGCCGTCTCCGGGGCCGGGGAAACCAGCACCGACTCGGCCACCATTCCGGTGCGCTCGCCGCTGCCGGCCCGGACCTCGGTGCGCTCGGGCAGCCTGGAAACGGCAAGCCTGACCATCCCGGAACTGGCCTCCGGGGAATTCCTGCCCGGCACGGCCCGGCGGGACGTCACCGTGGGGGCCTTTCCGCTGATCCGCTTCACCGGGAATTTAAAAGCCCTGCTCGGCTACCCCTACGGCTGCCTGGAACAGACCACGTCCAAGGCCTTCCCGCTCCTCTACTTCGCCGATCTGGCCCGGGCCATGGACCCGGCGGCCTTTGAGAAAGAGAATCCGGCGGCCATGATCCTCTCGGCCATCCGCCGGGTGGCCGGGATGCAGCTCTATAACGGCGGCTTTTCCATGTGGCCCGGCGGCGACGAGCCCCAGCCCTGGATGAGCCTTTATGCCGCCCACTTCCTGGTGGAAGCGGCCGGGGCCGGCTATCCCGTGGACAAGGACGTGCTGGGCCAGGCCCTGCGCTATGCCGCCGAAACCGGGCGCGAAGCCAAGCTCGACACCCCGGACGGCCAGAAGCTTGCGGCCTACGCCCTCTATGTCCAGGCCAAGGCCGGCCGGGCCGATATCGGAGCCATGGACAATCTGCGCGACGCCCACGGCAAGGCCCTGCCGGCCGATGCCAAGGGCCTTTTGGGCGCCGCCTACGCTGCCGTCGGCAACACCCGGGCTGCCGACATCCTGGTGGCCGGCCCGGCCCCGTCGGGTGAGCCGCACAAGGAAAGCGGCGGCACCCTCGACTCCACCCTGCGCGACAAGGCCCTTTATCTGGCCGCCCTCATAGACGCCGCCCCGGCCGATCCGCGCCTGGGCAGTCTGGCCGTGGAGGTCGGACGGCTCCTTGAAGGCGAGGCCTATCCCTCCACCCAGGAAAACGCCTTTGCCCTGCTGGCGCTCGGCAAGTTCTACGCCCGCCAGCAAGCCCAAAAACCCTTCTCCGGCCAGCTTTTTGCCGGCTCGGGCCTGCTGTCGGATTTCTCCAACAGCAAGGTCCTAAGCCTTCGCGGCATCGGCGAACCCGGCGATCTGCGCATCAGCGTCAACCAGGGCTTCGAGCCGGGCAGCTGCTACTACTCGGTGCGCACCCGCGGCATCCCGGCCCCGGCCGCCTATGCGCCCCAGGCCGCCGGCCTGGAAGTGGCCCGGACCTACCTGACCCGAAACGGCGAGCCGCTTGCCGGCAACACCGTGCCCCAGGGCGCGCTGGTCGTGGTCAAATTCGCCGTGCGGGCAACAGCCGGGCCGGTCTCCAACGTGGTGCTGGAAAATCTGCTTCCGGCCGGGCTTGAGGTGGAAAATCCCCGCCTGGACACCACCGAGCGGTTGCCCTGGATGGGCGAGGACGACAAGGCCAAGGCCGCCTATCTCGATCTTCGCGACGACCGCATCCTCCTGTTCACCGACCTGCCGGCCGGCACCTGGCAGATCCACTACGCCCTGCTGCGGGCCGTGACTCCCGGCGTCTTCAGCCTGCCTCCGGCCCAGGCCGAGGCCATGTACGCCCCGGAACTGCGGGCCAGCGGCGAGGCCGCCACCTTCACCGTAACCAAAAATGACAAATAACAATCTGTTCTCTATGGAAAAATTCAACAGGCTCGTGTCATCCTGCGTCCGCAACAACGTTTCGGATCTGCACCTGCGGCCCGGGCAGCCGGCGGCTGCCCGCAAAAACGGGCAGCTCCATTTCCAGCGCGACATCACCTTTGCCGCCGAGGAACTCGACGCCCTGTTGCGAAACCTGACCACGGAACGCCAGCGGCGCATCCTGGCCGAGCGCTGGTCCGTGGACTTCTCGGCCCACTTCCCCGACGCCCAGATGCGGCTCAATGCCTTTCACACCGCCGACGGCCTGAGTCTGGCCATCCGGTTTCTGCCCTCGGCCATCCCGGACTTCGAGGCCCTAAACCTCCACCCCTCCCTGCGGGAGCTGTGCGCCCTGCCCTTTGGCCTGATCCTCATCTGCGGCCCCACCGGCAACGGCAAATCCACCACCATCGCGGCCATGATCCGGGAGATAAACGAAACCCGGCCCGCCCATATCGTCACCTTGGAAGACCCCATCGAATACCGGTTCGCCTCCGAACACGCCCTGGTCGACCAGCGCGAACTGGGAGCGCATTTCCCGAGTTTCGAGCAGGGGTTGCAGGACGTGCTGCGCGAGGACGCCGACGTCATCGTGGTGGGGGAATTGCGCGAGCCGGAAACCATGCGCCTGACCATAAACGCGGCCGAGTCCGGCCATCTGGTCATTGCCACACTCCATGCCGCCACGGCCGAGGAGGCGCTCCTTCGCCTGTGCAACGCCTTTACCGCCGATGCCCAGGATTTCGTACGCTCGCAACTGGCCTCGTGCCTGAGTGCCGTGGTGGTGCAACATCTGGAGCTATCGGCCAAGGCCGGGTTTCGCGTCCCGGTCCTGTCCATCGCCCGAAGCGCCCCGGCCCTGCGCAATATCATCCGGGAAAACCGCTTCAATCAGATCGAGAACATCCAGCAGGCCGGCCGCACGGAAAACATGTTCACCTTCGAGCGCTACCGCGAGGAGTTCCTCGGCGCCAAGGTCCGGCTGACTCCGCCGACCCTGGTCTTTCGGGCCACCACCAAGCCGGGCTTGCCCCTGGTGCGCCCGGCCGAGGCCCTCCCGCGGCCGGCCGAAGCCAGCCAACGGACCGCGACCGGCCCAACGCCGGTATCGTCTCCGCCAACCGTGTCCGCAGCTGAGGACCTCGACACCGGCACCACCTACGAGCCCTACCGCATCGACGACGAGGTGTCCCTGGAAGAACTCGTGGCCCAGATGCACGGCAAGCCCCCAGCGTAAGGAGCCAGCGCCCAGGCCACAGCCCGGGCTGTTGGCTGCAGCCGTTGCTCCACAATCCACACTGGCAAAGGAGCAGGGGCCTGCCCGGGCCGCCTCCGCCTACACTTTGTGACCGGACTTTTGCTGCGCGGCCCGCACCAAAAGGCTGACCGCCGTGGCGATGACGCCCCGGTGGTAGAGCATGGCCACATGGGCCACCGGGGCCGTGGCCACCACCTGCCAGCCCGGCCGGGCCGGATCGAGCCCGCCGTCGGGCACCACCAGATTGTCCACCGGCGAAACCAGGGCCGCAAGCGTGGCCCCGGATGGATCGGCCAGGGCGGCGATGCGGGCCAGAACCGGGCTGCCCGGAACCAGCGACCGGCCCAGGCGGCCCACGGCCAACCGGGCCAGGGCGCTTCCCTGGTGGGGCGTGCCCAGGGTGACCACCGCCAGGGTCCGCCGGGAAAACTCCGGCTGGGCGGCCAGATGCCGGGCCATCAGACCGCCCAGGCTGTGGCCGAGAAAACAAAGAGGGGCCTCGGCCGGAATACTCCGGCCAAGAGCTGCGGCGATGCGCCGGGCCTCGGTCTCGAAGTCCGTGCCATGGCTGGCGTAGCCCGGGACCAGGACCTGGGTAAACCCGGCCCGCACCAGGGCCGGGCGCAGGGCCAGAAAGGCAGCCGGATTGTGATAAAGTCCGTGCAGGCACACGACAACCGCCTCGCCGGCT
>NZ_MLBG01000155.1 GCF_001936595.1 Desulfovibrio sp. DV
AGTTCCTTACCCCGTCCACACCATGCACCCCCTTTCAGGGGGTCCGGGGGGGGAAGATCCCCCCCGGCGGGTACAGGGCAGCGCCCTGCCAGGGTCCGGGACAGCGTCCCGGCCAGGGCTATTTCGGAATCTGCGGCAGTCCGACCCATAAAAACGAGTAGAGCGACAGGACCAGCATGGCGGCGGCCAGGACGCCGGTGACGGGCAGGGTCCGGTTGGCGGCCTTGGCGAAGCGGGCCAGGGTCATGCCGGCCATGGCGCCGATGGGGAACAGATAGCGCCCCTGGGCCTGGAAATCGTTGACCCAGGAGTGCCAGGTGGACTGGAAGACGGTCAGGCCCGCGAAGATGAGGAAGACCAGGAGCGCGGGAATGCCCCCCCGGCCGCCGTGCAGGACCAGGGACACGGCCAGGGCGCCGGCCAGGGCCCAGAAGACGTAGCCGACGTAGCGGTAATAGATGAAGGGGGCATAGATTTTCATGTAGTCGTAGACGCCAAACGAGGTGCGAAACGTCCAGATATGCCAG
This sequence comes from Desulfovibrio sp. DV, assembly GCF_001936595.1. Taxonomy (GTDB): domain Bacteria; phylum Desulfobacterota; class Desulfovibrionia; order Desulfovibrionales; family Desulfovibrionaceae; genus Solidesulfovibrio. The sequence goes on from NZ_MLBG01000155.1 coordinate 528, forward strand.
GTCCAGATGGAGAAGAGTTGGGGGTAGGTCAGGCCCTGTTCGCGCATCCGCAGGCCCCAGAACTGGGTGCCGGCTTCCTGGGAGGAGGGCTTGTAGTCTTTGATGGCGTACTTTTCGGCGTTTAGGGTGGGCACTTCGGGCCGCACGGTGCGGTTGACGTAGACGTTGTAGCCCCAGCGCGCGCCAAAAAGCGTGGCAGCCACGAGAAAGACCAGAGCGGCGTTTTTGGCGGCGGCTTTGAAGTTGTGGGCGTCGAGGCCGCACACGCCAAAAAAGGCCAGGGTGAAGCCGGCCAGGACGTAGTAGTTCTGTTTGGAGATGCACACGAAGCCAAGCAGCACGCCCAGGGCCAAAAGCCGGCGCGTCTGGGCGGCGTTTTCGCCGGCAGAGCCCGGGATGGCCGGCGGATCGAGGCGGGCCACGGCGTAGACCATGCAGAACGACAGGAACATGGGAAAGGCGTCGCCGTTGAAATAGCTGAAAACGTACCAGATTTGCGGCGTGATAAACAGCGGCAGGAAGGAAATTTTACGGTCGTCCGGCAGCCGGAGAAACAGGCCCATGAGGACGGCGAAGAGAAAGATGTTGAAAAAGCGCAGGGCGATGTAGTCCGCTGCGACGAACGGGCCGACAATCCTGGCAAATTTCCCGGCAAAGAAATAGACGACATCGAGCTGCTGCAGGTAGGTGACGCCGTAGTTGCTGAACGTATTGGAGAGCCTGGGGTCGTCCAGGGCCGGGAAATCCCAGTACTGGATGAAATAGCGGCCGGCGTTGACGTGGTCGAGCTCGTCGGGGTGGACGTTGAGGCGGCTTTGCAGCGCCATGGTGCCCATGGCCGCCAGGATGCCGGCGGCCACGAGCCCGAAGAGCAGATTTTTGACGATGGATTTGGCCATGCGTCAGGTGTTGCTCGTATAGACAGCGTCGAGGATGGTTTTTGCGCCCATGGCCAGGACGGTGTCGGCCAGGGCCTGGCCCAGGGCCACGGCCTGGGTGCGCGGGCCGGAGGTGGCGTCGCGGAAGGTCTTGCCGGTTTCGGGATCGGCCACCAGGCCTTCGAGGTGCAGGGTGTCGCCGCTGAGGGTGGCGTAGGCGGCAATGGGTACCTGGCAGCCGCCTTCCAGGCGGGCGAGGAAGCCGCGTTCGGCCGCCACGGTGTCATGGCTTTCGGCGTGGTCAAAAAAGGCCAGCATGGCGGCGGTTTCCGGATCGTCCAGGCGATATTCCAGGCCAAGCGCCCCCTGGGCTGCGGCGGGCAGGAACTGCGGCGGCCCCAGGCGCACGGACTTGGGCGCGGAAAGCTCCAGGCGGTTGAGTCCGGCGGCAGCCACGATGATGGCGTCGAACTGGCCGTCCAGGAGCTTGCCCACCCGGGTGTCCAGGTTGCCGCGCAGGTCGATGATGGACAGGTCCGGGCGCAGGGCCAGGAGCTGGGCTTTGCGGCGCAGGCTGCTGGTGCCGACGGTGGCCCCGGCCGGCAGGGCGGCCAGGGAGTCGTAGGCCACGGACAGCAGGCGGTCGCAGGGGTCCTGGCGTTCGGGGATGATGCCGACCACGAGGCCTTCGGGCTGTTCGGCCGGCACGTCCTTCATGGAATGGACGGCCAGATCGGCCCGGCCGTCGAGGAGGGCTTCCTCGATTTCCTTGACGAACAGGCCCTTGCCGCCAACCTTGGCCAGGGGCACGTCGAGGATGATGTCACCCTTGGTCTTGATCGGCAGCAGGTCGACGGTCAGGCCCGGGTAGGTTTCGCGCAGCCGGGCGGCCACATGGTTGGCCTGCCACAGGGCGAGTTTGCTGCCGCGGGTGGCGATGACGAGTGTTTGGCGCATATATATCCGGGCGCTTCGGGAGCGGGTTTGGCGTGGACCGGCCAGCGCCGTTTGCAAAAGACCGGGTGCGGGCCGGTTTCCGGGGTTGCCTGGAGCGGGTCTCTTAGTGGCAGGAAGCGCAGTTGCCGCCGGCGCAGCCGGAACAGCCGCCGCCTGAGGACGTGGCCGTGCGCGCCCCGGTCTGGCCGGCACCGGTGCGGGTGCGGCAGGCGGACATGAGTTTTTTCGTGTCGCCCGAGGCGCATTTGGGGCAGGCCGGCGTGGTGGTCGCCGAGCTGGAAACGATCTCTTCAAACTGTGCGCCGCATTTGTTGCAGCAGTATTCGTACATGGGCATGGCAAAGGCTCCTTGGGGCATGGCCGGCCTGGGGCCGGAGGCGTCGTCTTATCGGTCTTCGAGATAGGGTCCAAGCTCCATGACCGCCTCGAAGAGGTAGTGGTCCACGAGCTTGCACAGGAGGTGGCCGATGGTGATGTGCACTTCCTGAATGAGCGCCGTGCGTTCGTGGGGCACGAGCAGGGCATAGTCGCAAAGGGGCACGATGGCCCCGTTGCGTCCGGCCAGACCCACGGTGGCGCAGCCCTTGTCGCGGGCGGCGCGCAGGGCGGCCAGGACATTGGGGCTGTTGCCCGAGGTGGAGATGCCGACCACCACGTCGCCCGGCGCGGCCAGGGCCTGCACCTGTTTGGCGAACACCCGGTCGTAGCCGTAATCGTTGCCGATAGCGGTAAGGATGGATGAGTCGGTGGTCAAGGCCAGGGCCGGCAGGGGCGGGCGTTCGAGTTCGAACCGGTTGACGAACTCGGCGGCCAGATGTTGGGCATCGGCAGCCGAGCCGCCGTTGCCGCAAAAAAGGAGTTTGCCGCCCCGGGCCAGGGATACGGCCATGGTCCGGGCCGTCTTGTCGACGAGTTCCGCGTTCTCGGCGAAAAACCGCAGGCGCAGGGCGCTGGCGTCCTCGACGTAGGCAGAGATGATGTGGAGCGAATTTTCCGACATGGCCTTCCTCGTCCCGACAGCGAAGCGCGTCGTCGGGAGCATCCTTGTAGCCAAAGGCCGGCCTGCTGACAACGTCGGATGGTGCGTGTTTGAATTCCGCCGGAAATAGGCTAGGATGGGCAAACAACAGGGGAACGGGGCGCGGCAGGCATGGAACCCACACTTCTCGGCCGGGTATCGGATGAACGGTGCGTGAGCCTTATCGGCATGGCCGGGGCCGGGAAATCGACGCTGGCCGCCCTGCTGGCCCGGCGACTGGGCTGGGCCTGCCTGGACACCGACCGCCTGATCGAGGCCCATTGCCGGGCGCGCCTGCCGGACATCCTCGAGCGCTGCGGGCTGCCCGGGTTTCTGACCATCGAGGAAACCGTGGTGGCCGGGCTTGGCCTCAAGCGCTGCGTGGTGGCCACGGGAGGGTCTGTGGTCTACGGCGCGCGGGCCATGGAGCGGCTGAAAGCCATGGGGCCGGTGGTCTATCTGTCCATCGACCTGCCCACGTTTCTGGCCCGGGTGGGCGATCCCGGGCAGCGCGCCTTTGTCATGCCCCGGGGCATGACCCTTTCCGATGTCTATGCCGAGCGCCAACCCCTGTACGCCGCTGCCGCCGATGTCACGGTGGTGAGCTGCGGGGTGACGCCCGAGACTTGCCTCGAACACATTTTGCAAGGAATCCAGTCGTGACCGCATCGTTTCCAGCCTCGCGCACCCGTGGGGTGCTTAAAAAACTGGCCTCGCTCTACGCCGACATGGACGCGGCCTATGCCGCTGCCGCTGCCGCTACCGGGCTTGACTGCGCCGGCTGCGCAGACAACTGCTGCGTGAGTTTTTTTCAGCACCACACCCATGCCGAGTGGCTCTATCTCCACGAGGGCCTGGCCAAGCTTGCGCCCGAGCGCCGGGAAGCCTACGAGGCCAGGGCCCGGGCCTATGTCGAGGCCGTGCGCGAGAGCCTCGCCCACGGGCAGACGCCAACGGCCATGTGCCCGGTCAACGACGACGGGTTGTGCGGCCTCTACCAGCACCGGTTCATGATCTGCCGGCTTCACGGCGTGCCCAACGTGCTGCTGGCCGGCATGAGCATCCGCGAATTTCCGGGCTGCGGCCCGTGCCAGAAGCTGACCGCCGCCGGCGGGGGCAAGGCCATGGACCGCACGCCGCTGTTGCGCCGGTTGGCGGCTTTGGAGATGGAATTGTGGGGCAGCCGGCCCGGCCGTCCGCCCAAGGTGGACCTGACCCTGGCCGAGATGATCCTGGCCGGCCCGCCCGGGAAATAGCGGCGCGTTGACCGGAAATGACCGAACGCAACATGAGGCCGGACCGCGTAAAGGGGGGAGACATGGATGTCGCGCGATTGTTTGGGGGGTGCAGGCTTGTGGTCCTGGCCGGGCTGCTGCTTGGCCTGCTGGCCGGCTGCGCCCGCACCACGGTGTCGCATCTGGAGTCCCGGCCGGTGGTGGCGGCCACGCCCACGACCCTGGCCATGAAGTATTTCCGGTTTGAATTCACCGGCAAGCCGGCCGGCGACGGCTACCGCATCCACGGCCGGGCCGTGCCGATTGTCGACGCTCTGCCGCCCTGGGTGGACCGCCTGGAGGAACTGACCCTGGCCGCCTATCTGCGAAATCCGGCCGGCGAGGTCATTGCCACGAGCGAAAAGCCCTACAAGGGCATGGCCCTGGGCGAGGGCGCGGTCGTGCCCTTTGAATTCGACCTGTCCCCGGCTGGCGACGCGGCCGGCAACTATGCCATTTCCTTTGGTTACAAGGCGATCTTCGGCTCCCAGAAGGCGCGAAACGCCGTGGCTCCCAAGGGGCCGCCTCCGGCCGGGGCGGTCTTTTTCGCCGGCGAGGGCGCGGTGCGGATGCAGTAGCCGCCGGTCCGGCCTACAAAATTGTCGCGCGCCCTACACAATCGTCGGGCGCGTTGGCATTTTGGCAGCCGGCCTTTTGCGGCCAGGCGGCCTGCCGGGCCGCTTGCAGCCGTTTTTCGCATTTGGCACGGCCTTTGTATAAGACCAGATGACCCCGGTGCCCGGGGGGCAGACGCCAGGGAAACCTCCACCCGACCGGCTGCCGCCCGAAACCTCCTTGGATGGCTGATGGTTTGGCGTTCCGCGTTTTCGCGAAAGCGGCGTTGCAGCGATGCAGCGCCGCTTTCGTTCTGCTGCTTTCCCCTTTACCGCCGCCCCGGGATGCGGTAGCGCCAAGGGGCCGGCAGAGCCTAAGAAAGCCGGCCCCTTGCCATGATTATCCGCATTGCACTGCGAAATCTTCTGCACGACCGCGTGCGCCTGGCCGTCACGCTGACCGGCGTGGTCTTTGCCGTGGTGCTCATCGCCGTCCAGGGCGGCCTTTTTGTCGGCTTCACCCGGGCCACCTCGTGTGTCATCGACAACACCGAGGCCGAGGTCTGGGTGGCCTCGCGCGGGGTGCGAAACTTTGACGTCACCCACCCCCTGCCCGATCAGAAATTCCATCAGGTCCTCGGCATTCCCGGCGTGGCCAGGGCCGAGCGGTTCATCGTGCGCTTTGCCAACTGGAAAAAGCCGGCCGGCGGCCAGGAATCCATCGAGGTGGTGGGCTTTGATCCGGCCTCGGGCCTGGGCCGGCCCTGGGCGATGACCGCCGGCAGCCAAAGCGCCCTGCGCCTGCCCGACGCCGTGGCCGTGGACGAACTCTACCTGGGCAAGCTCGGCATAACCGGCCTTGGCGACCGGGCCGAAATAAACGACCGCCGGGCCAGGGTCGTGGCGCTCACCCGCGGCATCCGGTCGTTTACCACCTCGCCCTACGTGTTTACGTCCTTTGAAAACGGCCTCAAATACGCCGGCTTTGCCCGGGGCCAGAGCACCTACCTGCTGGTGCGCCCGGTTGCCGGCCTTTCGGCCGAGACCCTGCGCGACGCCATCGCGGCCGGTGTTCCCGATGTGGACGTTTTCACCCGCGAGGAGTTTTCCGGAAAAACCCAGTATTACTGGATGTTCACCACCGGGGCCGGCATGGCCCTTCTGATCGCCGCCTCCCTGGGGCTGGTGGTTGGCGGCGTGGTGGTGGCCCAGACCCTCTACGCCACCACCGTGGACCATCTGCCGGAATTCGGCACGCTTCGGGCCATGGGCGCGCCCGGCGGCTACATCCACCGCATCATCGTGGCCCAGGCCGTGGCTGCCGCCCTGGTCGGCTACGCCTTCGGCATTGCCATCAGCTATTTCCTGGTTTCCCTGGCCGAGCGTGGCGGGGCCTCCATCCTGCTGCCGCCGGGTATGGCTGTCGGCCTGTTTTTTCTCACCGTCGTCATGTGCGTGACGGCCGGGCTGGTGTCGATCCGAAAGGTCACCAGCATCGACCCGGCCATGGTCTTCCGGGGGGCCTGACCATGTTGCCGGGCAAACCGCTCCTTGAGGCCCGCCGGGTGGCCAAGACCTTTACCCTGGGCAAGGTGGCCGTGCCGGCCCTTCGCGGCGTGGATATGGCCGTTGCCGCCGGCGAGGTGGTGCTGCTCATGGGGCCTTCCGGCAGCGGCAAGACCACGCTGCTCTCCATTCTCGGCTGCATCCTGGCCCCGACCAGCGGCAGCGTGGCCGTCATGGGCCGCGAGGCCTCCGGGCTGCCCGAGGCCGAGCTGGCCCGGGTGCGTCTGGCCCATTTCGGCTTCATTTTCCAGGGCTACAATCTCTTCCCCACGCTTTTTGCCGAGGAAAACGTCCGCGTCTCGCTTGATTTGCGCGGTGTCGGCAAGGCCGATGCCGTGGCCCGCTCCCGGGCCGCCCTGGAGGCCGTCGGCCTTGGCGACAAGTTCCGGGTGCTGCCCCGGGACTTAAGCGGCGGCCAGAAGCAGCGCGTGGCTATTGCCCGGGCCCTGGTCGCCGAGCCGGAAATCCTTCTCGCCGACGAACCGACCGCCGCCCTGGACTCCGAAACCGGCAAAGCCGTCATTGCCCTCCTGCGGGAGCTGGCTGTCAGTCATGGCCGCTGCGTAGTCATCGTCACCCACGACGCCCGCATCGCCGCCTTTGCCGACCGGGTCATCCGCATCGAAGACGGCCGCATCACCGGCCAGGGGCAGGAACCACTATGATGCAGCGCACGGCCTTGCTCCTTGTGGCCGCCTTCATGATCGTCGGCGGGGCCTTGTGGCTTCGCAGCAATACGGCCCGAAAAGCCGTCCCGCCGGCCAGGACCGTTGCCCCGGGCGTCCTTGCGCCCTCTGTCCCGGCAGCGCCCCCGGCCGCCGCCGAGGCCGGGAGCGCCGCCTGGGTGGCCGCGCCCGGCCGGGTGGAGCCGGTCTCCGAGGAAATGCGCCTGGGCTTCGACATCGCCGGCAAGCTGGCCGAAGTCACGGCCGAGGAGGGCGACACGGTCAGGCAGGGCCAGATCCTGGCCCGGCTGGCGGCCGACGAATTTGCCGCCCGCATCGATGCGGCCGAGCAGGCCCTGGCCGCCCGCGAGGCCGCCCTGGCCAAGGTCCTGGCCGGAGCCCGCGATATGGAGCGCAAGGAAGCCAGGGCCGCCCTCCAGGAAGCCCGCACCGTCTCGGATGTGGCCCGCATCGAACACGAGCGCCGCCGTCGGCTCCTGGCCCAGGAAGTGCTTTCCCAGGAAGAGGCCGACCGGGCCGAACGCGAATACAAGGTGGCCTCCGACCGCTTGGACGCCTCCCGGCAGCGTTTCCGCCTCGTGGACGACCCGGCCCGCGAGGAAGACGTCAAACGGGCCATGGCCGAGGCCGCCGAAGCCCGCGCCCGTCTGGCCGAAGCCCAAGCCCTGGCCGCCAAGGCCGTCATCCGTTCGCCCATTAACGGCGTGGTGCTGCGCAAACACCGCCGGGCCGGCGAAATGGTGTCCGTGTCCTTCGACACCCCGGTGGTCACCGTCGGCGACATCAGCCGGCTGCGCGTGCGCGCCGACGTCGATGAACGCGACATCTCCCGGATAAGCCCCGGCCAGAAAGTCGTGCTCATGGCCGAAGCCTACGGGGAGCGCCGCTTCACCGGCACCGTGGTCCGGGTGGCCAGGATCCTTGGCAAGAAAAATATCCGCACCGACGAACCGGCCGAGAAAAACGATACCCGCATCCTCGAAACCCTGATCGACGTGGACGCCCCGGCCGAGCTGCCCGTGGGCCTGCGTCTGGATGTTTTCATCATCACCGGCCCGGACGGCGAAAAGACCCTGCCGGCCTATACGCCGTAAGCAACCGCCAGGGCGCTGCCCTGGACCCGCCGGGACGCTGTCCCGGACCCTGCCGGGGGGGGATCAT
>NZ_MLBG01000156.1 GCF_001936595.1 Desulfovibrio sp. DV
AGGCGCACGAGATAGGTCTCGTAGAGCTTTTGCACGTCGCTTGAACCGCTGATGTCGAGCTCCTGGTTTCGGGTGGTCAGGAGATAGACCATGCTGTTTAAGAACGTGATGATGTTCTTGCTGCGGTTGACGACGTACTCGTTGACGTCTTTCTCGCGGCTGTTGCCGAGCTTGAGATAGATGTAGAGGACATCGACCAGATTGTTGAGGCTGGTCGTGGCCTTCTGGTAGGTGTCAAACAGGAAGCGCAGCTTCTTGTATTCGGCGCTGTCCTTGCTCTTTTCATAGGTCGGCAGCAGGGCGATGATCTGGCTTTCAGCCGGCCGGGCCTCGACGTAGTATTTGATGAGGTCATCGAGCATGACCACCAGCGTGGCTTCGTCGATGGTCACGTCAAGGGCCGGCTGGACCGGCTGTTCCGCCCGGGCCGGCCGGCCCGGGGCCAGGACAAGCAGGGCAGCCAGCAGGGCAAGGCCGATGGGCACGGCGATACGTCTGGGCACAACGGTCATAGAGCTTGCCGCCTCGTTGGTCGCGGTCCCGGGATCAGGACTTTTTCTTGTCGCAGGCGGCGCAGGGGGCTTCCTGGCCCCCGGGGCGGGCCACCCGGCGCAGCACGTCCTCGAACTCGTCAAGCGGGGCGGCTCCGCGCACGGACACGCCGTTTATGACAAAGGTCGGCGTGGCGTCGAACCCGAAGGCCCGGGCCTCGGCCGTGTCGTCTTCGATGCGCTTGGCCAGTTCGGCCCGTTTGAGATCGCGCTTGAGCTGGCCGACATTGGCCCCAAGCTTGATGGCCAGGGCATAGAGCACCGGCTCCCCGCCCTGTTCGACCTCGGTCTGGGCGGCAAAGACGGCATCGTGGAAGGCAAAGGCCATTTTGGGGTCCTGGGCGGCCAGGGCCTCGTAGACCAGGGCTGCCTGCTTGGCCAGTTCGTCGGTGGCGTAATGCTTGAATAAAATGCGCACCGAATCCGGATGGCGGGCGGCAAATTCGCCCAGGGTCACCGCGCCCCGGGCGCAATACGGGCACAGGAAATCGGAATAGACCACCACGGTGGTCGTGGCGTCGGCCGGTCCGCGCATGGCCCGGGCCGGGTCGATGGCCGGGGACAGGGGTTTTTTGACCTCGGCTTCCTGGCGGGCCTGGCGCTGGGTGTCCTGGAAGTCGTGCTGTCCTTCCATGACCAGGGCAAAAAGATCGGCCTTGCGTTCGCCAAGCGCGTCGAGGACGATTTCGGGATGTTCCTTGAGGGTGTCCTTGACGCCGTTGCCGGACGTGGCCGGGGAGCAGGCCGCAAGGAGGGCCAGGGAAAGCAGGGCCGGTATGATGCGCGAAAACATGGGAAACGTCCTTTGCATGGGGATATCCACGACGTGCAAGCCTACTCTGGGTTGTGGGAAATGCAACAAAAATTTCTGAAAAGCAAGGGAAACGCGCTGGATGCATTGTGTTTTTACTCCGGGAGTGTATGAAGCAGGCAAGGTTCGGCCGTCGTGGGGGCAACCCAAACACACTCTCCAGGAGGTTTTCATGAAACGTATTGGTCTGCTGGTTTCCGCACTGGTCTTCGGACTGGCTGCGTTGGCTTTGGCGGCGGGCGATCCGGCCAAGGGCGGCGAACTGGCCAAGGGGTGCGCCTGCCACAAGAGCAAGGGTGATCTCGACGGCCTGGACGCGGCTGCGCTGACCGCCAAAATGCAGGCGTTTAAAGATGGCAAAGGCGAGAATAAGGCCATGATCGCCATCATGAAAAAGCAGTCTGACGAGAACGTGGCCGATCTGGCTGCCTACTACGCCTCCCTGCCCAAGAAATAACCCGGCTTGCCCGATGTTGCGAAAAAGGCCATGGAGACTGTCTCCATGGCCTTTTGCACAAGGAAGTCCCGCCTATGCATCGTATTGCGTCCCTGGTTGTCCGTTTTGGTCTGGCCGCCGCCTGTCTGGGCTACGCCTTGTGGGGCGTGGATTTTGCCCGTCTGGGGCAGGTGTTGGCCGAATTTCGGGTCCGGGACATGGGCCTGTATGCGCTGGCTGTCCTGGCCACGACCCTGGTGCCGGGCCTTCGCCTGCGTTTTTTGACCGGGGCGCGCATCAGGCCGGCCACCGGGCTGCGGGCCTGTCTGCTGGGGCTTGGCATCAACAACGTCCTGCCGGCCCGCCTGGGCGAGATGGCCAAGGCGGTCTATCTGCGCCGGGAGGCCTCGATCTCCCTGGGGCAGGCCCTGGAAGCGGTCTTCTGGGAACGATTTTTCGATCTGTCGGCCTTGCTGTGCGTGGGCGTGGCCGTGGCCGCGCTTTTGGGCCAAAACCTCATCCTCTATCCGTTGCTGGCCATTGTCGGCGGGGGCTGGGCCTTTCTGGGGCTGCTCAAGCTGCGCCCGGGTGCGGCCCATGCCTGTCTGCGGTTCGTGCCGGGCGAGCGGCTGCGGCTTTTCGCCGGGGAGATGCTGGGGCTTTTGCAAACGCGGATGGAGGCGGGATTTTTCCTGCGTCTGGCGGTGTGGACCGGGCTGTCCTGGGCCGGCTTTATAAGCGTCAGCGGCCTTGGGCTGTGCCTCATGGCCGGCTTCCCCTTCGACCCCACCCTGGTGCTGACGTTTTTTGCCGTGACCACCCTGGGCTTTGCCCTGCCGGCCGCACCGGGCGGCATGGGGGTCTACGAGGCCTCGGCAGTGCTGGCGCTGGGCTGGTTCGGAGTGGACCGGGAACGGGCCTTTGCCGTGGGGCTGGCCCTGCACATGCTCCAGTACATCCCGGTGACCCTGGCCGGTATGACCGTGCTGGCCTCAAGCGGCCTGTCCCTTAACGATCTGCGCCGCCGGGCCGAGGCTCCGGGGCTGTGATCAGGCCAACCGTTCGCGGTGCCGGTCAAGGTCCCAGAAGTAGAGGATGTCGGCCAGCCCGGTGATGATGTGGCCTTCCACCGGCAGCCAGCGGATCTTGCCGGCCGTGGCGTCGAGACTGCCCTGGGCCAGAAATTCGAGTCCCAGCGTGAGCTCCCGGGTGGCCCGGTCCAGGCCGACGTGGCGCACCTTGGCCACGATCCAGAATTCGCCGGCCTCTGGCGTCCGGGGTTCGTGCAGTTCCAGATGGATGACCAGCCGGTCGCCGGCAACGACCTGGAGATTGCGCTCAACAGACAGGGTGGCGCGAAGGCCCAGGCACATGCCGCCGGCCGAGATGTTGGACAACCGGGCCGCACCGTTTTGGAAATCTCCCGGGCGCAGGGCCGGCGCGTCCAGGTTGAAGCCGCTTTTGCGGTCATAGCGCCAGAAGAAGGCCGAGCGCACCCGGTCCCGCTCCGGTTCCAGGCGCAGGCTCTTGCGCCGCTGCCCGAAGACCAGGGCGTCCGGCTCGGCCAGCCGCAGCCGGGCCAGGCCGGCCGGACTGGCCGCTGCCGCCCGGATGCGGCTGTCAAAGGTGTAAAAGGTCTCTTCCAGGGTCTGGCGGCGCAGCACGACCCGGAAATAGCCTTTGACCTCCAGTCCCACCCAGTGCGGGCCGGCCGCAGCCTTGCCCACGCTTTCCAGCAGGATTCCCCGGTTCGAGGCCTCCAGGATGGCGCAATCGAGTTCTTTGAGACCGGCAACGGTTTCAGGCAGGGTCAGATGGCAGCGGGAACGCTGGGCGATGGCCTCTTCCAGCAGGCGGCGGGGCAGGGCGGGGGGCGTCATCGGGCGTACAACTCTTTGCCCGGGCCCACGCGCCGGAAGCTCCGGTGCGGGCGTTCGGGGGGGGTTGAGGGTTGTCCGGGATGGGGGTGGCCCACTTTGAAAAGTGCCTTTATTGAAATTTATTGTCAATATGATGTCGTTTGAGCCGGGGCAACACGGCCATGATACCGGGGCTGTAGGGCGAAAACGGCTCTTTTCAATCCCATCGAGTCATGCTACCTGCTGCCCCGTATTGATGCGGCCAAGGGGTTTACGTTGTATGCGCAAGGAGAGGGGAGTGATGGTTGCGGCCTGGTTGCGTATGAGCGTCGTTTTGATGGCGCTGTTTTTTTGTGGTGCGCCCGAGGCGCTGGCCAAGACGGTTTTTCTCGGCGGCAGCCAGACCGCCGGCTGGAAGCACATGGGCATGTTCAAGGACGTGGTGAACAAGGCGGCGGTCAGCAACACCACGGCCAAGATTCTCAAAAGCCTGGGGCCGGTGGTGGGCCAGAAGCCCGAGAAGGTTTTCATCCTTGAGGGCATAAACGAGCTGTACAGCCCAAACGCCGCCATCCTGGCCCGCTACCGCGAGATCTTGCTGCGCATCAACAAGGGATCGCCAAAGACCATGATTTTCGTGCAGAGCGTGCTGCCGGTGGTCAACCGGCCCGATCTGTCCAATGAGAAGATCATCGAGCTCAACAGCGGCTTAAAGGCTCTGTGCGCCGAGATGCAAAACTGCGTCTACATTGATCTTTTCAGCCACTTTGCGGTCAATGGGGCCTTGAATGAGAGCCTCACCACCGACGGCGTGCACCTGCGCCCCGATGGCTACAAGCTGTGGCAGGCGCTCATTGAAAAGTACGTCAGCCAGCCCAATGACCAGCTCACCCGGCCCGACACCGTGGCCGGCCTGGGCCAGCCCCAGGCCTCCAGCCCCAACTGATCGGCGGTGCAGCCAGGGTGGGTGAACAGCGGGCTTCGGCCCGCTTTTTTTTGCCGTGCCACCGCGCCACCCCCTGCCCAAAAGAGCCCGTTTGTGCTACGGGGGCAGCATTGGACTCGCCAACCTGTTGCCAAAGGAGGGACCCATGAAACGCGTGATGCTGCTCCTCATCGTCCTGGTGTCGGTCCTGGTTATAGGTGCCACGGCCCATGCCTGGAAAAAACCGCCTTTCGCCGCCGTGGACAAGAACAAGGACGGCGTTATCGTTTTCGAGGAAATCGTGGTCTTCAATTCCGGTCTGACCCTGGTGGTCTTTGGCCTGATCGACCTCGACAAGAATGGCAAGCTCGACAAGGCCGAATACGCCGCCATGGGCGGACGCCGGGCCGGTGCGGCCATGGCCGGCAAGAAGGCTCGGCCGTGGTGGCGCTGCTCGTCGAAGGAAGGCATGATGCTGTACAAGCAGGGAACGGACCTGCTGCTTGCCGGCAGGAACGCCGACGCCGCAACAGCCCTCAGACAGGCCGTGACCAGGCCGCTTTGCGTGGATTATCTGAGCGATGCCTACTACAATCTGGGGGTGGCCTGCATGCGCCTTGGCGACGATGCCTGCGCTCGGGCCAATCTGGAAAAAGCCCGGGCCCTGAACGTCAACGACGTGGTGCCGCCCAATGATTTCGGGCTGTCCGGCTGGCCGCGAAAACCCGGCGTCGGCCAATAGCCCCGGCATCCTGTTTTGCCTGCTCTCGCGTCCCTGGACAATACGCCGTACTGTCCAGGGACGCGCCCGTCGGCGACAGCCCGGCGCGGCTGCGGCCCTTGACAGTTCGGGGCAGGGTGGTCATCCCAAAAGGCTCACGCGCTGCGGCCAGCCGCACGCCCCGGAGGCGCCCCTTGGGCAACGTGCTCATCATCGACGACGACCAGACCATCCGCGACGCCCTGGCCCGGGTGGTGGACCGGCTGGGCCATACCTCGACCCTGGCCTCGACCCTGTCCGAAGGTCTCAAACGGGCCGGCAACGCCGAAGTGGACGTGGTCTTTCTCGACGTGCGGATGCCCGACGGCAACGGCCTCGACGCCATAGGCGATATCCGCCGCTCCCCCTCCGGCCCGGAAGTCATCGTCATCACCGGCTGGGGCGACCCGGACGGGGCCGAACGGGCCATGCGCCAGGGGGCCTGGGACTATATCGAGAAGCCGCCCACGGTCAAAACCATGACCGCCCCGCTGGTCAGCGCCATGGAACACCGGCGGCGCGGCCGGGTCAGCGGCCAGGCCGCCGCCTTTCAATTCCCGGGCATCCTCGGGGGCAACCCCAGGCGCGCCCACTGCGTCGAACAGGCCGCCCGGGCCGCCGCCAGCGACGTCAACGTGCTGCTCACCGGAGCCACCGGCACGGGCAAGGAACTCTTTGCCCAGGCCATCCACGACAGCAGCCCCCGCCGGGGCGGCGCGTTCGTGGTGGTGGACTGCGCCGCCTTGCCCGCCTCCATCGTCGAAAGCGTGCTGTTCGGCTCGGAAAAGGGCGTCTATACCGGGGCTGACCGCAAACGCGAAGGACTGCTCCTGCGCGCCCACGACGGAACATTGTTTCTCGATGAAGTGGCCGAGATGCCGCTGTCCGTGCAAAAGGCCTTTTTGCGGGTGCTCCAGGAACGCCGGGTGCGTCCCGTGGGCGGGCTTGAGGAAACGCCCTGCCATTTCCGGCTGGTGGCCGCCACCAACCAGGACCTGGAAGCCATGGCCCGGGACGGGCTCTTCCGCGAGGATCTGCTCTTTCGCCTGCAGGGCGTGGGCATCGAACTGCCGCCCCTGGCCGGCCATCCCGACGACATCCTGGACTTTGCCGCCCACTTCGCCGACCAGGCCGCCAAACGCCAGGGCCTGCCCACGCGGCCCCTGTCCGAGGAATTCTCCCGGGCGCTTTTGGCCTATCCCTGGCCCGGCAATGTCCGGGAACTCAAAAACACCCTGGAAGGCGCCCTGGCCCTGGCCGTGGCCGACGACGCCCTGCTCCCGGTGCACCTGCCCCTGCATATCCGGGTCATGGCCGCCCGCAACCGCGTCACCGGACGCTACGGCGAAACCGAAGACCCCGGCCCATCCTCCGGCCTGTGGGGCCTGTCCGCCGCAACACCCCTGCCCCAGTTCCGGGATTTCCGCGACAGCCGCGAAGCGCAATACCTGCGCGAACTCGTCGCCCGCCATGGCGGCGACATCAGCCGGATGCTCGACATCTCAGGGCTGTCCCGCTCCCGTCTCTACGCCCTGCTCAAAAAACACGGCGTTCCGGCCAGCCGCGCCTAGATCTGCCGCCTTTTCCCGACCCAGTCTAAAGAGCGCCCCTGCCGGCTCCGATGAGAGGAAAAAGGGAATCAGGTCCGGTCGGCGCTTTCTGCCGTCAGACTCCTGCCCCGGGCGGTTGGCGGCGTGAAATACATCCTGGTGCTCATCATCATCATCGGCATCGTGACCTACATCTTTCTGGGCAGCCCCAAGCCCAAGGATGAAGGGAAGGTCGGCGTTGATCGACGCCAGGAGGTCTGGGAGCGTATCGCCAGCCTCGAAGGGCAGCGCCGGGAAATGCTCACCCGGGCCAAGGGCCGCATGGGCTCCGGCCAAAACCGCAGCCGCATGACATCCCAGGGCGTCTATTACGCCGGCTACCGCGACGGATTCAATCAGGGCTACTACGAAGGCAGCTTCCTCTCGGCCAGCCGCACACCCGATCCGCTGTTCTTCAAGGTGCCCAATCCCTGATCCCCCGGCCCTCGCGTTGCTCCCTTGAACACGCTGCCCGCCTTTGCAAAAGACCCATTCTACTCAGGCAGTATCCTCGAAAAAGCATGCGCTTATTCAAGGATGGGCCACTAACCGCCCAACCGCGCCCGGATGCGGTCGGCAACCGTGGTCACGGCCAGCACGTACAGGTCGCTGTGGTTGTAGGCATAGACCACCTTGTCCCGCTCCGCCGGCGTCATGCCCGGCTTCCAGCCATAGCCGCGCAGATAACTGGCCACACTGACAATGGCGTCGGCCGGCGTAAACAGGTCCAGTACCCCGTCATTGTCGCCGTCCACCCCAAACCGCAAGGCATTGGACGGCATGAACTGGCAGATGCCGATGGCCCCGTAAATGGACCCCGGAATCGTTCCCACCGCCCGGCCCTTGGCCGAGGCATAGCGCAACAAGGCCGCCAGCTCCCGGTAAGCCCACTCGGAGCGGTCCCGGGCCGCCCAGTCGGCATAGGTCGACCGGTCGCCGTCACCCCGAAGCGTTTTCATAAACGGTGAAATCTGCTCCAAATTCGAAGCCCGGGCCAGACTGGCCAGCACGCTTAAGGCGTCGCGGTCGCCGAGATAGGTGCCAAGCTTGGTCTCAACCAGCAAAAACGCGGCAATAAGTTCCGGCTGCGGCCCGAACTCCCGCTGCGCCCGGTCAAACGCCGCCCGATTCTCCCGGATATACCGCACTGCGCTGTCAATGGCCGCCGAGGTCAGAAAATACCTGTAGTTGCTGGCTTCCAGCGTTTTCTTGGTCGGCGCGGGCTTCGGCTCGAACTGCTTGCGCACCATGGCGTCCACCTTGCGGGCCATGATCGACGGCTCATACTCCACCGCCGCTCCCGAAAACAACCGCTCCAGCCAGACCCGGTCCAACCCCTCGGCCGCCAGCCGGTTGACCAAAGGCTGCCAGCCGGCATCCGCCGCCAGCGCCATCCCCCGGCCACACGCCATCCCCAACAGCATCAGTACAGCGATAGCGACAGTCCATCGTTTCATGGCATTTCCCCCGGTCCCAAACCTAGCGCCGAGGCCCGCCACAGGCAACCGCTTCCTGCGGTGCGCAGTGCGCGCGGGAGAAGCGGGAGAAGCGGGAGAAGGCGAATCGGGGCTTTGCCCCGAACCCCACCGGGGGGATGATCCCCCCGGACCCCTGCGACAGGGGGGGGGGTAAACGTGTGGGGTGGTGTGCGGTGGGTGCGGGCGTGAGAGAAT
>NZ_MLBG01000157.1 GCF_001936595.1 Desulfovibrio sp. DV
AGGTAGCGCCTGGAGCCAGTCGGGTCCCGAGGGCCTGGGCCAGGGCGTCGGCCAGATGGAAGGCGTTGTCGTGGACGAATCCGGGGTAGTGGGCGTCGAGGGCTTGGGGACTGGCCGGGAGGTCGTCGAGGCGGTAGATCGGGCGCAGGGTGAAAAACAGTTCGCGGCGTCCCCAGTTCTTGGCCGCTTGGGCCACGAGTCCGACCCGGCCCTTGCTGATGATCTGGCGGCCGATGAAGTCGATCAGCATGGCCATGTCGCAAGGGGCCTTGGGCGGCTGCCGCAGAAAGTCGACGGCCAGAAAGGCGACGTTGGTGGTCTGGTGCAGGGCGGCGAGTTCATTGGCGATGTGGATGATCTCGGGGTCGATGTCCAGGCCAAGGACCCGGCTGGCCCCGAGGCGGCGGGCCATGAAGGTGAAATAGCCGAGGTTGCAGCCGAGGTCGGCCACGGATTTTCCGGCCACATCGAGGTCGCCGATATAGCGTTCGAGTTCGGAGGTGTCCGAACCGTCCCCCGGGGCCAGCAGGCTGCCGTCCGGGGCGGGGACGGGACGCCAGATGCGCTGGGGGCCGAGGGCCGCAAGAAGGTGGTGCAGTCGGGCCATTTCGGGGGGGGACGATTCGCTGCGCATGGCCGACCGTATCGGGAAAGCGGTAGTCTGCCAAGGGTGCGGCAGGGTGTTGTCAAAGCCGGAGTCCTTGGGTAAGACCGATCACCCGCGAGACAAGCCCGGGCTGGCGCGCCGTTTATGGCCGTCCTCACTGGCGCACGGCACCGTTTGCGCCAGCCAACCCCTACCCCCACAAGCACCTATGGTATTTAGCTCCGCATCATTCCTTTTCTATTTTCTGCCCGTCGTGTTGGCGGCTTATTTCCTCAGCGTGCGGTTTGTGCATCTGCGCAACTGGATACTGCTGGCGGCCAGCCTTTTTTTCTATACCTGGGGCGAGGGCGAGTATGTCGTCGTCATGCTCCTGTCTATCGTCGCCAACTATCTGTTCGGCATATGGGTATATAAATCCCACGAGCGCAATAACGCCAAGATGCAGATGGGTGTGGCCATTGCGTTTAACCTGCTGCTGCTCATCATCTTCAAATATACGAACTTCCTGGTGGCCAACCTCAATTTGGTGCTTGATGCCGCCGGTCTGCCGACCATTACCATTGGACAGGTGCATCTGCCTATCGGCATTTCCTTTTTCACCTTCCACTGCATATCCTACCTGATGGACATCTATCGCCGGCAGACGCCGCCGCAGATGTCGCTGCCGTGCACGGCCCTGTATATTTCGCTGTTTCCCCAGCTCGTGGCCGGCCCCATCATCCGGTACAAGGACATCGCGTCCCAGCTCACCCACCGGTTCGTGGACCTGGAGCGGTTTTCCAAAGGCATCAACCGCTTCATCATCGGCCTTGGCAAGAAGGTGCTGATCGCCAACGTGGTGGGCCTGCCGGCGGACAAGATTTTCGCCATTCCGGCCGAGCATCTGACCACGCCGGTGGCCTGGCTCGGCATCGTCTGCTATACTTTGCAGATTTATTTCGATTTCTCCGGCTACTCGGACATGGCCATCGGCCTTGGCCACATGTTCGGGTTCAAGTTCATGGAAAACTTCAATTACCCGTACATCTCGCGCTCCATCCAGGAGTTCTGGCGGCGCTGGCATATTTCCCTGTCCACCTGGTTTCGCGACTACCTCTATATCCCGCTTGGCGGCAACCGGGGCGGCGAAGCCCGGATGTACCGCAATCTGGTGACCATCTTTTTCCTGTGCGGCCTGTGGCACGGAGCCAGCTGGAACTTCGTCATCTGGGGCCTTTTCCACGGCTTTTTCTCGGTGCTTGAGCGCTTTCCCCTGGGCAAGTGGCTGACCAAGGGCTCGCCCATCGTGGCCCATGCCTACACCATGCTGGTGGTGATGGTGGCCTGGGTGTTTTTCCGGGCCGAGACGCTGCCCCAGGCCCTGACCTTTATCAAGGCCCTGGGCGGTTTTGCCCAGGGGTCCGGCGTGGTGTGGCATATGGGGCTGTTTCTCAACCCCAAGGTGGTCATCGTGCTGTGCCTGGGCCTTGTCGGCATAACGCCCATCGTGCCGTGGCTGCTCGCATGGCGGGAGCGCGTCCTGGCCACACGGCAGATCGGACCGGTGGCGGTGGATGACGGGGTGGAAGTCCTGGTCAGTCTGGTGTTCATGCCGGCAGTGTTTGTGCTTTGCGCCATGTCCCTGGCCAGCGGGACCCACAACCCGTTCATTTATTTTCAGTTTTAGGACAAAGCGAAACCGTGTCTCCAAATTCTCGCCGCAAAGCCATCCACATGGCGGCTGTGGCCATATTTCTGGTCTGTATCTGCCTGCCGGGCGTTGAAAACACGTTTCACTTTGCGCCGCCGGTCGATCTCATGGAGAACGATCCGACGCCTTTGCCGGATTTCTCCCTGTCCCAGGTGTTTCGCACCTTCAACGTGCTGCAGCGCGGCTTCCTGGAAAAGACCTACGGCTTTCGCAAGCAGTTGGTGCGCTGGCAGAACATGCTCGACCTGTTCGTGCTGCAATCCTCATCGCACTATCAGACGGTCATCAAGGGCAAGGGCAACTGGCTGTTTCTGGCCCAGGAAAACACCGAACTCAACGTGGTGGAGGACTATCGGTCCAGCCGCCTGTTCTCGGCCCGGGAGCTGGCCCGATGGGTGGAGGTCTACCGGAAGCGCCAGGACGCCCTGGACGCCCGGGGTATTCATTATCTGATGGTGGTGGCTCCCAACAAGCACACCGTGTATCCGGAATTTTTGCCCTCGCAGTACAACCGGGTCAGTCCCATAAGCCGCACCAATCAGTTGGTGGACGCGCTGCAGGCGGCCGGGGTCAATGTCCTTGATTTGCGCGATACCATGCTCACGGTCAAGAAAGGGGCCCTGGCCTATTACCGCACCGACACCCATTGGACCACGTTCGGGGCTTTTGCCGGCTACATCGAGATCATGCGCTGGCTGACCCGGTGGTATCCGGAGTTCGAGCCGACCATTCGGGGCGACTACGACATCCACATCACCCCGGGACTGACCGGCGGCCTGTCGAGCATGTTGGCCCTGGCCGACATGTTTCCCGAGGACCGGGTGACCTTTGAGCCGCGCACACCACGCCAGGCCAAAGAGGTGGAAAACGCCGTGGCTCCGAAGGCGTTGTTCCAGCCCACCGTGGTCACGGAAACCGGCGACCCCAACCTGCCGACGGCAGTGGTTTTCCGCGACTCCTTTGCCCACGAACTGATGCCGTTTCTTTCGGAAAACTTCAATCGGGCCGTGTACCTGTGGCCCTATCCGTCCACTCCGCGGGAAATGCGCACCTTTGACTGGGGGACGATCGACTCGGTCAGGCCCGATCTGGTCATCGACGAATTCGTGGAGCGCTATTTCACGGAATTCCCGCCATCACAGCGTCCCGGCAAGCCCTGATCCCCGCCCCGCCTTATTCGCCCAGGAGCAGCAGGGTTGCCGGTCCCGCCGACACGGCGCCCAGAGCGGCCTTGGCCGCATAGCCCCCGCCCGGCACCGGTCCATCCGTGCTTTCCACCCCCGTGCTGCTGACCGCCAGGAAGCGCCAGGAATAGGTGCCCGGGCCGGCCAGGGTGCGGGTGAGCGTGGTCCCGGCCACAGGCGCGTCCGTCACCTTGGCCCAGACCCCGCCGTCCCTGGATTCATAGACATTGACCCCGACGATGCCGGCTGTCCGGGCCGGGTCCCAGCGCAGGTTCCAGGTTTTTCCTTCGGCGTCGGCGGCATAGGCCGTGGCCCCGGTCGGGGCCGGCGGCGGGGCGTTGGCGGCGATGGTGGCGGTTGTTTCCACGGGCGTTCCCGGGGCCAGATCGAGGCCCAGGGGGGTGAGCGTGTAGGTAGAGGGTGTGCCCCGGGCGGCGGCCGTGTCCACGAAGGGCGGGCTGCGAAAGACCAGCGGGTCCAGACCGGGCCGGGCGAGGCGGAAGGCGATGGCTCCGGCCGGCGGCGTGAAGTTCAGGCTGATGCGGTCAAAGGCCGTGGTGGCGGCCAGATCGGCCACCGCCTCGGGAGCGGCTGCGGCCGGACCGGCCAGAGAGCCTTGGACGGCCGTGGATTTGGCGCTTTCGGTGCCGGCGACCACGGCGCTGACGGCGAAATAGGCCCCGGCAGCCAGACCCGGTTCGGTGGCGGCGTAAAGGGCATAGGCCGTGCCGGCCACAGGGGTTGCGGTCAGCCGGGTGGTGACCGTGTCGGCGGTGTCGCCCTTGTAGATGTGGTATCCTTCCAGGCCGTGCTCCTGGCTGGCAGCCCAGGACAGGAGCATGGAGCTGGCGCCGGGGAGGCCAAGCACCCGCTGGGGTGTCTGGGGCGCTCCCGAGGCGTAGAGGGTGGCGGCAAGGAACTGCCGGCCGCTTGTGGCCTCGACGATGGCCGCCTCCACGCTGTTGGCCCCGGCATTGAGCCAAGCGGTCCGGGGAACCTGATAGGTGGCCGAGGCCCCGCCAAGGGCGTTGAACCCCTGGATCAAGGTGCCGTTGATGCGGGCGTCGAGGGTCTCGGGGATGTATTTCGTGCCATACCCGCTGTAGGTGAACGTGAACAGCGGGGTGCGGGTGTTGGTGCTGCTTGTCGGCGTCACGGCGAAGGTGCCGACCGGGACGTCCGAGGCGTAGGGAAGGTTGGTCACGGGGCCAAACGATGCCTTGTGGCTGACCTGGCTGCGCGGCGGCAGCAGCCGGGTCTGCTGGGCCGCGTTGACGGCCCGGCGTGTCCCGATGCGGTTTTCGGCGGTCATGGAGCCATCGCTTTTGATGGTCAGCACGGCAGCGGCCGTGGGCCGCACGCTCGGCGTGGCCCCCCGGGCGTTGGCGCGCATGGCCTGGGATTCGGCCGCAATGTCGGCGGCGGTGGGCCGGAGCCGGGCAGACCTGGGTGCGTCGTTGCCGCCGGTGGCGTCGTAGACCTTTTCCAGGCCGTATTCGATGATTTCGCTGCCGACCTTTTTGATGGGCCAGCTCGAGCCTGGGGCCCACATGTCGAAAATGGCGTCGCCAAGCTTGTCCCAGATGAATTCCTTGGCGTATTCGCGGGGATTTTCCGTCCGTTCCTGGATGAAATTGGTGAACTTGATGGTCCAGCAGACATTGTGCGTGAGCAGCGCGCCCTGGCCCACCTCGATGATGACCTCCCCGGCCTGGGCCTGGTCATAGCCCGGTTCCAGGGTCACTTCCCGGACTTGGCCGTCGGCGAATTGCACGGCCATCGACGGCAGCCGGACCGTGCCGTAGACCACCACCGGCTGCATCCTGATCCAGTCGCCCTTGACGAGGTTTGTCCCGTTGGACAGGGCGGTCCATTCCCCGCTGATCTGGTTTTTGATCTCCACTCCCCAGTCCGAAGTGAGCACCGTGGCGAAGGGCACGGACAGGGTGCGGGAGACCGGGGGCGCACTGCCGCCCTCGGCCGTGACCTTGCCGGACACCGGGCCGGAATCGAAGGCGGACAGGGGACAGGTCAGGGAGAAGGGAGCGTACCCGGCATAGACATAGGCTGCGGTGGTAACCTGTTCCGGGGATATTTCCAGGGGGGACGCGGCTTCGAGACTGTAGGTCTCGGCATCGACGGGCAGTTTGGTCGTGGCCTCCATGGTTGTCTGGATGTCGCTGACGCACAGGCGTCCGTATTCGATCCAGGCGTGGCGAAACTGCCTGATGTTGAGGCTCAGCACCCCCTGGACGGCGGTGCCGGGGACGGTCTCGCCACCGGAGGTGCGCAGTTCCAGGGCGACGGTATAGCCCCAGGTCCTGGAAAACCCGTCAGGGTAGGTTGCGTCATACCAGGGTTCGGCCAGGAATTGCCCTTCTTTGACGGTTGCCTGGGCGGTGTATTCGAGATTTGGGGCGACGGTGTAGTTCCAGACGTCAAAAAACGGGATGCCCTGGGCCGAGCCGGTATAGACGGCGGTGACGGTCAGGCGTTGATGGCCCTGGGCCTGGAATGAAACGGTGGGCTGCTCATTTTCGAGCCTGGAACCAAGGGGGGAGACGAGGCTGCCGTCCCCGTCGGCATCCATGGTGATCACGAGTTGCCAGTCGCTGAGAAACGGTGTGGTGATGGTGGCTCCCCGGGCCGCCAGCGGCAGCAGCAGGGCGAGCACGAACAGCGGGCAGATGGGGCAAAGGCGTTTCATACAACACCTCCGGAGGCCAGATCCGGATCAGCGTCACAGCGGTAGTGCAGAGGGGACGCGTCCGGGGGGAGTCGTGGGGCGCGATGAGGGATGTGCTGTTGTGAACAATACAATAAGCATCAAAACAGGGCAAGTGTTGTCCGGGGTCCGTGTGCGGGTGTTTTCGTGTTTTTGCAATGATTGGTGCTGAAATTGTTTTGAAGAACGATCAATAGCGATAGCATTGCATGTGAAAATGTTTAGGGAGGCCCGTGTTTGACGTGTGCATCGCAATTGAGAGTGTTTTGAAGTGATGTCTGTATCTATGTTTTCCCGTTGGTGCACTCGTGAATTTGATGTAATGATGGATAATGTGACTGTTTTTTGCCGTTTCTTCAGCTTCCGGCAACAGCGCAAGAGCGATTTTTGTTTTCCGGGATGTTGCGGGGCGGGCGGCAAATGGAGGCAGCGGGGCGGGCGGTTTGCCCGAACCGTTTAGTCCACGCGCCCGGGCCGGGAGAACATCGATGTTGCGGCAAGAGCCGGCCATACCCCGTTCTGCCCGGCCGGCCGGCGCCCCGCAGGCAGGGCGGCCGGCCAGGACCGGCCAGGGGGGGGCGCTGCCGGCCTAGCGGCTCTCCCCCTGGCCCGTCAGCCAGTGCTTGCGGTAGAAATAGGCCGCCATGCCGACCACGGTCAGGCCCATGAAGCCGAGCAGGCCATAGATGCCCCACTCCTCGCTTTTGAGCGGCAGATTGTCGAAATTCATGCCGAAAAAGCCGACCAGGAAATTGAGCGGCAAAAAGATGGTGGCCACCAGGGTCAGGTACTGGCCCACGGCGTTCATGCGCAGTTCGGCCTTGGTCATGGACAGGCCGACCATTTCCGAGAGCATCTCGCGCAAGGTCTCCACCGCGTCGAGCACCTGGTAGACGTCCTGCTGGATGTCATTCCAAAGGACGGCCGTGGCCGGATCCGAGGCAATGGCCTCGTCTTTGACGAAACGTCCGAGCACTTCCCGCAGCGGCCACAACGAGCGGTGCAGGAAGAGCACCTCGCGCTTGAGCCGGTAGATCTCGGTCAGGGCTTCGCTGCCGCCGTCGGAAAGCAGCGTCTGCTCGATGCCCTCGATCTCTTCGGCCAACTGCCCAAGGGTCAGGATGTAGTCGTCCAAAATGGCCGAAATGAGCGCGTGGGTCAGATGGGGCTGGCTGCGCCGGGCCGTTTTGTTGCCGCCTTTTTCCAGGCGCAGGGCCACATCGTCCCAGAGGTTGTGCTCGCGCTCCTGAAAGGTCAGGACAAAGCCGTCCCCGGCGGCCAGCCCCACCTGTTCGGCCAGCACCCGCCGTTCCTCGGCCGAATAGGCCAGCAGGCGCAGCAGGATGAAGATATGTTCGTCATAGTCCTCGATGACCGGCCGGTGGCCGGTGTCGAGGACGTCTTCGAGGAGCAGGGCGTGCAGGCCAAAGCGCTTGCCGATCGTCTGCACCAGCCCGGCGTCGTGGACGCCGACCACCCGAACCCAGGCCACACAGCCCTCGGGCAAGACCGGATCGTTCTCCTCCAGGCTGTCGTAGCGGCGGATGGTCACGCCGTTGCCGGAGAGGGTATGGACCACCACATAGGGCGCAAAGGACGGCCGGGCCGGAAAGGGCGAGGCGGCCTCGGCCGGGAGGCCTTTGGCCCGGCGGGAGCGTTTTTTAAAGCGGTCGAGCATGGCGGAAGGCTCCTTTCATCGGGACATGCCGGCGGCTGGCCAGCCGCCCGGTCCGCAGCGCTGCCCCGGGGCGGCGTGGACCGGGCCGGATCAGGCCCGGGCGGCGGCCACGATGGCGGCCACCACGGCGTCTTCGGTCAGGGTCGAGGTGTCGATGGTCCGGGCGTCCGGCGCGGCTGTCAGCGGCGCTTCGGCCCGGTTGCGGTCCTGGTCGTCGCGGCGGCAGATGGCGGCCAGGATTGTGGCGTAGTCTGCCGGTCGGCCAAGCGCAGCCAGCTGGTCCACCCGCCGTCTGGCCCGCACTTCGGGCGAGGCATCGAGAAAGAACTTGCAGGGGGCGTCCGGAAAGACGGCTGTGCCCATGTCCCGGCCCTCGGCCAGGAGGTCGGTGGTGCGGCCCAGGGCCTGCTGGGCCTGTTTGAGCCGGGCGCGCACCACCGGCAGCACGGCCAGCTTCGAGGCCA
>NZ_MLBG01000158.1 GCF_001936595.1 Desulfovibrio sp. DV
GCCCTTCGGGGCTTAAACGGGAATCCCGTGTAAATCGGGAGCGGTCCCGCCGCCGTCAGTCCCCCACACAGTCGGCCTCCTCGCGCGCCACTGGGATACTCTCCCGGGAAGGCCGGGGCCGATGGGACAAGCCGGAAGACCTGCCCGGGTCCTGGCGCGTCCCGTCGGCAACGAGGGCTTTTGCCGGCCGGGCTTCGGGAACGAGCTGCTTCTCCACTCTCGCTCCCCCTCATTAAGAGCCCTCCATTGCTATGGAGGTAACCCCATGATTCGCCTGTCGCGAATGCTTCTGTCCCTGTCCCTTGTCCTGGCCCTGGCCGCACCGGCCGCCGCCGGCCATGACGCCAAAAAAGAACCCAAGCGGGCCATTGTCGTGGCCGCCTTCGGCACGACAGTGCCGGAAGCCGCCCCGGCCATCACCAAGATGGTGGAGCGCGTGAAGGCCGCCTATCCCGGCGTGCCCGTCACCCTGTGCTATACCGCCGCCATGATCCGGGCCAAGCTGGCCAAGGAAGGCAAGAACGTGCCCTCCCCGGCCGAGGCCCTGGCCGCCCTGCCCGATACGGGTGTGACCGACGTCGCGCTCATGTCCCTGCAAACCATCCCCGGCAGCGAGTACCATGACCTGCTGCGCACGGCTGCCGCTTTCTCCCGGATGCCCAAGGGCCTGTCCCACGTGTCCGTGAGCGCGCCCCTGCTTTCTGACAAAGAAGATTTTCCCAAAGTGGCCAAGGCGCTTATCGACGCCGCTCCCAAGGAGCGCAAGCCCGGCGAGGCCGTCGTTTTCGTCGGCCACGGCACCGAACACTCGGCCAACATGGCTTACCCGGCCCTGCAGTACAGCCTGTGGCGCATCGATCAAAACGCCTTCGTGACCACGGTGGAAGGCATCCCGTCCTTTGACGACGTCGTGGCCGATCTCAAGGCCAAGGGCATCAAGAAAGCCTGGCTCATTCCCCTGTTTGCCGTGGCCGGCGACCATGCCCGAAACGACATGGCCGGCAAGGAAAAGGATTCCCTGGCTTCGACCCTGGCCGCAGCCGGCATTGAAGCCAAAGCCGTCCTGTCCGGCACGGCCGACCGCGACGGTGTGGCCGCCGTGTGGCTTGACCACCTGAAGGCCACCTTCGACGCCCTGCCCGGAAAATAATGCTCCGCGCCCGCCACAGTCGGGTCCGGGCCGCTGCCCGTACCCTGCCGCTTCTCCTGGCCGGACTGGCTGCCCTCGCGGCGGCCTGTCTGGCCGGGTCCTATCCGGCCGCTGCGACTGACGTCGCCGCTGTGGTCGGCCGGGCCCTGGGGCTGGACCTGCCGGCCCCGGCCGATGCGGCGGTTACGGCCGTGGTCCTGGATCTGCGGCTTTTGCGGGCGCTTCTCGCCTACGGCGTCGGTGCGGCCCTGGCCGTAGCCGGGGCGGTCTTTCAGGGCGTTTTGCGAAATCCTTTGGCCGATCCCTTCACCCTCGGGGTGTCGGGTGGGGCGGCCTTTGGCGCGGCCCTGTCGCTGAGCCTCTCGCTGGCCGTTTTCTTTGGCACCGCCCTGGCCACTCCGGCCTGCGCCCTGCTTGGCGGCGGGGCAACCCTGGCCGCCGTGCTGGCCCTGTCCCGGCTGGCCGGGGGCCTGCGGCGGGAAACCGTGGTCCTGGCCGGCATTGTGGCCGCCACCTTCCTGTCCGCCCTGCTCTCCCTGGTCAAGGCGCTCAATGAAGAATCCGTGGCCGGCATCGTGTTCTGGATCATGGGCGGCTTCCAGGGCCGGGGCCGGGCCGAGCTGGCCCTGTTCCTCCCCTGCCTCGTCCTTGGCCTGGCCGCCATCTGGCTCTATGTGCGCGAACTGGACATCCTGCTTCTGGGCGAGACGCAGGCCCGCCAGCTTGGCGTGGCGGCCGGACGGGCCCGGCTGGTCCTTTTGACCGCAGCCAGCCTGCTCACTGCCGCTGCCGTGGCCGTCTCGGGCGTCATCGGCTTTGTCGGCCTGATCGCCCCCCATGCCTGCCGCCGGCTCTACGGCGGCGAACACGGCACCCTGCTGCTCCAAAGCGCCCTGGCCGGCGGGGCCTTGCTGGTGGCCTCCGATGTCCTGGCCCGGACCATCCTGCCCGGCGGCGCGGAGCTGCCGGTCGGCGTGGTCACGGCCCTGTGCGGCGGTCCGTTTTTCTGCGCCTTGCTGCTCACCGGCCGAAACGGAGCCCGGCCATGATCCGCTGCCAGGGGCTTCGCAGCGGCTACCACGGCCGGCCGGTGCTCCAGGGCATCGACCTGGAAGTGGCCGCCGGCGAAATGGTGGGCATCCTCGGGCCAAACGGGGCAGGCAAGACCACGCTGCTCTTGACCCTTTCCGGGGTGCTTTCCCCGGGCAGCGGCACGGTGCGCCTGGATGGCACCGACGTCGCGGCCATGGCCGACCGCGAGCGGGCCCGCAAGGTTGCCGCCGTGCCCCAGCGCGGCGAAAGCGCCCGGGAATTGACTGTGCGCTCCCTTGTGCTCATGGGCCGCTACCCGTACCTGTCCTTCCTTGGCGGCTACGGCCCAGGCGACGAAGCTGCGGCAGCCGCGGCCATGGAGGCCGTCGGCGTGGCCGATCTGGCCCCGCGCCGGCTGGGCGAACTTTCCGGCGGGGAGTTCCAACGCGTCCTGACCGCCCGGGCCCTGGCCCAGGAAAGCGACGTGCTGCTCTTGGATGAAGCCTCGGCCAGCCTGGATGTGGCCCGGAAAATCGAGCTCTACCAACTGCTGGCCGCCCGAAACGCTGCCGGGACCACTATCCTGGCGGCCTTGCACGACATCAATCTGGCCGCGCTTTTTTGCCGGCGGCTGGTGTTTCTCAAAGGCGGCCGCATCGAGGCCGATGGCCCGACTGCTGCCGTCTTTACGCAGCCAACCCTTTCGAGGATTTATGAAACCGATATCATTGTCATCCCCCATCCCACGACCGGCCTGCCCCAGGCTCTGGCTGTTCCCGGTCCTGGCCCTGCTCCTGGCCCTGGGCCGGGTTGCACCGGCCATGGCCCAGGCCGCAGCCGTCAATGACGACCTGGGAAGCGAGATCCGTCTGGCTGCCCCGGCCCGGCGCATCGTGCCGCTCTATGGCGCCTTCGTCGAGATTCTCACCGATCTCGGCCAGTCGGACCGCATCACCGCCCGCACCGAGGCCGACCCGGCCCCGGCCGACCGGCCCGATATGCCGGTCATCGGCACCCACATGCGGCCCAACCTGGAGCGGGTGCTGGCGGTCAAACCCGACCTCGTCCTGCAGATGGACGGCCGGGGCGAGGCCCGGGAGTCGGCCCAGCAACTGGCGGCCCTGGGTGTCCCCGTGGCTGTGTTTGCCGTTTCGGATTTCCCGGAGCTCTTTGAAACCATCCGGCGCATCGGCATCCTGACCGGCGACCCGATCGCAGCCCAAGCTCTGACCAGCCGGCTCCAGGCCCGCCTTGCCGCCGTTGCCGCCGCCATCCCGGCCGGCGAGCGGCCGACGGTCTTTTTCGAAGCCCGCTCCGGCAGCCTGCTGGCCGCCGGCCAGGGCTCCATGGTCGATGCCGTCATCACCGCAGCCGGTGGGAAAAACGCAGTGGCCGCCGGGAAAAAGCTGGTGCGGCTTTCCGACGAGGAACTGCTGCGTCTGGCCCCGGCCGTGTGCCTCACCCAGCGCGGCCCCATGAATCCCGAGGCCCGCTCCATGGCCGATCGTCCGGAATACGCCACCCTGCCCTGCGTGCAAAACGGCCGGGCCTTCGTGGTCGACGAAGCGCGCTTCTCAAGGCCCGGTCCCGGCAGCGTGGACGCCGTGGAAGAACTGGCCCGACTCCTCAAAGCAGGTGCCTCATGAGCCGCCCGGGCACGCTTTTCGGCCTTGGCGTCGGTCCGGGCGACCCGGAACTGTTGACCATCAAGGCTGCCCGGATTCTCGGACAGGTGGACGCGGTCTTTGCCGCCTCGTCGAGCAAAAACGACTATTCCATTGCCGAGGCCATCGTGGCCCCGCATCTGCCGGCCGCCACACAGGTCACCCGCCTGTCCTTTCCCATGACCCGCGACGAGGCCGTCCTGGCCGGGGCCTGGGCGGGAAACGCCGCAGCCATGGCCGAAGTCCTGGCCGCCGGCAGGGACGCGGCCTTCATCACCCTGGGCGATCCGCTGCTCTACAGCACCTTCGGCTACGTGCTGCCGCTGTTGCGGGCGCTTGTGCCGGACCTGCCCATCGAGATCGTGCCGGGCATCACCTCGTTTCAGGCGGCGGCGGCCAGGACCGGGCAGGTGCTGGTGGAATCCGGCGAAAACCTGCTCATCGCCTCTGGCGTGGACGAGGACGGCCGGCTGCGCCAAGCCCTGGAAACAGCCGACAATGCCGTTATTTTAAAAGCCTACCGCAGTTTCCCAAGGCTTCGCAGCCTGCTTGGCGAGCTGGGGCTGGCCTCAGCCACGACCTTTGTCACCCGTCTTGGCCACGAAGGCGAGGCGGTCATATCCGATCTGGCCGATGTGCCGTCAAAGCCCCATTATCTGTCGCTTTGCCTGATAAAACGAACCAAGACCTGAGGGTCTTCCGCCACCATGCCAAAAGGCTCCTTGTTCCACCGGACAAGGAGCTTTTTTTTCGTCGCAACCCCAGGCCGCGTGCAGCCCGGAGGCCCGGAAAGTTCGCTGATCAGGCGCGCGCGTGCCATTTTAAATTCGAAAAAGAAAGCCTCAGAAAGGGTTTGACTCTTATAAAGATGATAAAAATTTCTCAAGACCAGCCAATTGCCTCCCCTCTTCTCCGGCGTATCATGGCAAGGGTTGAGACCAGGAGCGCCAGCGCAATTGCTTCGCTCCCAAGGCTTTGGCCAGTACGCAACCAGAGCGGGACAGACATGCACATAACGACGTGGCTTGATACGCTACACAGCAACCATACCGGCGCAGTCGACACCGACCTGCAAGCCCTGGCCGGCTCTAGCCACTGCTTTTTAACCGACCAGCAGGTGTCGCATCAGATCGAATGCTTAAGCGGCCACCTTGGGGACATGCGCCCCAATCTGCGGCAGGCCGTTATTGCCTACACCCTCTACACCCGGCAGATCGACCGCATCCAGGACACGGTCAGCAAGGACTTCTGCCGCGACAGTTGCGACCGGCCGCCGGTTGGGTGTTGCAACGCCAGCCACTGCGACATTTTCACGCCCTCGGACTATTTCCTCTACCAGCCCTCGCCGCTGTCCCTGCAACTGGCCCAGGCCATTGCCCGCCTGCAAAAGCAGGAGGATGCCCAGGGACAGGCCGCCGGGGCCGTGCATCGCGGCCAATACTGCCCGTATCTGACCGACCGGGGCTGTACGCTCAAGCTCTTCAAGTCGCCCCGCTGCGTCCACTATCTCTGCCAAACCCTGCGCACTGATCTGGCCGGCCGCTACGGGGCGGCGGGCGCGGGTTTCGCCACGGCCATGGGCGAAACCTCCAACCGGGTCATTGCCAGTCTGGCCGATTTCACCAATCCGGCCGTGCTGGCCACAGCCCGGGACATGCTGCCGGCGTGACGCCGCGCGCCGCCCCCGCCTGACCAGCCTGCAGGCTTGCGCGCCGACTACTTCAATTGGCTGTCCTTGTTGCCGCGCCGATTGTAGGACGAGGCAACCTCCTGCTCCTTGTCGTGCTCCTCCTGGCAACTGATGCACAGCCGCACCCCGGGCAGGGCCTTGCGCCGGGCCTCGGGTATGGCCTCGCCGCATTCCTCGCATTCGGACAGGCTTTCGCCCGTCGGCAACAGACTCCTGACCCGCGACACCTCGTCGTCAACCGAGTGCGCGATCTGATCGTTTACGGCTCCATCGCCAGTCCAACCGCCAGCCATTGTTCTACCTCCTCGCCTGCAGAGGTATCGGCCCACCCGAGCGGTCCGGGCGCGGCCGAAAACCGGAGCCACCGGGCCACCTCCGCCTGCAGAAAATCCGGCTCCCTGATACCGCGTCCTGCGGTCGGTGTCCAAAGGCCTGTGCAGCCAACGCAGTCCACGGCAGCCTTCGCCCGCAGACTTCGCGCCACAATAAAAAACGGGGGCTCCAGCCTGGAGCCCCCGTTTGTATGCCAATTGGTCGGGACGGTTATTCGACGTCCAGGCCGATGATCGGATTTTCTTCCAGCTCTTCCAGGAAGCGGTCCGGGCGCTCGGGCTGACGCGGCACCTCGATCTCGCTTTCCATGTACCGGCGATAGCCGGTGCCGGCCGGGATGAGGCGACCCACGATGACGTTTTCCTTAAGGCCCCGCAGGGAGTCATCCTTGCCCATGAGCGACGCTTCGGTAAGCACCTTGGTGGTCTCCTGGAAGGAGGCCGCCGAGATGAACGAATCCGTCGACAGTGAGGCCTGGGTGATACCGAGGACCAGCGGTTCGGCCATGGCGGGCTTCAAGCCCTCCTCGACGCAGCGCAGGTTCTCTTCCATGAACCGGATCTTGTCCACCTGTTCGCCAATGAGGAAGGTCGTCTCCCCGGAATCGAGGATGGAGACCTTCTTGAGCATCTGGCGGACGATGATCTCGATGTGCTTGTCGTTGATGCCGACGCCCTGGAACCGGTACACGTCCTGGATTTCGTCCACGAGGTACTTGGCCAGGAACTTCTCGCCCTTGATCTTCAAGATGTCGTGCAGTTCCGGATAGCCTTCGGTCAGCAGTTCGCCGGCTTCCACGAAGTCGCCTTCCTGGACGGTGACGTGCTTGCCGCGCGGGATCAGGTATTCCTTGGCATCGCCGGCCTCGGGGGTGACCACGATCTTGCGCTTGCCCTTGGTTTCTGCGCCAAAGGACACAAGTCCGTCGATTTCCGAGACAACGGCCATTTCCTTGGGCTTGCGCACTTCAAAGAGCTCGGCAACGCGGGGAAGACCGCCGACGATGTCCTTGGTCTTGGACGATTCGCGGGGCTTACGCGCGATGATGTCGCCTTCGAAGACCTCCTGCCCGTCGCGCAGCATGAGGATGGCGCCGACCGGCATGGAGAAGATGGCCGGGGTGTTGGTGCCGGGGCGGCTTTTCGGGTTGCCGCGTTCGTCCACGATGGAGATCGAGGGCCTAAACGAGGTGGTCCGGTATTCGATGATGGTCTGGGTGGCGCGCTTGGTCGCGTCATCCACCTTTTCCTGGTAGGTCTTGCCTTCAACGATGTCGGTGAAGCGGATGACACCGGCCACGTCGGTGACGAAGGGTTCGTTAAACGGATCCCATTCGGCCAACAGCTGGTCTTTTTTCACTTCCTGGCCGGCCACGGCGAACAGTTTCGCGCCGGACGGCAGGCTGTAGCGTTCGCGTTCGCGGCCCTGGTCGTCCACCACCGACACCTGCCCGGACTTGCCCATCATGATGGTGTGGCCCTGCTGGTTGACGATGGATTTGACGCGGGAGAGCACGATGCGGCCGTTGTGCTGGGCCGTCACCGACGACTGGGCGATTTCACGGGCGGCCGTACCACCGATGTGGAAGGTCCGCATGGTGAGCTGGGTTCCGGGCTCGCCGATGGACTGGGCGGCGATGATGCCGACGGTCTCGCCGACGTTGACCAGGTGTCCCCGGGCCAAGTCGCGGCCGTAGCACATGGCGCACACGCCGTGCTTGGCCTGGCAGGTCAGGGTCGAACGGATCATGAGCGAGCTAAAGCCCTTGTCCTCGATAAGCTGGGCATAGTGCTCGTCAATGAGCGCATTGGACGGGATCAGCACCTCGTCGGTGACCGGATCGTAGACGTCAAACATGCAGG
>NZ_MLBG01000159.1 GCF_001936595.1 Desulfovibrio sp. DV
CGCAACAGCCGGGACACGATGAGCACAAAGCCCCAGGCGGCCAGGACCACAAAGAACATGACCTGGGTCGGATTGTCCGGGAAAAAGGCGGCCACAAGCATGAGGTAGGCCGTGGTCTTGGCCCCGCAGACCATGAACGGCGCGGTCAGGATGGTGGCCAGACGCTCCCGGGGACTGCGCAGGGTGCGGGCGCACATGACGCCCGGCACGGCGCAGCCGCCAGGGATGCCGCCGGACATGATAAGGGGCATGACCGACATGCCGTGCAGGCCGAAGATGCGCAGCACCCGGTCCATCATGTAGGCCACCCGGGCCATGTAGCCGAGGTCCTCCAGGAACACGAGCATGGCGAACATGATGCAGATAAGCGGCGTAAAGCCCATGACCGATCCCACGCCGCCGATCATGCCGGAGACAATGAGCGACTGCAGGTCGCCCTCGGGAAGATAGGTCGTCCCCAGGCCGGCCAGCCACTCAAAGCCGGCTTCGACCCAGCCCTGGGGATAGGCCCCGATGGTGAAGGTGACCTGGAACATGAGCCACAGGACGGCCAGCATGATGATGGGGCCAAGGACCTTGTGGGTCACGATGCGGTCGATGGAGTCCGACGAGGTGCGGCGCAGTTCGTCGCCGCCGGTGACGACACCCTGCTTGAGCAGGCCGTTTATAAAACCGTAGCGCCAGTCGGCAATGATGGCGTCGGGGGTGGTGGCGCTGTGCTGGCGGGTGTGGATCTCGGCCTCTTTGCAGATGGCCTCCAGCCGGGCGGCCGGGCCGCCGGCGGCCCGGCCCTCGTCCATGACCTGCTCGTCGGCTTCGAGATACTTGATGGCCACCCAGCGGGGATCGTGGCGGCTGGTCAAAAAGCCCTCGTCCTCAATGATCTTGGTCATGCGCTCGATGACCGGATCGAGTTCCGGACCGTAGGACAGGCGGATGGGCTTCCAGGCTCCGCCGCTTTCCGTGTAGGCTACCGCCACTGCCTTCATGAGTTCCTCGCGGCCCTGCCCCACCCGGGCCACACAGGGAACGACCGGCACACCCAGAAGCTGGGACAGCTTCTTGACGTCAATGGTCACCCCGTTGCGCTTGACCTCGTCCATCATGTTGAGGCCAAGGACCATGGGCGCGCCGATCTCCATGAACTGCACGGCCAGATAGAGGCTGCGTTCCAGGGCCGTGGCATCAATCATGTTGATGACAACGTCGGGATGCTCGTCCACGATGACGTTGCGGGCGACCAGCTCTTCCATGGAATAGGAGGTCAGGGAGTAGGTGCCGGGGAGGTCCACGAGATGCATGTCGTGGCCGTTATTGCGATAGACGCCTTCCAGACGGTCGACGGTGATGCCGGGATAGTTGCCCACCCGGGCCGAGCCGCCGGTGATGGCGTTAAACATCGTGGATTTGCCGCAGTTGGGCTGGCCGGATACGGCCACGCGGATGGTCTTGGGCATGGTTAAAGGGCCTCCACCGTGATGCAGTCGGCTTCGGAGTTTCGAAGCGACAGAGTGAACCCGCGCATCCGCACGGCGACCGGATCGATCAACGGGGCGCGCCCCACGACCATGAGCTGGGTTCCGGGCACAAGGCCCATGTCACGGATACGCCGCCCCATCTCGCCGCTGGCCGTGACGGCCCGAATGCAGCCTTTCTGGTTGACGGCCATTTTTCGTAAAGACACCACCATGCCGCTCCTCCTTTGCAAGCCCCGCCGCGCCTCTACAGGCGAGGGGAACACAAACGTCAAATTATCCTGACCGCAGCCCCCGGCCGTTGCCGGCATCCGGGCGGGAGTGCCCAGACTCCCTTTGGCAACGGCCTGCTCGGCTCGTCAGACGCATGACACCCCGGGCGGGGCATCCGCGTCCGAGAGCCTTGTAAATGAAATTCAATATCATTGTCAATCGGGAGTGAAAATCATTTTCTGCAAAATGGCGCGCGCCCCGGATTCTGGCTCCGGTCCGTGCGTTGCAACGCAAACCGAAACGCCGGGCAGGCGGTCTGAAACAGGCCGCCTGCCCGGACCGGGGATGCCCGTCACGACGTCGGAATCGCGGCACCCGGGACCAGTCCCACACCGCGGTTCCAGGACAACACCGGGTCTGGGCCAAAGGCCTGAAGCCGCGACAGCGGGGAATTTTTCCCGTCAAACGCGGGAGGAAGGGGAAAAGAAAAGAATCAGACGAGGGGGCAAAACGCGCCAAGGGCGACGTGCTCAGCCATGGAGGTCCCGGCCGGTTCCGGCCTGGTTGCCTCGGGTGCACCCTGGGACTGGCGCAGACGGTCGCGCAACACCCCGGCGTTGGACCGGGCGATCCCCTGGGCGGTCATCATGTCCGTGAGGCCATGGCGCCGGGAAAACCCCAGGCACACATTGCCGGTGCCGTCGAGGTAGACACTGCAACACAGCCGGTCCACCAAAAACGCAAGCGGATCGTGACACGCTTCTATCATGACTGCCATCAACCCCTGGTTGCGGTTTAAAGACAGAGGCAACAGTCTGATCGTGAAATCCCCCTTTATGCCAACCCTAACACGGGTGCAAATGAAAGTTTCGTCATACGCCGCCCGGCGCTTGGGCCCGGCGGCCCAGGGCGGCGAGCAAGGCCTCGACGTCACGGAATATTTCCGTGCACGAGCATTCGATCATGCAGTTGACCAGGGAGTGCGTCGTATCCCCGGCGCTGCGGAAATCCGTGCGCAGGCCCCACACCGGGATGCCCCGGGCATAGGCATAGCCGGCCTCCCAGGCCGTGCCGTCGTCCACGGCCGGACCGTCCAGGACCGCTGCCACCAGATCGCAGCCGTCAAGGGCCGACAGGCAGCCCCGGAAGATGTGGGTTTTGGCTGTCTGCCCCAGGCCGGCCAGATCGTCGTTGACGAACAGGTCCCCGGGCCACAGCGGCGACACCCCGGGCAAGGCTGCGGCCAGATCGCGCAGATGGGCCATGAAGCGGCGTTCGGCCAGGGTGAAAAGCGGTCCCGCGAGATAGACGCGCATGGTGGTCTCCAGTCTTTTGGAAGTTGGGGGCGGGATACGCGCCGCCGGCCCCAGCATAGCCGAGGGCAGGCCCGCCGGACAACTCCCGTCTTGACCGCAAGCCGAGGATGGACTAATCAGTCAACCGTCTGTGTCTGTATGACTTCCACGACCAATTGGCGGCCGCGTCCATCCTGGGCGGGGCCGCTGTCGTTGGCGCCCCGACACTCCAACATCTCTCGATTGCAAGGTATCTGACGATGGAAAGCATCCCTATTACCGTTGAAGGCTTCAGACGGCTGGAACGCGAACTCGAACGGCTCAAGAAAGAACGCCCGGGCGTCATTTTGGCCATCAAGGAAGCGCGTGAAGAAGGCGACCTGCGCGAAAATGCCGGCTACGAGGCCGCACGTGAACGCCAGGGTATGCTCGAAGCCCGCATCAACTACATCGAATCCCGCATGTCGCGGTTTAACGTCATCGATCTCAACACGTTGGGTGGCGACCAAGTCATCTTCGGGGCAACGGTGGAGATCGAGGACGTCGATACCGGCGACGTCAAAAAGTACACCCTGCTTGGCCCCGACGAAGCCGAACCGAGCAAGGGCTCCATTTCACTCCTGTCCCCCGTGGGTCTGGCCCTTCTGGGCAAGAGCGTGGGCGACGACATCGTAGTGGACGCCCCGCGCGGCAAGATCAACTACGAAATCATCTCCATCGTCTTCAACGGTCCCGTCGAAAACGCCTGATCCTTCGTCCAGCACCATACGTTGGCCCTGCCCCGACGGCAGGGCCATGGCCCGTTGCGGCCTGACGACCGGTCTTTTCCGGCCCCAGGCCGGTTGGCCTGTCGGTTGCCGCAGCCCGCGGCGGCCGGGCCGGGCCGTGGCCGCTGCAGGCTGCGACAGGAAAAACACGCCGGCTCAGGCCATGGCCGCCTTGGCCGCGTTCCTGACAAAGAAGCAGCCGTTGCCGGCCTCGTCATAACACTTCCCGCACGACACACAGGCCGCCGTTTCCGTCGATCCGGCCAGCCAGCGCGCCGGCAGGTCCGGCTGGCGCAGAAGCGGCCGGGATAAGGCAAAATAGGCAATGGCCGTCTCGTTGACGATGGCTTCCATACCCGCCGGCGACCGGTTGGCCCCGACCAGAATGACCGGTGCGGCAATGGCCTCGGCCACGGCCGCCGCCTCGGCCCGAAACACCGACTGCACCTGCTTCTTGCCGCCGCAAATCCCCTTGTTGCCGCCAAGGCCGCTCACTTCGACCAGATCGATGCCGGCTGCATC
The DNA here is from genome assembly GCF_001936595.1 of Desulfovibrio sp. DV. GTDB lineage: Bacteria > Desulfobacterota > Desulfovibrionia > Desulfovibrionales > Desulfovibrionaceae > Solidesulfovibrio. Next base: position 4,273 of record NZ_MLBG01000159.1, read on the forward strand.
CAGGGCCTTGGCCGCACCGAGACATTCCTCGAAAACGCCCGGCGTTTCGTGCATGTCGCGGCAGTCGAGCTTGACGGCCAGCAGGAAATCCTCCCCGACCTCCCGGCGCACAGCCGCGTAAATGGCCATAAGCAAGGCCCGGCGACCCTCGGACGATCCGCCGTAGGCGTCGGTGCGGCTGTTGGCCGCAGGGCTCAGGAACTGGCTTAAAAAATAGCCGTGGGCAGAGTGAATCTGCACCCCGTCGTAGCCGGCCTCCCGGGCCAGGGCAGCCCCCCGGGCGAAATAATCCGGCAACCCGGCCAGCACAGCCGGGGTCGGATCGTTGGCCGTCCACAAGACGCCGTCACGGCCGGCAAAGGCCAGCTGGGCCAGGATCAAGGCCCCGGCTTCCCGGGCTGTTGCCACCAGACGCCGATGGCCGTCCAGGCCGGCGGCATCGTACAGGCCAAGCTGCCCGGGCAGCGCCCCGGCCCTGGCCTCCGCGTACAGGGCGCTGGTGATGATGGCCCCCACGCCGCCTTGGGCAAGGTCCTTATAGACGTGAAGGAGTTGCGGTGTCAGCCGGCCATCGCCATCAGCCAGCCGTTCCCAGGTGGCGGAACGAAACAGTCGGTTTTTAAGCGTTCGGCCCTTGATGGTCGTGGCCTCAAAAAGCGTCTTCATGGGCATCCCTCCACAGGCATAGTGCCCAGGCTATGCGCCGGCCGTGCGCGCAGCACAAGCACGCACTTTTCAGTGTGCCGGTACCCTTTCCCATACCGGCCGCCGCAAAAAAGCGCCCCGCCGGTTTCCCGACGGGGCGCTGTCCTCTCGCGTCTTTGATAGCTAGGCCGAGGCCTTGGCCGCGTCCAGGGCGGCCTGCAGCTTGCTCTCGTCCTCGTGGGACAGCGAGGTCTGGATCACTTTGCCGCCCGTGCCGGCCAGCTCGGCCAGAACCTTGTCCGCCGTCATCTTGCGGATGAGCACGAACAGCACCGAGGTGTCGGGCTGCAGGTGTTCCGCCAGTTTTTTCATGAAATCGTCGTCAATGCCGACATCGGACAAGGCTCCGGCCGCTGCCCCGGCCCCGGCACCGACAACGGCTCCGAGGATGGGGTTTAAAAAGATCAGACCGATGAGCATTCCCCAGAAGCCGCCGCCAACCGCCCCGGAGGCGGCCAGATGGTACATCTGGTTCAATTTGACCTTGCCGTCGCCCTTCTTGACGGCAACCACCGCGTCTTCCAGGTCAACCAGATACTCTTTCTGCATTTTAAGGAGTTTGAGACGAACCTCTTCCGCCTTGAAAATATCATCATAGCCGACGACAATCAGATCACTCATCAGGGATGCTCCTTGGTGGCTGGGTGTTGCGACGCTCCGATTCCGGGTCGTCCTATCATTGTGTGTGTCTCATTTCGGTCGTTGTGGCAACCAGGAAACGTCGATACCGGCCAAGTCCGCCAAGACACCATCGCCACGCCAACGCATCCCTTGACTCCGGCCGGCCAACATCCCATAGTTTCTGTTACAGAACCACAATGAGGTGCCTATGAAACCGGTCGATCTGCTCTCCATGGGCCTTGGCGCAGCCTTTCTGGCCAAGGACAAACTCGGCGAAGTCCTCGATGACCTGGAAAAACGCGGCGAAGTCTCCCGCGACGACGCCAAACGCTTCCTGGAAGACGCCAAATCCCGGGCGAAAAAGGAAGAGGAAGCCGTTGCCGCCCGCGTGCGCGAAGAAGTCAAAAAAGTTATCAGCGACATGGGACTGGCCACCAAGGAAGACATCGCGGAATTAAAGGCCCTGCTCAAGAAAAAATCCGCCTGATGCCGTCCTTTCCGGCCCCGGGCCGCCTCTGGCTGGCCTTCCGCTTCCTCCACACCGTCTTCGTGCTGGTGCGGCGCAGGGATAGCTTCCTCTTGCTCACCCCCCTGCCGCCGCGCCAACTCAAAGAGGCCGTGCTGGCCCTTGGGGTGTGCTTTATCAAGCTGGCCCAGGTGCTGGCCACCCGGGCCGACTTCTTTACCGAAGACTACCTGGCCGAACTGCGCGGCATCCATGACGAAGTCGCCCCCATGTCCGCCGCCGACTTCACCGCCGCCTTCGACCTGGCCTTCGGCGATGCGCCGCCGTTTGCCGCCTTCAACCAGACCCCCCTGGCCAGCGCCTCCATCGGCCAGGTCCACGCCGCCACCCTCCCGGACGGCAGCCAGGTCGCCGTCAAACTGCGCCGCTACGGCGTCGAACACCGCGTACGCGCCGACATCGCCATGATCCGGGCCATGCTCGGCGCTTTCACCCCGTTTTTCTCCAACGCCACCAAAAATTCCGTCGAAGCCGTGCTGGCCGAATTCTCCGCCATGATCGTCAGGGAAGCCGACCTGTCCGTGGAACTGGCCAACCTGCGCAAATTCACCGACACCTACAGCCACAGCCCCGTGCGCTTCCCCACCCCGCTCCCCCAATACTCCAACGCCAACGCCCTGGTCATGAGCTACGAAACCGGCTGGCGCATCGATGACAAGGCCGCCCTGGACAAAGCCGGCATCCCCTTCGCCACCATCCTCAACGCCCTGATCGACTTCTACATCGAACAAATGCTCGTGCGCGGCTACTTCCACGCCGACCCCCACCCCGGCAACATCCTCGTGCGCCCGGACGGCGGCCTGACGCTGCTCGACTTCGGCATGGTCAAACGACTGCCCGCCGAGACCCGCGTGGCCATGATCGAAGTGGCCAAATCCGCCCACGACCGCGACTACGAAGGCTTCATCGCCGCCTGCAAACGCCTGGGCATCGTCGCCGCCGGAGCCGATCCTTCCGAAATGATGGAATTCTCCGAACGCATGTTCGATATCCTGGGCGACGCCGGACTCACCGCCGCCTCCATGCAGCTTTTGGCCTTCTCCGTCCTCGACTCCATGAAAGACCTGCCTTTCAAAGTGCCCCAGGACGTCGTCTACGTCATGCGCGCCAGTACGCTCATCGAAGGCCTCGGCACCACCTACATCGAAAACTTCAACGGCGTGAAAGACATCCTCCCCCGCCTGCGCCAGAACCTGTCCCGCGCCCTGGGAGCCGAAGCCGGCCTGTTCCCCACCCTGCGCTCGGAACTGACCAGCCTCCCCCTCACCCTGCGCCGGGCAAAAACCGTCCTTAGCGACCTCAGCGAATCCAACCTGCGCGTCAAACTCTCCACCGAAACCCTCGAATACGCCGGCGAACGCCTGCGCCGCCACCTGCGCCCCGTGGCCGCAGGTGGGCTGCTTATTGCCGCCGGCTTCCTGGCCGCACTGACCGGCGGGGAACACGCAGGCACGATGGCCTGGGGATTGTTTGGAATTGGCGCGCTGCGGGTGTGGACGGGGCTGAAGTGAGCGTGAGGATGGGGGAGAGGGAGAGAGAAAACAAAGGCAAAGGCAAAGAGAATCGGGGCGTTGCCCC
>NZ_MLBG01000160.1 GCF_001936595.1 Desulfovibrio sp. DV
AAGACTTCCCCTTCACCATGCGCGTGGTCTCCCAGATCCTGGAGTCCAACGGTTCCTCGTCCATGGCCTCGGTGGCCGGCGCTTCGCTGGCCCTCATGGACGCCGGCGTGCCCATCAAGGCTCCGGTGGCCGGCATCGCCATGGGCCTTGTCAAGGAAGGCGACGACTTCCTGATCCTGACGGACATCCTCGGCGACGAAGACGCCATGGGCGACATGGACTTCAAGGTGGCCGGCACCGCTGACGGCGTCACCGGCATCCAGATGGACATCAAGATCACGGGCATTCCCCAGGCCGTCATGCGCCAGGCGCTCAATCAGGCCAAGGAAGCCCGCCTGCATATCCTCGGCCGCATGGCCGCCATCCTGCCCGCGCCGCGCCCCGAGCTGTCCGCTCTGGCCCCGCAGCTGGCCGTGGTGCATATCAACCCGGAAAAGATCCGTGAAGTGATCGGACCCGGCGGCAAGAACATCAAGTCCATCACGGCCGACACTGGCGCGTCCATCGACATCGAGGATACCGGCAAGATCTCCATCTTCGCCCCGACCCTCGAATCCCTGGAAAAAGCCAAGGCCCGGGTGGAATACTACGACCAGCACGCCGACGTGGGCGCCAACTACAAAGGCAAGGTCATCAAGATCATCGAGTGCGGCGTCATCGTCGAGATCCTGCCGGGTCTCGAGGGCCTGGTGCACGTCTCCCAGCTCGATGTGGAACGCGTGACCAGCCCGGCTGATGTGGTCAAGATGGGCCAGGAGCTCGAGGTCAAGGTGCTCGACGTCGAGCCGACCGGCCGGGTGCGCCTGTCCCGCAAGGCCGTCATCAACGAAGAGCGCGGCGTTGCCTACGATCCGGCCGACTACGCCAAGACCGGCGGCGGCGGCTTCAGCCGCGACCGCGACCGTGGCGGACGCGGCGGCGACCGCGACCGTGGCGGACGCCGCTAGTCCGGACCGCCTCAATTCGTCTGTACGGGGGATCTTCCGCAGGGAGGTCCCCCTTTTTTATGGCCCGGGATTCTTGACGACGGCGGCCCTGACGCCTATCATTCGTGCATATGCACACTTCATCTGCCCCAGCAACATCTCCCTGCCACTGCGCCAACCTGCGCCGGGCCACCCGGGCCGTCACCCGGTTTTACGACGCCACCCTGGCCCCAAGCGGCCTGACCGTCACCCAGTATTCACTGCTGCGCCACCTTGCCGCCCTGGCCCCGGCCACGGCCGGCGCGTTGGGCGAGGCCATGGGCCTCGATCGCACCACCCTGGTGCGCAACCTGCGGCCGCTGGCCGACCGGGGTCTTGTCGTCGAAGTCGCCGGCCAGGACCGGCGAGCCAAACCTCTGGCCCTCACCCCGGCCGGGCACGACGCCCTGGCCGCTGCCGCCCCCTTGTGGCGCACGGCCCAGGCCGCCGTGGCCGACCACCTGGGCCAGCCCGGACTCAAGCAACTGCTTGCCGGCCTGGCCGGGCTTGAGACCCTGGCCCCCTAGGGCCGGCTCCAATATGTGCATATACACTAAACAAAGGAGCGCACCATGCCCCTGACCGACGACATCAAGAACTACGCCCTGGACATCGGCTACACCGCTGTCGGCATCACCACGGCCGATCCCTTTGACGCCTACGCCGCCGATCTGACCGCGCGCGGCGAGGCCTACGCCTTTTATCGCAACAGTCCCCGCCGTCCCCTGGACGGCGCCGCCCCGCGCAGCCTCATGCCAACGGCCCGCTCGATCCTCATCCTGGCCTATGACTACGCCCGTCTGGCCTTTCCCGCGGCCCTTTGCGGGGTCATCGGCCGCATCTACCAGGCCCGGGCCTATTCCCCGCCGCCGCAGCGCATCCACGGCGCGCGCCGCCAACTGCTGGAGGCCTATCTGATCGAACGCGGCCTGACCATCGGACAAAACATCACCGTGCCCTTTCGCATGGCTGCCGCCCGGGCCGGCATCACCACCTACGGCAACAACACCTTTGCCTATGCCCGGGGCGGCAGTTCGTTTCTTTCCCTCGACGCCATGGTGGTGGACGCCGAGTTGGCGCCAGACGCCCCGAGTCTCGCCGTCCGCTGTCGCAAGGGCTGCACGGCCTGCCAGGATGCCTGCCCGACCGGCGCGATCCTCGGGCCGCTTCGTCTGGACCCCAGGCGCTGCATCACGTTCCAGAACTGCTTTGCCCGCGACGGATTTGCCCCGGGCGTTACCGGCACGATTCCCCTGGAGTTTCGCCAGGCCATGGGGCAACGGGTCCATGGCTGCGACGCCTGCCAGGAGGCCTGCCCGCGAAACAGGCCCCGCCTGACGGCTGCCCTGCCGTCCGATCCGTTCCTGGAGCGCTTTGCCGCCGGCTTTCGCCTGACCGATCTCCTGGCCATGGACGAGGCCTATTTTGCCACGACCGCCCAGCAGCTCATGTACAACTATATCCGCGAGAGGAAATATTTCCAGCGTAATGCCGCCATTGCCCTGGGCAACCGTGGCGACGACGCGGCCATCCCGGCCCTGGGCACGGCCCTTGGCGATCCCGAAGGGCTGGTGCGGGGCCATGCGGCCTGGGCTTTGGGACGCCTGGGCGGGGGAGCGGCCCGGCGAGCCCTGGAAGCGGCCCGGACCGGAGAAGCCGACCCGATGGTGCGGACCGAAATCGACCGCGCCCTGGCCGGGGCGGCCTGAGCCGGCCGGAATGGGACGGAAAGGGGGTTGGTACGGACGGCAGTTTGATTTCCAACACGAGGAACCGGCCGGCCGTGTCCACTGGTTGATTTGTCCTGTCCAGGCCGGCTGGCTGAAGGTGGGCAGAGAGCCTCGGGATTACAGAAAACGAGACAGAGCGAAACAGAAAGGCCGCAACTGCCCGTGCTGCGTCTGTTTATGGCAGGGGCCTGGCTTCGTACAAACAGTCGCCAGCCATTTCAAGCAACCGCCGGTCCCTGTGCATCGCATACACATCCCGGAGATATTGGCAGTAGTCCATTCCCTTGTCCCGGACGCCCATGTCGCGCAATTCATTGGCGACGGCTTCATAGCCAAGGGCCACAAGGGTATCCCTGCCTATGGCCGTAAGGAGTATGGCCAGTTCGTTTTTATTGAATGTTGTGCGCCATTTTCCAATACTCTTTTGATGCGGTGTTGTCGTGGCCAGCACGTTTCGATCACCAAGGCCATGCTCTTTGTAAGCACTTCCCTCCAAATCGAATTTTTCAATGTTCTCGTGCATTGGAAAGCCGAGAAACGAGACCAGCGAAGACAGTGCAGCGGCAGGATTCCGGGTGAGTGACTCATAACAGAGTGTATACGTATTTTTATTCTTCCGCCTGGACTCCTTCGCCAGCAGCTCAAGGCCGAGCACAAAGTCCATGGCGTGGGGCGTATCGCTTTGCTGCCTGATGGCTAAGGCTAGGTCAACGCCCCATGAATTCTTGTAGGAAGCGGCCACATCGAGCGGGTTTCGCACCAGAAACAGGCTTTTTGCCGTAGGAAATACTTTCAGTATGAAGTCAAAAATACAATAATACCGGGGCGTCTTGTCGATAAAATGGCCCTTCCCGGCAATCTGGAGTTTCTCCTGGTAAAGGGCCCGGGCAAAAACCCGCAGCGCCTTTATCCGCTGCGCTTCCGGCAAAAAGGCCTGATACCCGGTCCCGATCAAGCCTGCCCCGGCCGGGTGGGCCGGATGGGTTCGCCCGAGCGCTTCCAGGGCCAGCATGATCCAGGGCTCCGGCGGACAATGGATCGAGGGATGGTTATTGAGCATGACGCTTAACAAGGTCGTCCCGGACCGCGGCAAACCAAAGACAAAGGACGGAACGGGTGAACGCATCGGCGTAACCTCTTCTGTTAAACGGACCGGGCCGGCGCCTTGCCGCTTTGGCCAAGAGACGTTTGGGCCTCGCCTGGGGGAGCCGTCCCCGGCGTACAGGCACCGCGCCAGCAGCCGGAGCGCGAGTCCCTCTCCAGGTCCAGGCCAGCGCCCCGGCAAGGAGAGTGGCTGCAAGCCGCGCCAACGCTCGGGGCGGATAGGCCGGGTCCGGCTCCGGGCTATGGCTCCGGGGGCCATTGGCCGGGGAGGGGCCGGGCCGCCGCCCAGCGTGCTCCGCCCCTAAAACGCCGTGCCGTTGGCCGCAATATCGGCCACAAGGCGTTCTTTGAGGCGCAGCGACACCGGGCCGGGCGCACCGTTGCCAACGGCTTTCCCATTGTAGCGCACGATGCTCAGGCAGTCGTTGGTGGTGCCGAGAATGAACATCTCCCGGGCCGTGGCAATGTCTTCTTCGCGGATGCCGGTAAAGACCACTTCGATCTCGCCCTGGATAAGTTCGATGGCCCGCAGCAGCGTGGTGCCGGTCAGGGCATTGGTCAGTTCCGGCACGACAAAACGGCCGGCAGCGTCCACGATACAGATGTTTTCGGTGGCCCCTTCGGCCAGAAATCCCTTGTCGTCGTAGCACACCGGGTAGTCTTCGCCGCGCTCGGTGGCCTCGCGTTTCATGAGCACGTTTGGCAGGTAGTCGATGGATTTGATGCGGGCCAGATAGTTCTGCTTGGCCGGGACGGAGGTGCGAAAGGCGGTGACGCCCTTGGCAAAGGCGGCGGCCGGCCGGGCGTGGAAGGCGTAGGCCACGATGGTCAGGCTCGGAGTCGGGCATTCGGCCGGATCGATGCCAAAGCCGCCCGGCCCGCGGCCGATCAGCACGCGCACCATGCCGTCGTCGGCCCCGCCGGCCCGGCAGACTTCCAGGGTCAACGCCGCCACTTCGTCCCAGGGGCAGGGCGGGGCCAAATGGATGGCCGCAGCCGAACGCTCCATGCGGGTGAAATGCGGCTCGATCTGATAGAGCCGGCGGCCGAGGTATTTAAGCGTCTCGAAGACGCCGTCGCCGCGGTGGACGAGATGGTCGTCGAGGGGGATGAGCATGAGGCGCGGGTCTTGGCCGATGACGCCGAGGCGGTGGTCGTAAAAAGCCAGGACAGAGGCGCTGCCGGGACGCGGAGCGGCCAGCAGGCGGTCGAGATAGGTGCTGGCGTCAACGATGTCGGCCATGGAGTACTCCTTATAAAAATGGGGGAAACGGCGTTACCCGTTTCCCCCGTTTGCCCCCCTGCGGGGGCCTTTGCAAGCACAGTTTCGGAGTGGCTTCCCGCCCCTCCCCTCATGTGGGGGGTCCGGGGGCCTCAGGCCCCCGGCCGCCGGAACAACGGCGGTTCCTGTCAAGCTGGCACTGCACATTGCTCGACCGACGGGGTTTTTCCCGCCTCTCTTCCACCGCCGCGGCAACGCCGCTCCCCTATACCCTTTGCCTCCAGGTGGGATTCCAAAGGGCACTGCCCTTTGGCCGCCGGAGGCATCTTCCTTCTCTCTTAAACGCGGACCTTGTCGCGGGCAATCAGCAGTTCGGCGATCTGCACGGCGTTAAGCGCTGCGCCTTTGCGGATGTTGTCGGCCACGATCCACAGGTGCAGGCCGTTGTCGATGGTGTTGTCTTCGCGGATACGCCCGACAAAGACCGGATCTTCGCCCGCAGCCATAAGCGGCATGGGATAGATCTTCTCCGACGGGTTGTCGTAAACCACGATACCCGGGGCCTGGGACAGGATGGCCCGGGCTTCCTTGGCAGTGATTTTTTTTACCGTCTCGATGTTGACCGACTCGCTGTGGCCGTAAAAGACCGGCACGCGCACGGTAGTGGCCGTCACCTTGATCGAATCGTCACCCATGATCTTGTTGGTTTCCTTGATCATCTTGACTTCTTCAAAGGTGTAGTCGCCATCGGTGAACACGTCGATCTGGGGCAGACAGTTGAAGGCAATCTGGTGCGGATAGACCTTCACGTCTGCTTCCATGCTGTTAAAGAGCTGACGCACCTGGCCTTCCAGCTCGGCAATGGCCTTTTGGCCGGTGCCGGACACGGCCTGATAGGTGGAGACGATGACGCGCTTGATCGTGCCCACGTCGTGCAGGGGCTTGAGCGCCACCACCATCTGGATGGTCGAGCAGTTGGGGTTGGCGATGATGCCCTTGTGCCAATCGACGTCGGCCGGATTGACCTCGGGCACCACCAGCGGCACCTCGGGGTCCATGCGCCAGGCGCTGGAATTATCGATGACCACGCAGCCGGATTTGACCGCAAAGGGGGCAAACTGTTTCGAGGTTGAGCCGCCGGCGGAAAAAAGCGCGATATCGACGCCTTCGAAGGATTTCTCGGTCATCTCCTCGACGGTCAGCTCGCCCCCGGCAAAAGGCACGGTAGTGCCGGCCGAACGCGACGACGCCAGCGCCTTGACGGTTTTGGCCGGAAACGCCCGCTGTTCCAAGGTCTTCAGCATCTCGCGACCCACGGCTCCCGTGGCGCCGGCCACAGCCACAACCAACTCGCCCCTGCCCATACGATCCTCCGTGAAGCAGTATGTGTATGCCACCGGCGGGTGCAGGAAGTCTCCCCGCAACCCGACCGGGAGGAGCATCCCCCCGGACCCAGTAGCGAAAAAAAGGCTTAGTAATCCAGGCCCGAGACAATGGAGAGCACGGCCTCGGCCTTGTTGAGCGTATACAGATGGACTCCCGGCGCGCCCCGGGCAATCAGATCCCGGGCCTGCCTGCGGGCATACTCGATGCCGATTTCCGCCACGGCGGCAGCTCCGCCGGCCGCGTCGGCAGCCTCAAGCTCGGCCATATAGGCCGGCGGCAGGCTCGCGCCGCAAAGCGAGGCAAAGCGCTTGATGCTGGCCAGGCTCAAAACCGGCAGCACGCCCGGAACCATGGGCGCGGTGATGCCGGCCGCCCTGGCCTTGTCCACAAAGGCGAAATACTTGTCGTTGTCGAAAAAAAGCTGGGTGACGACGAAGTTGCCGCCAAGGGCGAGCTTGCCGCCCAGGCGCTCCAGGTCGGCCTCGGGAGATGCTGCCTCGGGATGCACCTCGGGATAGCCGGCCACGCCCACGCACAACTCCGGATACTCCTGGCGAATAAAGGCCACAAGATCGGAGGCGTGCTGGAAATCCTCGGAATCCGGGACGAAATGCTCCTGCCCCTTGGGCGGATCGCCGCGAAGGGCCAACACGTTGTCCACACCGGCGGCGCGCAGGGCGTCGAGAAAACCGCGAATCTTGTCCCGGCTGGCCCCGACACAGGTCAGGTGGGCCATGGGCTCAAGGCCATAGGCGGTTTTGAGGCGCGAAACGATTTCCAGGGTATGGGCATGAGTGCTGCCGCCGGCCCCGTAGGTGACCGAGACAAACAGCGGGCGCACCGGCAAAAGCCGCTCCACCACGCCGAAAAATCCTTCCCAGGCCTCCCGCTCCTTGGGCGGGAAGAACTCCAACGACACGAACGGCCGCCTGGCCTCCATCAACTCCCTGATTCGCACGCGATCTCCTTATGGGGATGGGAGAGAGCAAGAGAACCGGGGGAAAACCCCTTTTTGCA
>NZ_MLBG01000161.1 GCF_001936595.1 Desulfovibrio sp. DV
CCCCCGGACCCCTCGACAGGGTCAGGTAAGCGGGCGGAGAAGCAGTCGGCAGGCGTCGGCGTGAGAGAATGGGGCTTGGGATTGGGGTCGATGCGCCCGTCGCTGGCGCGCCAGACGCATCGACCCCAATCCCAAGCCCGCATTTCGTTGGAGAAAGAGCGACCAGATGGGCGCATAACACCAATACGCTCCACCCAGACAGGCATGTCCGTTTCCCGACGGCGGGATGCTTCTTGGTATTAATGCAATGAATTTGCTAAGTATTTTAACAGATTGGGAAGGTGCTTGAACCTGTCTGGTCGGTTTGAAGCGAACCTGTCGGCGTCGGCTTGGCGACGCCGAGGGCGAGTTGGTGGCTGGGTTTTGCCGGCCGGGCCTGCCGGGCTTTGGCGGCAGGCCCGGCCGGCAAAACCCAGCCACCATTCTCTTTCACGCATCCGCTCCCGTCCCTGCTCCTGCCCGGCCGACGCCACCCGGCCCATCCCATCGCAGGGGTCCGGGGGGATCATCCCCCCGGTGGGGTTCGGGGCAAAGCCCCGATTCTCTTCTGCTTCTACTTCTACTTCTACTTCTACTTCTGCCTCCTCCTGCTTCCCCCGGCCTCTCCCCCACTTACGGCGCTGCAGCCGACAAAATAGCGGCGACGGTGTCGGGGTGGCGGACGATGGCGGTGCGGGGGCAGATGGTGGTGGCGCGGTGGGCGAGGTCGTCGCGGTCGGTGACGAAGATGGCCCGCAGGTCGGTGGTGAAGCCGGCCATGGCGGCGAGCAGGCTGACGCCTTGGGGGCCGGTGCAGCAGACGAGGTGTGGTCCCGTTTCGAGGGTAAGGCCCAGGGCGGCGTTGAGGTTGCGCAGGCCTTCGGCCGGGGAGAAGTCGTTCCAGAGGTCGCGTTTGGCGGCGGTGGGGGTGATGGTGAGGTCGTGGCCGTCGTCATCGACGCGAAAGTGCAGGCGTTCGGGATCGACGGCATCGACGACGTCGTGGACGTGTTCGAGCAGGGCCAGGGAGGCGTCTTCGTCGATGGAGGCGGCGGCGTCTTGTCGGGCGATGCTGGTTTCGCCGCGTCGAAACTGGAGTCCGGTGCCGACGCAGGTGAAGGCGATCCAGGCCGGGTCGGCCATGAGGACGGCGAGGCGGGCGTTTATGGCTTCGAGCAGGTCGGCTTTTTCCTGGGAGAGGGGCGCTTCACCCTGGTTGCCGTCCGGGGTTTGCCATTGCCGGCCGAGCGATGCGCCGTAGGCGAAAGTTTGGGGCGGCATGGTGGCGCGGTCGATGATGCCGGGTCCGGTGAGCGGGGCATCGGACCACAGCACGGGTTTTTTGCTGCGGGCCATGGCGAAGCGGCTGGCGGCCACGGCGTTCCAGGCGGGCTGGACGGTGGTGAGCAGGCGTTGGCTGGCCGGCCGATAGAGGGCGTCGCAGTCGCAGATGAGGGTATTGACGCTTTCGCCGGCGATGATTTTGAGCCCGCGCCGGATGGCGTCGCGCAGGCCGGACCGGTGTTTGCCCAGGCGCTTTAGGAGGGCTTCTCGGCCGTCTTCGAGGTAGGCGAGGTCGTTTTCGAGTTGGTTGATTTCTTCGGCCACATTGAGGTCCAGGCTGACGTCTTCGCCTTGGCTGAGGCTGGCGACATGGTCGCGGCCGGCGGCCTTGCGCAGTTCGGCCAGGGCCAGGGCCAGTCCGGCCGGCAGTTCGGCCGGGAGCGGGCGTCCGGCCAGGACGGCAGCGGCGGCGGCGCGGCGCAGGGCAGCGGTCTGGCCCATGAGGACGAGCAGTCCGTCGAGGCTTTCGACCGGTTCAATAGAGGGCGGGGGTTGGTGCATGGCGGTGTTCCTTGCGGTATTTCACAGGAAAAAGGGCTGGCTGGCAAAGGAAATATCAGCCGGCGGCCGGGGCAGGGCCTTTGGCGGCGCGGTTGCTTCGGGGGTGGCCTTGCGTTAGACAGATCAAGCGTCCGCACTGTACGGGCGGCAGGCCAAGGAGGTTTGGGACATGCGGCTTTTGACGCGATCGGATTTCGACGGACTGATCTGTGCGGTGCTGCTCAAGGAAGCCGGCATCATGGACGAGTGGGTGTTTGTGCATCCCAAAGACGTCCAGGATGGCAAGGTAGCCTGCGGCCCGGACGATATCCTGGCCAACGTGCCGTATGCGCCGGGCTGCGGGCTGTGGTTCGACCACCACACCAGCGAGACCGACCGGCTGGGCGATTTTGAATTTACCGGCGTGTCCAAGCCCCTGCCGAGTTGCGCCCGGGTCATCTGGGAGTATTACGGCGGCCATGCCCGGTTCCCCAAGCACTTTGACGCAATGCTGGCCTATGTCGACCGCTGCGACAGCGGCGATCTGCGGCCTGAAGAAGTGGCCAACCCATCGGGCTGGATCTTGTTGAGTTTTCTCATGGACCCGCGCACTGGCCTGGGGCGTTATCGCGATTACCGCATCAGCAACTACCAGCTCATGATGCAACTGGTGGAACTGTGCCGCACCGCGTCGGTGGAAGCCATCCTGGCCGATCCGGACGTGGCCGAGCGGGTGAAGCGTTATTTCGAACAGGAGGCCCAGTTTACGGCCATGGTGCGGCAGCGCTCCAGGATGGTCGGCAAGGTGCTCTTGATTGACCTGCGCGAGCAGGAAGAAATTTACACGGGCAACCGGTTCTCGGCCTATGCCCTGTTTCCCGACGCCGATGTCAGCGTGCAGGTCATCTGGGGCAAGGCCAAACAGAACGTGGTGCTGACGGTTGGCAAGTCGATTTTCAACCGCAGCAATCCGGTGGACATCGGCCGGCTGATGCTGTCCTACGGCGGCGGCGGCCATAGAAACGTCGGCACCTGCCAGGTGCCGGAAGACCAAGCCGAGCAGATCATAGCCGACGTGGTGGCGGTGCTGGACGGCCAGCGGCCCCAGCCGCCCATGGCCGGCGCGGCCTGATTCGCCGCACTCCAGACTGGTTTTGGGCGGCGGACCGGATGCGCCCGGTCCGCCGCCTTGTTGCCCTTGTCCCGTAACCCCGGCTTGCCCAGGAATTCCCCGTGTCCGATCCGCTTTCGCCCCCGGTTGCATCGACCGCCGCGTCTCCCGACGATCTGCTGTCTTCGTACCATTTTGACTTGCCGGATGGCATGATTGCCGAGCGGCCGTGTGCCGTGCGCGACGCCTGCCGGCTGATGGTGGTCAACCGTCCGGCCGGGACCGTGTCCCATGCCGTCTTTTCCGAGCTGCCCGACCTGCTGCCCAAGGGCGCGCTGCTTATCGCCAACGACACCAAGGTGGCCCCGGTGCGGCTCCTTGGCCGGCGTCCGACCGGCGGCGCGGTGGAGTTTTTACTGCTCACCCCGGTGGCCCTGCTCAAACCGGAGACCGATCCGGCCACGGGCTTCTCATCGGCCCCGGCCGCCGGGCTGTTGCGGGTTTCCCGGCCGCCCAGGCCCGGAGACCGTTTCGAGTTCGGGCCGGATCTGGCCGTCACCGCCGTCTCCCGGGGTGCCTTTGGCCATACCGAGGTGACGCTTGCCTGGCGCGGCAGCCTCCCGGAGGTGCTCACGCGCATCGGGCATGTGCCCCTGCCGCCCTACATCCGTCGGCCCGATGACGCCGCAGACCGCGCCACCTACCAGACCGTCTACGCCCGCGACGACAAGCTCGGCAGCGCGGCCGCGCCAACCGCCGGCCTGCATTTTACCGAGGAACTCCTCAAAACCCTGGCGGCGCGCGGTTTTGGCTTTGCCACCGTCACCTGCCACGTGGGCGTGGGCACTTTTTCGCCGGTGCGCGTCCCGGACCTGCGCGACCACGCCATGCACCAGGAATGGATCGAGGTTTCCCCGGAAACGGCCGAGGCCGTGGCCCGGGCCAAGGCCGACGGCCGGCCGGTCATTGCCGTTGGCACCACTGCCGCCCGGACCCTTGAGGGCGTGGTGCGCGAAACCGGCGCATTTTCCCCCTTTGCCGGACTCACCGACATCTTCATCCGGCCCGGCCACCGCTTCGCCGTGGTCGACGGCATGGTCACGAATTTCCATTTGCCTGGATCATCGCTGGTGATTATGCTGGCCGCCCTGGCCGGGCGTGAAAATATCCTGTCTGCCTACGGACAGGCCATCGCCTCCGGCTACCGTTTCTTTTCCTACGGCGACGCCATGCTGGTTCTGTAGCCGTCTGGCGTTTCCCCACCGCCTTGCCTATTCGGGCCTGGGCCGCGCTCCATGGGAGGAGTCGCGCCGATCCCCTGCCCCCAAGGAGAAACAGATGTCGCGGATTGTCATCGACGAGCAGCGCTGCAAGGGCTGCCTGCTTTGCGTCGAGGCCTGCCCCAAGTCCATTGTCGTGGCCTCGTCGCGGTTCAATGCCAAAGGCTACAAGGTGGCCGAGCTGCCCCAGGCCGATATGGACAAATGCACGGGCTGCGCCTCCTGCGCCCAGATGTGCCCGGACGTGGCCATCACCGTCTGGCGCACGGCCAAAAGCAAAGCCAAGGAGAACGAGTGATGTCGGCCAAACGCATCTTTATAAAGGGCAATGAAGCCATTGCCCAGGGCGCACTGGACGCCGGCTGCCGTTGCTACTTCGGCTACCCCATCACCCCCCAAAACGACATTCCGGAAAAGTTGTCCTCGGCCATGCCGGCTATTGGCGGCGAATTTGTCCAGGCCGAATCCGAAGTGGCCTCAGCCAATATGCTGCTTGGCGCCGCCGCCTGCGGCGTGCGGGCCATGACCACCTCGTCGAGCCCGGGCGTGTCGCTCATGCAGGAGGCCATCTCCTACATGGCCGGTTCGGAGCTGCCCGGCGTCATCGTCAACATGAACCGGGGCGGCCCCGGCCTTGGCGATATCGGTTCCTCCCAGGGCGACTACTTCCAGTCCGTCAAGGGCGGCGGCCACGGCGACTACCGCACCCTGGTGCTGGCTCCGGCCTCCTGCCAGGAGTGCTACGACCTGACCTTCGAGGCCTTTGACCTGGCTTTCAAATACCGCAATCCCGTGCTCATCCTCGGCGACGCCATCGTCGGCCAGATGAAGGAGCCGGTTGCCCCGCGCGCCCCGCTCCCCATCGACCCCGAAGCCGGGGCCGACTGGAAGCTGACCGGACGCGGCGAGCGCGCCCCGCGCATCCTCAAGTCGCTCTTCCTCGACGACGGGGCCTTGGCCGGCCAGAACCTGCACCTGCAACAGAAGTATCAGTCCATGCAGGCCGAAGTGCGCTACGAGGCTTTCGAGACCGCCGACGCGGAACTGATCGTGGTGGCCTTCGGCTCCATCGGCCGCATCGCCAAGTCCACGGTGCGCACGCTGCGGGCCCAGGGCTTAAGCGTCGGGCTTTTCCGCCCCATTACGCTGTTTCCCTTCCCCGAAGCCGAGCTGCGCGCCCTGGCCGCACAAGGCAAGCGGTTTCTCACCATCGAGCACAACCTCGGCCAGATGGTCGACGACGTGCGTCTGGCCGTGCGCGGCATTGCCGATTCGGACTTCTTCGGCTTTCTCCCCGGGAACATGCCCACACCCGAAGACTTCGACGCGCCCATCCGCGCCGCCGTGAAGGGGGCTTAACATGCAGGAACAGCTTGTCTTCGACCGTCCCGACGTCCTGGCCGACGTGCCCAGCCACTACTGCCCCGGCTGCCAGCACGGCGTGGTCCACCGCATCGTGGCCGAGTGCCTGGAAGAGTTCGGACTGGTGGAAAAAACCATCGCCGTCAGCGCCATCGGCTGCTCGGTCTTTATCTACAACTACGTCCTCGTCGACACCGTCGAGGCCCCGCACGGCCGCGCCCCGGCCGTGGCCACCGGCGTCAAACGCGCCCGCAAGGACGCCTTTGTCTTCGCCTACCAGGGCGACGGCGACCTGGCCTCCATCGGCCTGGCCGAAATCATGCACGCCGCCAACCGCGGCGAACGCATCTCGGTCATCTTCGTCAACAACACCGTTTACGGCATGACCGGCGGCCAGATGGCTCCGACCACCATGATCGGCCAGAAGACCACCACCTGCCCCGGCGGGCGCTGCCTGGAACGCGAAGGCGGCCCCATGCACATGGCCGAAATCATCGCCACCCTGGGCGGCGTGGCCTACTGCGCCCGCACGGCGGTCAACAACATGAAAAACATGGCCCAGACCAAACGGGCCATCCGCCGGGCCTTCCAGACCCAGATAAACGACGAGGGCTTCGGCTTCGTCGAGATCCTGGCCACCTGCCCCACCAACTGGAAGCTCTCGCCCGTGGCGTCCAACGAACGCATCGGCAAGGAAATGATTCCCGAATTCCCGCTCGGCGTCTTCAAGGACGCAGCCAAGGAGGAATAGCCGTGAGCCTCTACCAGGACGTGATCATCGCCGGATTCGGCGGCCAGGGCGTCATGCTCATCGGCAATCTGCTGGCCTACGCCGGCATGGAACATGGGCTTAACGTCACCTATATCCCGGTCTACGGACCGGAAATGCGCGGCGGCACCGCCAACTGCACCGTCGTCATCTCCGACGACGCCATTGGTTCGCCGATCATCCGCAGCCCCAAAAGCCTCATTATCATGAACCGCCCGTCGCTGGACAAGTTCCAGCCCCAACTCATCGACGGCGGCGTGCTCATCGTCAACTCGTCCCTGATCGACCCGGCCCTGGCCGACGCCTCCCGCGTCCGTCTGGTGCCCGTGGCCTGCAACGAAATTGCCGACAGCCTCGGCAATACCCGCATGGCCAATATGGTGGCCCTTGGCGCCTACGTCGAAGCCACCGGCGTGCTGCCGCTGTCCGCCGTCGAAGACAGCCTCGGCCACGTCATCGCCAAACACTACAGCCACCTCATCCCCAAAAACGCCGAAGCCCTGCGCGCCGGCGCTGCAGCGGTGAGTAAGGCGTAGGAAGGGAAGAGAATAAGAGAAGATGCCTCCGGCGGCCGGGGGGATAATCCCCCCGGACCCCCTTGATGGGAAAAGTTTTAGGGGTTCTTGGTGGTGGCTGGCAAACCGGTCGGCTGTGGACCGGGACAGCCGAAGACCGCGTGACGGGAACCATCGCTGGCAGCCCGAATGCCCCGGCCCCCTTGATGGAGAAGGCGGGGCATCGGCGCGATTGAACTGTTTGTTTTCCTGGTTTTTTGATGCATCGGTGATTGCCCGCTTCGGCGATGCAGTCGTGATTGTTCACCCCCCCCTTTAAAAGTTTTTGGGGAAGGAGGGGGTGTGGGGGA
>NZ_MLBG01000162.1 GCF_001936595.1 Desulfovibrio sp. DV
GGGGGAGTTTGATTTGACTGTGGGCGTTGCCGGACCGGGAAGCGGGAGGCGTCGCCCCCTTTACCCCCTTGCCTCCCGGGAGGGTTTCCAAAGGGCACTGCCCTTTGGCCGCCGGAGGCACTCTTTCCCTTCCCTCACTCCAGCCCGGCCGCCGGAGGCCTTCTTCCAGAACCCAGGCGGCGAAGCCGCATGCAACAAAGTTCCCCCTCCCAAAGGTCCGGCCCTGGGACAGGCGTTGTGCCTGCCCCGGGGCCGGATTGTTTTGGTGGTTTGAGGCTGCGCGAAAAGCCCTCCAGGAGCCGGCTCCCAAGTCCGGGCAGTCTGGTTTTCCGAGCCTCGCCTCCGCTTCCCCGACGCCCGCCCGCCCGGCCTGTCTCTGGTCCTGCCGCGGCAGCCCCGCCCCAACGGCCCCAACAAAAAAATAATCCTCATAAATACAAATAATTAGCTAAACACAGCCGGAAACCTTCCGGCTCTTTCAAAAATTACGCTTGACCGTCGGACAAAACGGATTAGATTTGTCTCATATCGGATGCAGGAACTTTCGGTGCCCAAACCGTACGGAGGATACACATGCAGACCCAACACGACCTGTCCGGCCTTGTCATCGATTGGGATATGACCCCGGAAGACGCCGTGACCCTGTACCTGGAGTGGGGCAACAACTCCTGGCACGCCCAACATAAGCCCGTGACCTCGAAGAATGATTTTTCCACCTATTTCGTGGTCAATACCTGGACCGGGACCCCGCAACTGTCCCTGGTACGCCGCAACTCCGAGGATTGCGTGGAAATCGCCGCCTTTGAAATCCCCGAGGATCTGGCCAAGGATTTCATGGAAGAGACCGGCTTTAACAAGGGCGTCTACGCCCCCAGCGGCGCCATCAAGCAGTGGCTGCAAAACAAATATTTCAACTAGGGCACACTCATCCCCAAACGTTTCTCCCGCATAACCCCCGCATCATCCCTCCGCGCTTATGACGCGTCCCCGGTGGATAGGCCCCGGGGACGCGTCCTTCTTTTGGCGGCAGGGTGCCGCGTCCCTCAAACGCAATCTGCCTTGCCCGGCGCACGGCCATTCCTCGCTCCGCAGCCTTGCGCCGCAAGCGACAGGGCCTTGCCCGGTGCACCACGGCCCGGCCCCGGACACGCCCCTTGTCCCGGGCCGCTGAAACTGCCACTATCCCGCCATGCTCCTGGCCGCCATCGCCGACATCCACGGCAATCTTGAAGCCCTGGCCGCTGTTTTGGCCGACATCGACCGGCATACGCCCGATGTCGTGGTGAGTCTGGGCGATAATATCGGCTATGGGCCGGACCCGCAGGCCGTGCTGGAGATGCTGGATGCGCGCCAGATCGCCAGCGTGCGCGGCAACCACGAGTGGGCGGTGGTGGACCCTTCGCGCCGGGGGGCGTTCAACCCCCAGGCCCTGGAGGCGCTCTTGCGCACCCGGGAGCTGCTTGGCCCGGATTCCCTGGCCCGCATCGCCAATTATCCGGTCTCGCTGGTGGCGGCCGGCTGCCGGCTGGTCCACGGCCTGCCGCCAAACGACACCACCGCCTATCTCTTCGAGGCCGGCGAGACGACGCTTCGCCGGGCTTTTTTGCGCACGCCCGAGCCGGTGTCCCTGGTCGGGCACACCCACATGCTCGAAGGCGCGACCCTGCGCGGCCGCGAGGTCGACCGCTTCGAGCTGTCCCTGGGCGGCAATCCCCTGGACCCGGCCGCCCGCCACATCCTCAACGTCGGGGCCGTCGGCCAGCCCCGCGATGGCGACAATCGGGCCAAGTACGGCCTTTTCGACACCAAAACCCACAGCCTGGACATCCGGGCCGTGCCCTACGACATCGAGGCCGTGATCCGCAAAATGGCCGAGCGCGGCCTGCCCATGCGCTACGCCGAGCGGTTGCGCTAGGGGGGAGAAGAGGAAGAGAAAGAGTGCCTCCGGCGGCCAAAGGGCTGAGCCCTTTGGAATCCCACCTGGGGGGAGTTTGATTTGACTGTGCGCGTAGCCTCGTCGGCTTACTCCACGCCCATGCGGGCGTAATAGCCCCGGCCCCCGCGCTCGATCATGACCAGGATGGTCCGGTTCAAACGGTTGACGTAGACGGCCCGGATGAATTCGGCCTGGGACGTGAGCTTTTCCCCGCCGATCTGGACCAGCACGTCACCGGGCTTGAGTCCCAGCCGGGCGGCCGGCGAACCCGGCGTCACTGCCGACACGGCCACACCACGGCCAAAACCGACCGTAAGCCCCCAGCGCGACGCGGCCAGGGCCGCAGCTTCGCGCTCGTCAAAGGCAGCGGGCGCAGCCGACAGCTTCAACTCCGTTTCCCCCCGGCGAACCGTCAGGGCCAGAGGTTCCCCCACCGTGGAGGTGGCCAACGCCCCCCGGAACTGGTCCTTGTCGTCAAGTTCCGTCCCGCCAACCGCCGTCACCAGATCGCCCGGCCGCAGCCCGGCCTTTTCGGCCGGCGTTCCCGGTGCCACTTCGGTAACCAGCATGCCCTTGGGCCGGGTCAGGCCGAAATAGCGCGCCGCCCGGACATCCACGTCCTGGCCCGTGACTCCAAGCCAGGCTGGCGTCACCCGGCCGCCGTGCATGAGCTCGGCCACCACCCGCCGGGCCTTGTTGATGGGAATGGCAAAGCCGATGCCCTCGGCTCCGGCCTGGATGGCCATGTTGATGCCGATGACCTGCCCGGCCAGATTGACCAGCGGCCCGCCGCTGTTGCCGGGATTGATGGCCGTGTCGGTCTGGATCAGGTCGGCATAGGCCCCGCCCTCGTGCTTGAGCGAGCGGCCGACGGCCGAGATGACCCCGGTGGTGACGGTGTGGGTGTAGCCAAAGGGATTGCCGATGGCGATGGCCGTCTCGCCGATCATGATGTCGGCCGAGTCGCCCATGGCCGCCTGGGGCAGGTCGCCGCCATCGTCCAGATGCAGCACGGCCACGTCGAAATCCGGGTCCGCACCGACCAGGGAGGCCGAAAGCACCCGCCCGTCCTGCAGCCGGGCCTTGATCGAGGTGCCGCCGGCAATGACGTGGGCGTTGGTCAGCACCAGCCCGGCCTTGCCGTCGATGATGACCCCGGACCCGAGGCTCTCCTGGGTCTGCTGCCGGGGGGCCGGGCCGCCCTGGCCGAGAAACTGGCGGAAAAGCTCGTCCTCGAAAAAGGGTCCCCGGTTGCCCCGGCGCTCCACGGTCCTGGCCGAGGTGATGTTGACCACGGCCGGAGCCACGGCCGCCACGGCCGCCACCACCGGGGTCTGGCGCAGCTCCCGGCCGGTCGGGGCCGCTGCCGACGGACCGGACGCGGCGAGAAACAGGGAAATCACCAGAAAGAAACAGGCAAAAAGGCGTATCGCCCACAGGGCAATGCGACCCATGGCAGGCCTCCGCAGCACAAGTGAGAGGGTTTTGGCGTCAGCTGATGGGGATGCGGCGGCGCAGGCGTTCGGGCAGAACCTTGGGCAGGCGCACCTCCAGCAGGCCGTCCTTCATGACGGCGGCAATCTCGGTGCGCGCCACGCCCTTGGGCAACAGGAAGCTGCGGGCAAAAGGCCCGTAGGAACGCTCCAGCACCTGATACACCCCGCCCCGGGCGTCTTTTTCAAAACGCCGGTTGCCCTGGATGATCAGTTCCCGGCCCCGGATTTCCACGGCCACGTCTTCCCGGGCCACGCCGGCCAGTTCCAGGGTCACCCGGAACTCGTCGTCCGTTTCCACGACATCGGCTGCCGGCTGCCAGGCAAAGGCGCACTCCCTGGGTCCGGCAGCGGCCTCGTCCATCATCCGTGCGGCTTCGTTGCCGATTTCGGCCAGGGCCATCCACGGCGTCCAGTGCAGTTTGGCCATTGCGGCTCCCTGCCCGAGCATGGCGCTCCGGGCGTTGCGTTATTTTGCGGCGTCGTCTTTGACCGAGCTTTTGCCGGCGTCCCAGTCGGCGCGGGCCACGGCTTCTTCCACCAGCATGATGGGGATGTCGTCGCGCACCGGGTAGACCACGGCGCACGGCGGGCAGGCCAGGCCGGCCTCGGCATCGACAACAGTCAGCGCGCCCTTGCATTTGGGGCAGGCCAGGATGGTCAACAGGTCAGGATGAATGCTCACGTACGGTCTCCTTTGGCGAGAGTGTGTCCTGGTAATAGCCAAATCGGACGGCAGGCGCAATGGAGGTTCACAAGTCAGCCGGGGCGGGCTAGGGTTGGGGATGGCTTTCATTGATCTGCACACCCACACCACGGCCTCGGACGGAACCCTTGCTCCCAAGGAACTGGTGGACCGGGCCGCCGGACTCGGCCTCGTCGCCGTGGCCATCACCGACCATGACACCCTGGCCGGGCTGCCCGAGGCCCGCGCCGCCGGAGTGCGCCACGGCCTGGATGTGGTGGCCGGCGTGGAACTGTCCGTGGCCGACGACCGGGGCAGCATCCATCTGGTTGGGCTTTTTTTGCCGGACAATCCCGGCCCCCTGGCCGAACGCCTGGACTGGCTGCGCGAACGTCGCCACGACCGCAACCACCGCATCCTGGAAAAGCTCAAGGCCCTTGGCGTGTCCCTCGACTATGCATCCGTCACGGTCCTGGCCCAGGGGGCGGTCGGCCGGCCGCATATCGCCCAGGCCCTTTTGGCCCAGGGGGTGGTGTCGAGCTTCAAGGAGGCCTTCACCCGCTTCCTGGGAGCCCACGGCAAGGCCTACGTGCCCAAGGACAAGCTGACGCTGACCCATGCCATTGGCCTGCTCCACGCCGAAGGCGGTCTGGCCGTTCTGGCCCATCCCTATCTTCTGGGCCTGTCCGGCCCGGCCCTGGCCGAGACCGTGACCCGCTACCGCGACGTCGGCCTCGACGCCATCGAGGCCTTTTACACCGAACACTCCCAGTACCAGACCCTTGAATATCTGGCCCTGGCCCGCAAGCTGGGTCTGGCCGTCTCGGGCGGCTCGGATTTCCACGGCGCAGCCAAGCCCGGAGTGGAACTCGGCCGGGGCCGGGGCAGCCTCCGGGTGGACATCGCCACCCTGGACATTTTGCAGGCCCGCCGGGCCCGTCTTTTGGCCACGGGATCGTCTCTGGCGTAAAAAGAGCTTGACCCCGGGCTCAACCCGGAATAAAGGATTCCTCTTCCCTATCGGAGGTCATCCCTATGTACGCAATCGTTTTGGCTGGCGGCAAGCAATACAAGGTCCAGGAAGGGGCCACCATCACCGTGGACCTCGTTGCGGCCGATGCCGGCTCGGAATACGTGCTGGACAAGGTGCTCATGGTCGGCGGAACCGATGTCAAAGTCGGTGCGCCCTATCTTTCCGGCGCGGCTGTCACCTGCGAGGTGGCTGGTCATGTCAAGGGCAAGAAGATCGTGGTCTTCCACAAGCGCCGCCGCAAGGATTCCCACAAGAAGCAGGGCCATCGCCAAGGCTATACCCAGCTGACGGTGAAGTCCATCCAGGTCTAGTTTCATCTTTTGAAGGAGTCGCGAGATGGCACATAAAAAAGCAGGCGGCAGCTCCAGAAACGGCCGCGACAGCGCCGGCCAACGGCGTGGCGTCAAGCGTTTCGGTGGTCAGAAGGTTCTGGCCGGCAACATCCTGGTGCGCCAGCTCGGCACCAAGTTCCACCCCGGCGACGGCGTGGGCATGGGCCGCGACTACACCCTGTTCGCCCTGGTGGACGGCGTGGTGAAGTTCGAGAAGTATTCGCGCAACAACAAGGTCAAGACCCGCATCCACGTGCTGCCGGTCGAGGCCGCTGCAGTCGCCGCCTAACCAGCGACGATCCGGCGAAGGTATTTCGGGCGGAAGGCGCTAGCCTTTCGCCCTTTTCGTCGTGGCGCGTCCCGGACGCCAAGCCTTTGCCGGCCCATGCCGATCGCCCCGCCAGCCCCACCCCAACGGTTGCCCTTTATCCCGCTCCTGCGTAACTACACCCATAGATAACCGTCCCCTAAACGGAATCGCATCTGCGACCGATAGGGACTGACGGAGGGGTCATGGCTGAGGGCGAACACAAAAAAAACATCATCATCAAGAAGGTCAAGAAGATCTCGGCTGGTGCCCATGGTGGTTCCTGGAAGGTGGCCTACGCCGATCTGGTGACCGCGATGATGGCCTTTTTCCTGCTCATGTGGCTCCTAAGCAACGCCCCCCAGGAAAAGAAGGAAGAAATAGCAAACTATTTCAACGATTTCAGTATATTCAACAATCCCGGCCCCTCAGCCCAGACCCTGGAGACCGGCGGTCTCGGGCCTCCGGGAGCCGTGGTTGGCAGCCAGTCCGAGCGCCCGGACGTGGCCATTGACCGGGAGGGGCAGCAGCCCTCCGGCGGCCAGGGGCAAAACACGGGCATGATGGACGGCGGCAAGGAATCCCCGCCCCTGACCAAGGCCGAAGCAGCGGCCCAGGCCAAGGCGGCGGCAGCGGCCGAAGCCCAGGCCGGGGCGCTGGAGCGCGAAATCGAACAGGCCCTGCAAAAGACCGTGCCCGAACTGGCCGGACAGGTGTCGGTGACCCAACTCAAAGACCGAGTGCGCATCGAGATCATGGACAAGGCCGACCGGCCGCTTTACGACCTTGGCGGCGTGTCCCTGCTGCCCGATGCTCAGCGCATTCTGGCCGCCGTCACCGACGTGGTGAAAAAGGAAGGGGTCAAGGTGGCCATCGAAGGCCACACCGACGCCTACCGCTACTCCGGGACCTACTCCAACTGGGATCTTTCGGCCGGCCGGGCCCTTTCCGCCCGGCGGTTCATGGTGGGAGCGGGGCTGAATCCCGACAACGTGACCCAGGTCACGGGCTTTGCCGATACCCGGCCCTACGTGGCCGACAAGCCTTTTGACGCCAGAAACCGGCGGATAAGCCTGCTGCTGTTTCGCGAACCCAAGCCCGGCGAACGCGGGGTGGGCAGCGGCCAGGGGCAGGGCAAACCCGCCCCGCCAAAAACGCCTGATGTGGGCGAAGTCCTGGAAAAGCAGATCAACACCATCTACGACAAATCGACCGAAGG
>NZ_MLBG01000163.1 GCF_001936595.1 Desulfovibrio sp. DV
AAAGGGGGGGCTTGGCGTGGGCTGCCAGGCCGGACGGCTTTGACCGGGACAGCCGGAGCAGACACTTGGCGCGGGACACCGGGGCCGCCGGGAGTGCGTCATCCGGCCGAAGGGTCGTCCAGTCGGCTTAGCCTGGGCACGATGCCGCCCACGCTCCGGCTGTAGCGCCGGTACTCCTCGCCATACCGGCCAAGCAGCCAGGCTTCTTCGTGGGGGATGCACAAGCGGTAGAAAATCGCCGCCACAATCGGGGCCAGCAGGGAGAGAAGCGTGCCCTGCAACAGCGCCAGCCCCGGCACAATGCACCAGACCCAGGCAGCATAGAGCGGATGGCGCACCACGGAAAAAATGCCGCGCGTGGCCAGCTGTCCGGCATCGATGGCCTTGTACACGGAAAACGTGCCCAGGGCATAGACGACAAGGCCAAGAAACAGCAGCACGCCGGCCCCGGCCAGGGCCAGACGCTCGGGCACGAGCCGGTCGCAGAAAGACGCAATGAGAATGGTGTCGTAGAAAATCGCCAGCAGGGCGTAGCAGATCGTGGCCCGGTACAGCATGGTTCCCATTCCCCAACGATTCATGGCCTCACCTCCAAGGTCATGTTTCGGTTGCATCCAAAATTCCGCCGCCTGTCAAGCCGGTCGTCGCGCCCCTTGACAGAAAAGGCCCGGCCGGGGCATCGATTTTTCACCCTGCCGTGCATTACCAAGCTGTTCGCCTCATCTCCGCCGCACCGCTGCCCATGATCGTTGCCACGATCCTGGTTCTGGTGGCCGCCTTGTCCCTGGGGCTTTTCTGTTGCGCCTCCATCCGGGCTGCCCTGGCCATGGCCGGCGCATCGGCCGGGGGCGGTGTTGTCTGTTGGCGACGCCCTGTCGCGGCTGGCCGAGTCCCGCCGGGTGCGGCACATCTTTTCCCGTCGGGGCTTCGATCCCCGGATCCTCGACGCCATGGCCGCCTCCCGCTGCCAGCGCGACGCCGCCCTCCACGCCGCCGGACAGGCCGGATTTTTGGCCCAGGCCAAAGCCCACTACCGCTCCCGGGGCTTTGCATGGTACCATCTGCTCCCACACGGCATGAGCCGCGCCCCGTGGCAACTGCTGCGCCCGCGTTTTCTGCGAGGAAGTTTCCTGGCCTTTCGACACCAGCGCCGGACTGGTCCATGACACCTGTCCCGGCGCGCAAATCGCCCGCCGGAGGTCGCCATGTCCGACACCTTCCCTGATCCTGCCCTGCCTGAAACGTCCCTGGACAAGCTGCTCGCCGCCCTGGGGCTGGGCGAAGAACCCTACGGCCTTTTTTATACCGACGTTCCCCCGACCAACGGCTTTGCCCCGGATGCCGGACCGCCGCTGTCCCTCGACCGCGAAGCCCGGGGCGAGGTGGACTGGGGTGCTGTCTGGGGCCATTTTTCCTGCGTCATGGGCAAGCTCTGGCTGGCCCGCAAAAAACGCGCGGCCGCCTGGTTTGACGCCGAGCATTACGGCTGTCCGGGCGGTTCGTTCTACCTGGGCTTTCACGCGCCCCAGCTCGAGTTCATCACCTGCTATGTCTCGACCGGCATCCCCGGCAGCCCGGTGACCGGCGAACGCTACCTGCCCTCCCCGGCCTCGGCCCGGCGCTTTTTCACCGAACTCGCCCCGCGTCCGGCCCCGGCCCGATACTGCGTACTCAAACCCGTCACCCACTTCACCGAAACCGAAACACCGGAAACCGTGATCTTTTTCGGGCGCGGCGAAGTCCTGACCGGCCTGTCCACCCTGGCCGCCTTTGTCACGGATGATTTCGAGATCGTGGCCGCGCCTTTTGGGGCCGGATGCAGCTTCATCGCCACCTGGCTGTTTCATTATCAGGCGGCGGGGCACCCCCGGGCCGTGCTCGGCTGCGGCGATCCGTCGGCGCGCAAATTCATGAAGCCCGACGAGATGACCTTTACCGTGCCCTACAGCCTGTACCAACAGTTCCTGGCCCGCTGGCCGGACTCCTTCCTGCCGACCAAAACCTGGGCCATGGTCCAAAAGAAGATCGCCCGCAGCCAGGAGGCCTGGGGGGAGTGAACGAAGGGGCATGGCGGCACGAAACGGGCGGACGGGAACAAGCAGCAAATCCGGCCGCAAACGAGGAAACAGGGATCACTATGCCCGCTCGCAAGCATTTCAGTTTTTTAGCAAAATTCCTGCTGGCCCTGACCAGCCGCCATGGCATCATCGCCTTCAACATTTTTCTGACGGCGCTGTCCGCCATCTCGCTTTGGGTCATGATCCCGATGATTTATGACACGGCCAGCCATACCGCGGAACTTGAGAACATTTCAGAATATCTTGGCGTCATTTTCATCGGCTACGGCGTCGCCATCGAGGAGCGCCAGTCGTTCATGGGCATTTTCAAGCTCTATCCCGAGTTCCAGACGCCCTTCCAGAGCAGGATTGACCACATCTGCCACGAATACGGGCTTTGCTATCTCCTGCTCGGCCTTTTTATGGAAATCTGCGTCGCCTGCATCAAAATCCCCGACGCCATCATCGACACGGACCACATCGAGGATGTTTTCTTCTCCATCAGCGCGCTGTTCTTGTTCGTAAGCGCCGCCCTCATGATCTACCAATCCTGGATTTTGTTGCTGGCCAGGGGCGATGCAAAGAAATCATATCCTTCAATGTAACGCTTTCCTGATGACCAAAATGCAATTAACAATGTGGCCGTAGACGCTACGACCAAGGCGCTCTCGAAAGGAAGAAATGTGCGTCCCGCAGTTGGGAGGCCGGACTTGCGGGGAGTGATGACGCACGCAGCCGATGGGATTGATGGAGGTGTAGAAAAAACAGAACAATGTGGATGGCCAGACTGACCATATGGCCAGCTACGCCGACGCCAATGGCTTTCCATCCCATAAACAGATTACTTTCTTATCACGGCAACCGCTGTTCATGAGCTTATATATATTTATTAGTGATTTGTAAATTTTTATTGACAAATAGATTTTTCCATGCTTTTCTCTCCGAAAAGGAGATTCCAGTGGAATATTTGATTACAGCACGTGTTCAATCATTGCTTGACTCAGGACAAATCACAATTAATGATTTTGAACCCCAGTTTTTGGGCAAAGACAACTACAGATTTCGAGCAGGTCAATTTGAACACAAAGGCAAAGTTGTCCAGCAAATTGCTCTTGGGCCAATGGAATACGCAAAATGTCTTAGCTTAGAGTATTTTTCGTTCCCTACAACAATAATCGGTGATATTAGTCAAATATCTGACAATGCTCTTGATGGAATTATTCTAAATAAGTCGGATTATATTGACAGAAAATTTGAAGGATGCCTTCGTCTTGGAATTTTCAACATGTCATCAAACATAGTTAAACTCAACAGGGGTGACGCTATCGGGAAAATATATTTCTATCAAGCTTGTAATGAAGAAATGCTTGGCTGCTTTGACTCTGTCATTGAGCATACACCATGCATGAAAGTACTCGAAGACCGTTTTAAGCACAGAGCAACAACGACTGACTTTGAAAAATCAAATCGAAATCTTATCCCAAATGCCGGCGAGCACTGGTTTTAAGGATTAACTACAATGCCAATAAATCAATCAAGCCACCTTGAAATTGCGTCGAACAAAAGACAAATCCTCCACTCTGGGTCAGTACACACATACGACGAATCATCACTACAATTTACAGTCGGAAATTTACAAATTACTTTTTCCTTTGCCGAGAATGGCAACAAGCCTGACATGGACATCAACATAAAGAGCGAAACTCTTTTAGAAATCAACCTCCAAAACTTTTCAAACCCGACGGGAATCGGCACAGACTCACCGATTAACCTTGGCATCATGGGGGGAAGGCAGCTCTCCCTGGCCTTTACCGTACAAGCACTGTCAAAAGAGTCTATCAAACTACTATCCTATACATTTTTTCTTGGAGAAAAAGTGTAATGACCACAAACAACAACCAAAGTAATCAAATAAATGGAAGATTTACCTCAGACAATATACACCAAAAGAACGAAGGCAACTCATTCACAATTAACATCAACGGTCCAGACAAAATTGTTTCAAGCAGCAACACTCAAGAAATTTTAGCAGTTCAACTTTTAAAATTACTGCTGATAGCTGGAATATCCCTTGTTGTCATTTCTCTAGTCGCAACAAAACTTTTTGGATACAACGTCATTGAACACTTAACCTTGTCATGGAACTTAATTACACCATCAATATCTGCAGTTATTGGATATTGTTTTGGAGTAAGGCCCAAATGATGCACATCACATACACTGACTACTTATGTCACAAAAGACTAGCACTAGCGCCATAACTCTTTCTCAAACAGGCTACAAAAAATCTACGAGTTTTCCCGTCTTATCTATCACGAATTTCACCACAAAACAGCGGCTATTTCTATTTATCTAATTCGCTGAGTTTTCAAACAACAGTCCCCTCAGTCTGTTAACAAACAGTGCAGATGGTCCACAAAGGATAGAAAAGGCCCAACAACTCTGTCTCTCTTCTTCGTTGTCAAACAACAGAAAACACGTCCTCAGCCTCGCCAAGGACCGCTGCCAGCCGCTCGAAAAACAGGGCTACATGCCGGCCGTCCACAAAGCTGTGCAACACTTCCAGCGCCACCGGCAGCGTCAAGGCACCGGCGTCGATCTTGCCAAAGACCACACGCGGCACGGAATCCTGCCAGGGGTCGCCCCAGGGGTTGGAGATGGCCGTGAAGGCCACATCCGGCAGATTGCTCATATAAATAAGGCCCTGGCTTTCACCGCCGGCCGGCGTCAGGGTCGGGCTGGCGTCGGCCGCATCGCGGGCGGCCTGGACCGCTGCGGCAAACCGGGAAAAATCCGCGTCATACCCGGCGACGCAATTGGCATGAAGGCTTTTCCCCTTTGGCACATAGGTGAACCCGGCATTGACCGTGGCAAACTCCACCGGCCGCAAATCGACCAGCCGCAGCCGCAACTCCGGCACGCTGTTGGCGCTTTTCATGATCGCATAATAGAGGCAATCCGACAGCCTCGGCTTTGGAGCCGGGCAGCGTTTGCGAAAAGCAATCAGATTTTCGACGGAAACAGGCGCAGTGACAGCCAGACAGGGATTTCGCCGGCACTGGAAGAACTGGAAATGCTGCTTTCGTTCCCACTGGTCAATATCGATATAACGCACGGTCCTGCCTACTGCATTCGGTGTTGCTGCAAAAAGGCTCCAAAACGCCTCAGCCCAATTCCTCAAGAAGACGGTCCGCGCCTGTAAACGCCACTCCGGCCTGACGCATGGCCTCCAGGGCCGTAGCGGCATCGCCTTCGTTCAGGTCCACACCGGCAATGGCGTCCAGGGCCACGGTGACGGCCAGTCCACGGGCCCGGGCGTCCAGGGCGCAAGCCTGCACGCAATATTCCGTGGCCACTCCGGCCATGATGAGATGCGTCGCCCCGTACCCCGTCACCAGGGCCTCGGCTGCGCCATGGGCGAAAACGGTCAGGGCATCCTTCCCAAGCACGATGTCGCCAGGGCCGGCATGGAGTTCGTCGATGATCCGCGCCCCCCAGGTGCCCATGACGCAGTGCGGCGGCCAGGAGGCAAATTCCCCGGAATCCTCGGGATGGGC
Source organism: Desulfovibrio sp. DV (assembly GCF_001936595.1). GTDB lineage: Bacteria > Desulfobacterota > Desulfovibrionia > Desulfovibrionales > Desulfovibrionaceae > Solidesulfovibrio. The sequence goes on from NZ_MLBG01000163.1 coordinate 5,615, forward strand.
GTCGTTCACATACAGGACCGGCACGCCGGCGGCGCGAAACGCGGCCCGCAGCCGGACGACAGGGTCCACGACGGACCGGCCTTTGGGAAAATACAGTTTGCCGGAAGGGTTGATGAAATCATTGAGCATATCGACGATGACGAAAAGTTTTCCCATGGCAACCACCCCAAACTACAAAATACGTTCCAGACGCGGATTGGGTTGGTAGCCCCGCCCGGTTTTGGCCAGGTCCCGGCCCTCGATCCGCACGATGTCGGCGGTGGCGCACCAGGCGTCAAACAGGCCGCCAATGCCCAGAGCATCAAAGAGCCGGCCATGCTGCCGCTCGGCCTCGGCAAAGGCAGCCACCTTGGCCGGATTGCCAAAGCCGCTGGAGAGCACGATGCCGACATTTTCAAAGCCGGCGGCGTCCAGCGCCCGGCGCAGGGCGAGCGTGCCGGCCACGGTCACGCCCTGGCCCGTGTAAAAGGCGCGGCCGTCAAAGGGGACCCCGCCCTGGGCCAAGAGCTCGCCGGCCGTGTCCAGGCGCACGCCCTGCAAGCGGCCGCCCAAGGTCCGGGCCGTGTCCAGGGCATCGTCAATTTCGCGGTTGAAGGTATCGACCAGGGCGATGCGGCCGCACTCGGGCTCGATGTGGCGGTCAAAGGCGGCCGTGGCCTCGCGCGTTGCCTGCCCGGGGCCGACGTGGTGGGCATAGACCAGGACCAGGGCGTGGGGAATGGTGCCCACGCCGGCCGCCAGTCCGGCCGCCCTGGCCCCGATATCCGTGGCGCAGGAGTCAAACCCGGCCGAAACAGCCGCCCGGCTGATGGCCGCCTCCATGGACCAGTGCCAATGCCTGGCTCCGAAATACATGAGGCTCTTGCCCGGAACCATCTGGCGGATGGCCCCGGCCTTGTCCGCAACAGCAGCGAGGTCCGGCGCGGGCAACCCGGCCGCCTGGCTGGTGCGGGCGGTCAGGACGCCCAGATACATGGTCTCCAGCTCGATAAAGTCCTGGATCGGGCCTTCGATGTGCATGACCGGTTCGAGCGGCGAAAAGGCGCTGCCGTCCGGCAGAGCCAGAATTGTGCCCCCATGCTCCGCCAGAGGCGAATAGGCCCGAAAAAGCCCGGCCGCCTCGGCCACGCCCTGGATCACTCCCGGTCCGTTGCGGAAAAAGACCTGCATGGTCACTCGCGGATTGAGCCCTTCCCGCTCAAGGATCAGGCGCGACCGGATGAAGTACTTATCGGTATAGGGCAGATGGCTTTCAGGCAGCGGCAACATGGGTACGACTCCACGGGCGGACGCGGGCAGGGGTTTTGCACACATTTTGTAAAAAGTAGTGTTCATTCATGGCGTTGCCAAGCGGAACCTGCAGGCGTGATCTTGCCTGGCCCC
>NZ_MLBG01000164.1 GCF_001936595.1 Desulfovibrio sp. DV
TCACGGGGCCCCCGGCCGCCGGAGCATTCCCCCTCTTCTCTCACTCCCCCGGCCGCCGGCCTCTTTCTTCTCCTATTCTCCCACGCACGGCGCGTCGGCCACGGGATTTCGCAGCACGCCGTAGCCTTCCAGTTCGATCTCGCAGACATCGCCGGGCTTGAGGAAATAGGGCGGCTTTTGGGCGAACCCGACGCCGGAGGGGGTGCCGGTGACGATGACGTCGCCGGGAAAAAGCGTCATGGCTTCGGACAGGCTGGCAATCAGTGCGGCCACACTGAACAACATATCGGCGGTGGAGCCTTCCTGCATGACCCGGCCGTTGACCCGGGTAGCCAGAAAGAGTCCGCCGGCTCCGGACGGCAATTCGTCGGGCGTGCACAGTTCCGGCCCGAACGCGCCGGTGCTGTCGAAATTCTTGCCCAGAAACCACTGGGAGGTGCGAAACTGGTAGTCGCGCACCGAACCTTCGTTAAAAAGGGCATAGCCGCCCACGTGGCCAAGGGCCCGGCCCTTGTCGATCATCCGCCCGGCCTTGCCAATAATGACCGCCACTTCCCCTTCAAAGTCCAGTTTGGTCGAGACCGTCGGGCGCAGCATGGGCTCGTTGTGGGCCACCAGGGTCGTGGCCATGCGGCCAAAAAAAGTCGGGTAATCCGGGAGGTTTCGCGGATCGATCTCCACGGCGTGGTCCACGTAATTGAGCCCGACGCAGACGATCTTGCCGGGATTTGGCACCGGCGGCAGCAGGCGGACGGCGGAAAAGCGCATCCGGGCCGCATCCGGGGCCTTGGCGACGGCCGCGCACACGGCTTCGGCCGCAGCCTCGCCGCCGGCCAGAAAGGACGTCATGTCGCGGGGAAGACGGGAATCGGCCGCAGCCAGATCGACCAGCACGTCGCCCAGGCGCACGCCCAGGCGGGGACCGGCACTGTGCAGAAAGGAGACGAGACGCATGGGGACTCCTTTACGAGCGATTGTTCACCCTAGAAGGAGCAGCGCTTTCGCGTCAAGAATGGAACAGCCGGCCGGCATGACGGTTTTCTCATGTTGCAGGCGGTTGTGTTAACCAGAAAGGCTTTGGCGCAGGGAGGAAAAAAACTGTCAGCGGGTCTGGGGCAGGAGTTGGCCCCCGTCCAGCAGATCGGCCAGGGCGGACAGGGCCGCTGCCCCGCGGGCGTCCGGCAGATGCAACGCTGAGGACAGCTTGTCGAAGATGCTGGTTTTTTTCTTGGGCCCCTTGAACAGCGGCACGTCGCCGGTCAGGCCGAGCTGTGCCTTAAGCGAATCCACGGCCTCTTCCTGGCCGCCGAGTTCGTCCACCAGCCCGAGAGCCTTGGCCCGCGCGCCGGTCATGGCCCGGCCGTCGGCAATAAGCGCGATGGCCTCTTTGGACAGCTTGCGTTCGGTGGCCACGTCGCCGGAGAACTGGGCATTGAGATCGGCGATGAGGCCTTCAAGATAGGCCCGCTGGTCGTCGGTGAGCGATCGAAACGGGCTGCCGGCGTCTTTGAGTTTCCCGGTGGTCAGGGACTCGAAATTGACCCCGAGCTTTTGCAGCAGGTCCTTGGCATTGGCCAGCTGGGTGATGACCCCGATGCTGCCGGTGATGGTGCCGGGATTGGAAAAAATGCGGTTGGCCCCGCAGGCGGCATAGTAGCCGCCGGAAGCGGCCACAGAGGAAAAGGAAGCCACGACGGGCTTTTTGGCGGCGAGTTTTTTGACCGCCATGTACATTTCCTGGGACGGCCCGAAGGCCCCGCCAGGAGAGTTGATGCGCAGCACCACGCCTTTGACGGTTTCGTCCTCGCGCAGTTTGCGGATAAACGACACCACTTCGTCGGCATCGGTGATGGGTCCCTCGATGCGGACCAGGCCCAGGCGGGCCTCGGCCTGGCCGAGAAAGGATTCGCCTTCCTCGTCATGGCCGAAGACGCCAAAAACGGCCGCGACCCCGAAAACCAGGATCACGGCCGCAAGAGCTATCAGGCACCCGAACAGAGCCGGGTGCCTGGCAGTGAATGGCGAGTTAGCGTTGGGCATCCTCTTCCAGCTTCTGGCGCAGCAGTTCGCCCAGGTTGCTTCCGGTGTCGGAAGGACCGGCAGTGCGGAATTCCTTGGCCTTCTTCTTGTCTTCCTCGTCCTTGATGGACTTGATCGACAGGCCCAGGCGGCGCTCGTCAGCGGAGACGTGGATGACCTTGGCTTCGATCTCGTCGCCTTCCTTGTAGAGTTCAGCCGGGGTCTTGACCTTCTTGCGGCTGATCTCGGAGACGTGCACGAGACCTTCGATGCCTTCCTCGACCTCAACGAACAGGCCGAAGTCGGTGATGTTGGTCACCGTGCCCTTGACCATGGCGCCGACCGGGTAGGTGTCGGGGACGCGGGTCCAGGGATCTTCGGACAGCTGCTTGATGCCAAGGGTGAACTTCTCGTTTTCCTTGTCAACGGTGAGGACCTTGGCCATGACGATGTCGCCGCTCTTGAACATCTCGCCCGGATGGCGGACCTTTTTGGTCCAGGAGATGTCGGAGACGTGGATCAGGCCGTCAATGCCGTCCTCGATGCCGATGAAGATGCCGAACTCGGTGATGTTTTTCACCGAACCCTCAAGGATGGTGCCCTCGGGGTACTTTTCGGCCACGATGTCCCAGGGGTTGGGGCGCACCTGCTTCATGCCAAGGGAGATGCGCTTCTTGTCCGGATCAACGGACAGGACAACCACTTCGACTTCGTCGCCGACGTGGACCATCTGGCTCGGGTGGCGCAGCTTGCGGGTCCAGGACATTTCGGAGATGTGAACCAGGCCTTCAACGCCCGGCTCCAGCTCGACGAACGCGCCGTAGTCGACAAGGTTGGTGACCTTGCCGGACAGGCGGGTGCCTTCGGGATATTTGCCAGCGATGTTTTCCCAGGGATCGGCCACCAGCTGCTTCATGCCAAGCGACACCTTCTGCTTGTCCTGGTCGAAGGAAAGGACCTTCAGTTCCAGTTCGTCGCCGAGGTGCACCAACTCCTTGGGATGCTTGATGCGCTTCCAGGACATGTCGGTGATGTGCATGAGGCCGTCGAGGCCGCCGAGGTCGACGAACACGCCGTACTCGGTGATGTTTTTGACCCGACCGGTGACGGTCTGGCCCTCTTCAAGGGTCTTGAGGAGGTCTTTGCGCATGGAATCCCGGCGCTCTTCCAGGAGCACGCGGCGGGAAACGATGACGTTGCTGCGACGACGGTTGATCTTGAGAACGCGGAATTCGAATTCCTGGCCGACCAGGGCGTCCATGTCGGGCACGGGCCGCAGATCGACATGGGAGCCGGGCAGAAAGGCTTCGACGCCGCCGAGATCGACCGTGTAGCCGCCTTTGATGCGACGCACGATCTTACCGCTGATGACGTCATCTTTTTCCTGGATTTCCTCGAGCTTATCAAAAAGCTGCATCCGCTTGGCCCGCTCGCGGGACATGATGATGGTGCCTTCGGATTCGTTCTTGGAGACGACGTACACGTCGATCTGGTCGCCGACTTTGACTTCCAGCTCGCCGAGCGCGTCCATGAATTCGCTGACGGGAATCTGTCCTTCGGACTTGAAGTTGACGTCCACCAGGACGTGCTCCTTGCCGATACGGACCACGACGCCCGGGGTTATGGAGCCTTCTTCCAGGTCGCCGAAATCCTCATTGAGGTAATTTTCGAGCGCATCTTCGAAGTTGACTTCCATATCCATGTTAGAATTGTTCTGCATTTCCTGAGTTTTGTCCATGAGTTGACCTCCAACGCGATCTATCCCTTCGAAAAGGATTTCGGGTAATAGCAGAAACGCGGGCAGGGCACAACCGCAATATGCCCCGCCCCGCCGGATGAAAAGACCCGAAAAATCGGCCGAAATCCTCAAATGAAAAGGGCTTGGATATCGAGGTCCACCCAGAGGGCGGCATGAACGAAGGCCGCATCAATCTGCTTGATCGCGGACGATAGCATGGTTTTCACTACAAAGATACCATGGCGAGGCCGCCGGCCCAAGTTGTTTCCCTCGCCGGCCAGGGGCGGCCCCCCGAAGCCCGCTCCGCTCAGGCCAGACCAACCAGATCATAGTCCTTGGAGTCGTCAATGGTGGCCGTCACCATGGCCCCGGGCGCAACCCCCGGGCCGCTGACATAGGTCACGCCGTCAATCTCCGGAGCCTGGAACCAGGTGCGGCCCACATGCAGGCCCGGCCACTCCGGATGCACGCTGTCCACCAGCACCTCCATGTCCGTCCCCACATATGCTTCCAAAATATCGGCGCTGATCTCGCGCTGGGCCGTCATGACCGCATCCACCCGCCGGGCCTTGACGTCGCGGCGCACCTGCCCAACCATGGCCGCAGCCGGCGTGCCTTCCTCGGCGTGATACGGGAACACCCCGACATGGTGGAGTTTCGTCTCTTTCACAAAGGAAAGAAGCGTCTCAAAATGCTCCTTCTTCTCGCCCGGCAGGCCCACGATAAACGTCGAGCGCAAGGCCGCCTCCGGGAAATGGCGGCGCACCCGCTCCACGATCACCTCGGCCGCCGCCGCCTTGGGCCGGGCCATGGCCGCCAGCATGTCCGGATGCACATGCTGAAAAGGAATGTCGAAATAGGGCACAAACGGCCGCCCGGCCCCGGCCAGATAGGCGAGCAGACTCTCGGTCACCCCGGACGGATAGAGATACAGCAGGCGTAGCCACTTGAGGCCGGAAAGCGGCAAAAGCCGGTCGAGAAGATGCTTGAGGCCGTCTTGCAGCCCCAGGTCGCGGCCATAGGCCGTCACGTCCTGGGCCACCACCACAATCTCCGACGCGCCCTTTTCCAGGAGCCGCTTGGACTCTTCGACCAGGGAATCCATGGGCCGGCTGACCAGCCCGCCCCGGATCGAGGGGATGGTGCAGTAGCGGCAGGCATGGTCGCAGCCCTCGGCAATCTTGAGATAGGCATACGACGGCGGCGTGCTGGCCAGCCGGCCCGTGGGCGCGGCCGACTCGGCCGAAAGCGCCCGGGCCAGCCGGCCGGGAATGAGCTCCAGCTCGGAGGGCAGGCCCCAGATGTCCACCTCGGGCAGGCCGTCGCGCAACTCCTGGCCAAAACGCGAAGGCAGACAACCCAGCACCGCCAGCACCGGGCGCGGGGCCAGTTCGCGGATGGTCTCCGAGGCTTCGAGAATGGCGGCCACCGATTCTTCCACGGCCGGCGCAATAAACGAACAGGTATTGATGACCACCAGATCGGCGGTTTCCGGGCTTTCGGCCGGAGTCGTCGCAAAGGGCAGGCCGCCAAGCACGGCTTCAGTGTCCACCCGGTTCTTGGGACAGCCAAGGCTTATGGTGTGGACGCGGTATATCTTTGACATGGGTTTCGTTCCATCCTTCCTTGCAGGCGGTGTGCGGCCGGGCTACCATGGGAAGGCCCGGATGGCAAAAGCGGCCCCGAGAGGAAGCCCGCCGCTGCCGCCGCAGGCCGGAAAGTCCAAGGAGTTTTGATGGATGCCACGTCAAATGAGGCCGCCACGACCGTTGTGCTGGCCACCCGCAATGCCGGGAAAATCAAGGAATTAAACGCCCTGCTCTCAAACCTTGGCGTGACGGTGGTCGGACTGGCCGATTTCCCGGCCATCGGCGATATCCCGGAAACCGGCGACACCTTTCTGGAAAACGCCCGCCTAAAGGCCCTGGCCGTGTGCCAGGCCACCGGCCTCATCAGCCTGGCCGACGATTCCGGCCTGTGCGTGGACGCTCTGTCCGGCGCACCCGGCGTGCGCTCGGCCCGCTACGCCGGCGAAGACGCGACCGATGCCGCCAATAACGCCAAGCTCCTGGCCGCCCTGGCCCATGTGCCGGAAGTGGACCGGACCTGCCGCTTCGTGTCCGTGGTCGTGGCCGCTGCCCCCGACGGCCGCGAACTGACCGCTGAAGGAACCTGGGAAGGCCGGGTGGCCACCGCCCCGGCCGGTGCCGGCGGCTTCGGCTACGATCCGCTCTTTTTCGACCCCACCGCCGGCAAGACAGCCGCCGAACTGACCGCCGCCGAAAAAAACGCCCGCAGCCACCGGGGCAAAGCCCTGGCCGGGTTGATTGAAAAGTGGGGAGCATGGCGCGGGTAAGCGAGATGGAGTAGGTAGAGAAGAGAAGAGGTGATGAGAGAGGGGAAGGGAAGGCAGAAGATGCCTCCGGCGGCCGGGGGGATGATCCCCCGGACCCCTGCAAAGGGAAAATTTTTAGGGGGGATGGGCTCGGGCTGGCAATCCGGTCGGCTGCGGACCGGGACAGCCGGACGTGGCTGGAAACGCCGGGGCAAGAGCGGCAACACCCCTTGGCCGCCCGCAACCATGTAATGTTAAGACGGATACAGGCCGCAGTCGGCGGAGGTTGCCATGACGAAATCGTATTTGCTGTTCAAGTGCGGTGCGACGTCCCGGACGCCACTGGTGGTCTTTAGCGCCGACCATGTGGATGAGGCCCGCGAGGCCCCGACATGGCTCAAACGCAAACACCCGGACATGGCCGGCCTGCACCTGGAGCCGGGCGAATTCTTCGAGATCATCGAGAAAGAGGTCTGCGACCCCAAGGAATGGGAGGCCGCAGTGGCAGCCATTGCCGCACCGACCCTGGCAGACTGAAGAGAAGAGATAAGAAGAAAAGAGAAGATGCCTCCGGCGGCCAAAGGGACTGAGTCCCTTTGGAATCCCCTCCTGGAGGAATTTGATTTGACTGTGGGCGTTGCTCCGGCGGCCGGGGATGATCCCCCCGGACCCCTGCAAAGGGACAAGCTC
>NZ_MLBG01000165.1 GCF_001936595.1 Desulfovibrio sp. DV
TCCAGAGCCTTCCCCAAGGTAAAGAACCAAGAAATCAAATCGACAGAAAGGGCCTCTCGGGGCCCTTTCTCTGGCAACGGGTGGTACACTTTTGCTCCGGCCAACCGGTACACTTACTCTCCGCCCTTGACACCACTCCCTTTCTCTTCACTGACCTTCCGGCATCCAGTGTCGAGCAAGGCCTCGCGCTGGAACGCTGGATCTGGTCTTGTTTTGAAACATCTGCGTAGCCGATAAGCAACGCACAAATCTTCCCGAAGGTGGAAAACCCGCCTTTGAGCTTGAAGAAAAGCCAACGAACCGACTGAAGGAAGTTGCGCATCGGTCTCGAATTGTCTAGACTCCCTGCACGGTTACTGAGCCAGCACTTTGCGCTGCACCACAAGCTGATTCCTTTTTCCGGGCCACGTATAAGGTCACCGAAGGTTCCGGTGTGGCAACTTCGACAGCCTTAACTATTTCACATCCGGAACAACGTATCATTTCGAACAAAGAATTCTTATGAAACCAGTAAGAGTATGGATGAGTTCCACCTATATAATTATCATGTTTTACTTGGTCTGTGTACAATTTTTTTTGTAAATACAAGTCTATTCCATTGTGTTTTACAATTTTCGGTTCAATTTCAAATTTTGTACCCATGAGCGCCCGCAGGTCCTCACGCTCGCTGTACAGATCCGGATCAAAATAATGAGTCCATATCCCGACAGAGTCGGCTATGTTCAAAATATGACTCAATACAGAGACAGGGTCAGCCAGATGATAAAGAACGCCGCTGGCCAAACAGAAATCGTATTTTTTTGAACGCTTCTCCAAAAACAGGCTAAAGTCGCCATACAACAGATTCAATCGATCAAGCCTGAACAAATTTTTTATGATAAGACACTTGAGAAAGTTGAGTCTGTTCGACTCGATGGAGGTCACAGACGAAGCCCCCCGGTCCAGCATCATTTTGGAGTGGGCTGCCTCCATCGGTCCAAGCTCCAATATGTCCAGACCGGAAAACGAACCCAGATTCTTCTCAAATCCGAGTATTCGGTGATCGACAAGAAGCTTCATTTCTCCGGTAGCAAAATCCGGCAGCGCAAAGTCCGTCAACCAAGTATCTTTAAAAATTGTCAGGGCGTTCATTGTGGAAGGAAATTCACGTGAATAATACTCAAGGGCATTGATCTCCATCATATTCTCCGTTGGCTGTACAACCGCATCACTGGTTATGTTCATGAAAAAACGCCACCACTACAGGTGTGGGGACGGGTTGCGACGCAAGCTTGGGCATTTTTGCATAGCGATCTTCAGACAAAGACAAGGGCTCCTTTTCAATTGCGAATGTGGAGCCGGCGTCGTGATTTCCTGAGCAGCGAAGGCTTTGTCGTCCGACCCGGTAAAAAACAGTCTTGGCGCCAAGCTGCCACCCAAATCTTGCGTTACCCCGGCGCAGGGAGAGCCTCAGCGTCGGCAAGCCCGGGCGTGTCGGTTAGCGGAGTGTATCGCAAAATAACGCAAAATTCCCCTCTTCCATGGGGCGTATTGAATATACGATCGCAAGTAAAAGTTATTAATTTCAACTTGTTCAGTACGTCAACGATATAAACAAAATTATAGGGAGTAAACTTCCAAGTGTGAACATCAATATACCCATCACCGCTCGACAGATATTCATCTAGAGCCTTGTTGATAAGATCAAAGTGGTTTGGACTGGATGTTGGCACCAGGCCATGATCCCCTGCCCAGTGAAGGAGAGGATCGTTGTGCGTGGCAAATGCACGATGCTCTAAAACACTCGCGATAGAGTGTCTCTTTAATTGCCTGTCATAGGCATCAAGAACATCCGTAATTGACGTCTCCGGTAAATAGTAATCAAACATGAAACGTTTGTCAGGGATACATAAAAAGTATCGGCCGTTTGGCTGCAATATATTGGAAACGCTTTGCAAGTGACGAACAAGATCATATTGGTGCTCTATATTGTGGGAACTGGCAACAGCTTCGAATTTATCCTTTATGACAGTCAAGTCGCCATAGCTTGAAATGTAATGTATCGCTGACGGACAATTATTCGTTGCCAAGCCAAGCTGTTCAGCTCTCTGGCAAAGCAAGTCTGCTGACATAACGTCAAAATAATACGCATTTTCCCCACGCAGTTGCGGGTTGCAAAATGGACCAATTTCCAAAGCAGGTTTACTTAAGTTAACCAGATTGAAAAAATTTTCTTTTAAAGAGAACTCCGAGCTAAGTCTTCCTTCATTGATCCCATACATTTTAAAATGAGCTGTAAGCTGGTCGTCATTGAGTTCTGCTAGATCACTGTTTGCAGATTTGTAGTAGTTGATATCAATTTCAAAATTAATTTCTACTGTATTATACATTTATGCCATCCTGTCTGTCGGCAGTTTCGGGTGTTACAGATTCCCCTGTCGCAACAACGGTTACAGAAGAATTCGCTTCTGGGCTTTCAAGTCTCGAGACCAACCATGAAACGACGTGTTGAACGCCCCTTTGACCGGCTGAGACACGTCGAAGGACGTGATCATGTCGTTTGGGCAATTGGAAAGTCAACCCGGTTGCCGTCCAATTGTGGACACACCGCTTTGGCGACTGTCTCAGCCACGCAAGATAGCCTTAGAACCGGCGGCCGTCAAAAGTGGATTCTGCAGCAACGCGAAAAGCGGAATTGCCCCGCCCTACAAACAGGCGGTTGCCCTGCGTGAGTTCGGGCGCATCAAGCGCGCGCTGTTCGCGCTCGGCTGGGTACGGAACGGATTGCGGCCACCCAGAGAAAACCCGGAAGGCACCCCTCTCTAGGCTCAGCAGCGTGTTGCAAAAGTCGGCCAAATGACCGAGAATCCAGCCATCGCGCAGATGGAGACGAGTCAATGGGACTTGGTCGTCAGGGTGAGCAGCAGGGGACGCTGTATCTAACCTGGAATGAGATTCCCCGGTCTCGTGGGCACGCTTTTTACGATCGTCTCCAGCAGATTCTCCGGAAAGCCGGCTTTGATCCTTTCGCCGAGAAGTTGTGCAAGCCCTTCTATTCCGACAAGGGACGTCCCTCCATTCCGCCCGGCCGATATTTTCGGATGCACCTCGTGGGGTATTTCGAGGGCATCGACAGCGAGTGCGGCATAGAGGAGCGCTGCGCCAATTCGCTTTCCCTGAGGGATTTTCTCCAGCTTTCGCCCAAGAAATCTGTCCCGGATCATTCCTCGCTCAGCCGGACACGGTCTCGTCTGTCGCTGGCACTCACCAGAAGGTGTTCACCTGGGTTCTCAAGGCGATCAGCAAGGATGGCTTGGTCCCTAGGAGCCGGATTGGCGTGGACGCGTTGGAGTAGCCCCCAATTAGACCGGACACCCTAGTCAACCGTAAATCTCTCGTTGTTTGAGCTCGTAACTATTTGATTTTTAAAGCGATAAAGCGCGTAAAAGCAAGAAAGCAGCTAAAAGAGAAACATGCTTTGCGAAATCGGCCTCCGTGGCAACGATTCTGACCACCTCAATGACCTAGTTAAAACCAAACAGCCGGCCACAAGGGCACGGTGCACTCGAAAAGCCGTAGGAGCTTGGCCAAGCGGTCAGGCACACCCACGCGGGACCAGATACGGATGATTCTCGGAGAAAGGCAGCCACGGCCCGAAGCGGGCCTATCTGGGGGGTTCCCCCAGCCCCCCAAGAAAAAGAAAAGTCACAGGCAGTTAGGATCGGCGCACGGTTTCTCGCAGAGAAACCGTAAAGTGCGCTTGCCCTCTTTCGCGGGCAAGACCAGATCCGGTTTCAACCCGTCCGAGCTGAGGCGCCAGCCGAAGCCGGCAGGGCCGCACGAGTCTTCGAGGAGGCAGGTTCTTGAACCGCCCTCCTGAGTCACGACCCGCGCCCAGGAGCTTGACCGGATGGCCGGCCCGGGCTGGTGGTCCGAGCGATCCGCGCTCTTAAGGCTGGTTTTGCTTTCCATTGGGGCAGTCGGGGCAGCGGTTGGGTTTGTCCGGGGGAAGCATGAAAAACAGAACAGCCAGGGCAATGCCGAAAAATCCGATCAGGTTGTAAATCCAGGTTGCGCTCATTTTCCCAGCTTCCTTTTTCTCGGCCAGCACCAGCCACTCACGTAAGCCCTTTTGGCCCAGGCTCCAAGGTGTGAGTATCGGACCTTGGAAAGGCCAAAAGCATCGGAGGGAGCGACGAGTTCCCCGTCTATCCGGACCTATATACCTGCGGCGCTCTGGTAACATTGGATATTTTCATTTTTAGCTATGGTCCTAAAATAGGACCAATCCATATTTTACGCGGGTTTTGGACTTGATGAATTTTCGTTCCCACTTTGTCAACAAGAGTCTGTTAACAGATTCCAAAGCCGTGTTAACAAAACGTTAACAAATCCAGTATGGATAATAAATACGATAGAATTTTAGATCATCTTCCAAACAAAAAAGAGGAAGAAACAATGACCTACACATCACACTTTTTATAGGCGTCCTCTCGGCCATTTCGATTCTTGGACTCGTACCGGCGTTTCGGCTGCCGCTGACCTGCCGGCTTTCTCCGGACCAGTCAATTCTTGAGAGTGGCTCCCTGGGTTGAAGTGTTACCGACCATTCGAGCGTACGCTCCCGGCGTCATTTTGCCGAGGCTCGAGTGCGGACGCACCTCGTTATAGAGCTTGCGCCAGCCCTCGATGACCACTTTGGCTTCCATCCGGGACCGAAACCACTCCATGGAGAGGCAGGCATGACGGTTGCCGCAGTGTGCCGCCAGCATGGGATCTCCGACGCGACGTTTTACAAATGGCGGAGCAAATTCGGCGGGTTGGAAGTGACCGAGGCACGTCGGCTGCGAGGACTTGAGGAGGAAAACCAGCGCCTGAAACGGCTTGTGGCCGACTAGGCCTTGGACATAGGTTCTCAAAGAGGTCCTTGGAAAAAACGCGTAGAGCCCGCCGAACGCCGCTGGCCGTGCGTCATGCCGTTGAGGCGCATGGTTAACGGTCATATCGAAAGCTTTAACGGCCGGTTGAGAGATGAGTGCCTCAATGCTCAGACCTTCCGCTCGCTGGCCGAGGCCAAAAGGATCATCGAGGACTGGAGGAAGGATTACAACACCGTGCGCCCCCACAGCGCCCTTGCCGGGATGAGCCCGGAGGAATACCGAAGAGCCGTTAAGGGGGAAAACCCTGAAACCAAGAGTCCGAACTTATCCTTGGTGTACTCGATGGGGTAAGGTCAAGCGAAGCCCATGAAACAGACGGTGACAGCCCCCGAGCTATGTAAAGCCTTTGGATTGCCCGAGACGACGGTACGTCGATTCCTGCGAAGCTTCGAAGCCTTTTTCCCTGTGGTCTCCACGGGGAGGCCGGCTCGATATCGCATTGAGGCGGTGGAGGCTCTCCGCTTGGTTGTGGCCTGTCACGCCCAGGGGCAGACCCAGACAGATACCGAGGCGGCTTTGGCCAAAGAGGGGTTTGCTCGCGATGCTGAACCGACTGCGAAGGATCAACCACCAACCACCTGCCAAGAACTAACTCTTGATTTTTTTGGTGAATCCTTGGCTGGTCGTTTGGTTTCCGCCCTAGAGCGGCAGAACGCCCTTTTGGAGCGGCAGAACGAGCTTTTGGAGAACCTGGCCCGGGCCGGGGTGGCGCTGTCGGGAGAATCCCCCCCTATTCCGCTCCAGGAGGCCCCAGGAGGGCCAGAAGGGGCAGGAGCCACAGAACCCAGGACACGGCGGCCCCGGAAAACGCCTCAGGGGGCAATTTTCGGCCCTCCTGGTGGAAACGGCTTTTTGGGAGCTAGCCAGCCACCTGGAAAATTCCTACACACTTGGTAGAAATTCCTTTTGTGGAGTAGCCCCCATTTGGACCGGACACTCCCTTGAACCTAGGAGATAGGTCTAGAGGTATGTCCAGACAGAGTGCTAACGAGATTCCCACGGTCGAGGTGGTCAACATGGTCGAGCGCCGTCGTTGGCCGTTGGCGGAGAAACTGCGGATCGTGGAGGAATCGTCCCGGCCAGGGATGAGCGTTTCCTACGTGGCCCGCCAATACGGCGTTGCGCCAAGCCTCCTCTTCCACCGGAGGAAACTCATGAGCGAGGGCGGCAAGGTAGCGGTTCAGGCGGACGAAGAAGTGGTCAGTGCCTCTGAGAACCGCGCGCTCAAGAAGCGGGTCCGGGAGTTGGAACGACTCCTGGACAAGAAGACGATGGAAGTGGAAATCCTCAAGGAAGGCATCAAGATCGCGCGCGAAAAAAAACTGATCTCGCGCACGCCGTTGCCCTTCGAGGAGGATTCCCTGTGAAGCGGGTGGCAGAGGCGTTCGACGTGGCCCGTTCGCAGTTGTCCGAACGACTGGTGACCGGACCAAGAAACCGCTCTCCCCGTTATTCCAAGGCCCAGGACGAAGCCCTGCTGTCTTTGATCCGCGAGATCGTCGACGGGCGGCTAACTTACGGCTACCGGCGGGTGTGCGCCCTCCTGAACCGGCGTCTCGTGAAACTAAGGCAAGCACGGGTAAG
>NZ_MLBG01000166.1 GCF_001936595.1 Desulfovibrio sp. DV
TGCTGCCGCCGGAGCACTCTTCCTCTTTCTCTTCTTCTCCCCACTCTGCCTCGTCTCACCAGCCAACGCCGTAGATGGCCGAGGCCTTGGCCTTGAGATGGCGCACCAGCGGTCCGGCCGTTGGCGCCTGGCCGGTGGCGGCTGTCAGAAGCGCCCGGGGCCGCAGCAGCCGGCCTTTTTCGTGGATGGCCTGGCCAAGCCAGGTGAGCAGCGGGGCAAAATCGCCCGCCGCCATGCGGGCGGGCAGGTCCGGGATGGCCTTGCCGGCGGCTTCAAAGAGGCAGGCGGCGTAAATGTTGCCCAGGCTGTAGGTGGGGAAATAGCCGAACGCACCCGTTGACCAGTGCACGTCCTGGAGACAGCCCAGGGCGTCGGTCGGCGGTGTCAGCCCCAAAATCGCCTGTGACTTCTCATTCCAGGCGCCGGGCAGGTCGGCCACGGCCAGATCGCCCCGGATGAGCGCCAGTTCCAGTTCAAACCGCAGCACAATGTGCGGGTTGTAGGTGGTCTCGTCGGCGTCCACCCGGATAAGGCCCGGCTGGGTGGCCCCCACGGCCTTGAAGATATCTTCGGGCGACAGGCCGGCCAGTTGGGGAAATTCCCTGGCGGCCAGGGGCAGGGCGTGTTGCCAGAAGGGCAGGGACCGGGCCACCTGGTTTTCCCACAACCGCGACTGGGATTCGTGCACGGCAAAGGAGGCTGCCTCGCCCATGGGCGAGCCGTAATGGGCCGGTCCGCTATGGCCCAGGCTGTAGAGGGCGTGGCCGGTCTCGTGGACTGCCCCGAAAAAGGCCTTGGTGAAATCGGCCTCGTCAAAGCGTGTGGTGATGCGGGCGTCTCCGGGGCCGATGAGGGTCGAAAACGGATGGGTGGAGACGTCCAGGCGCGAGGACGTGTCGGGTAGGCCGATGCGGGCCGTGGTCTGGCGCAGGAGGCGTTCCTGGGCCGCCATCGGATACGGGCCGGCCGGCAGCGGGGCGGGTTTGGGGGCATCGGCCACGCGGGCCAGGATATCTGTTGCCGCGTCGCGCAGTTCGGCCAGGATCGGGGCGATGGCCGCCACGGTCTCGCCCGGCTCGAACAGGTCGAGCAGGGCGTCGTAGGCCTCGCCGGCATAACCGAGGGCCTCGGCCTTTTGCCGCGACAGTTCGAGCAAGGTGCCGAGATGTGGGGCAAAAGCAGTAAAATCGTTGTCCTTTCTGGCCAGCTCCCAGGCCCGCTGGCCGGTGCTGGCGGCCTGGGCCAGGGCCACGGCCAGGGATTCGGGAATTTTGGCGGCCTGATCAAAGTCGCGGCGCAGTTCGCGGATGTTGGCGGCCTGGGGCGAGGCGGCATCGCCGGTCAGCTCCGAGCTTTCGCAGGCCGCCAGCCATTCGCCCATGGCCGGATCGCTGGCCCGGCGGTGGAGGATGGCTGTCAGTGCTCCGATCTGCCCGGCCCGGCCGGCGTGGGCGGCCGGCGGGATCATGACCTGCTGGTCCCAGGAGAGGAGGCTTAAGGTCGAGGCGATATCGGCCGAGGCCCGGCTGTGGGCCATGAGCTTGGCATAGGCGTCGTTGGCGTTCACGGTTTTGCGCTCCTGGGCTGGGGTTTGGCGCTGCCGGTCTTGCGGGCGGCGACCATGCGTTCGTAGAGCGGCTGGTAGAAAAAGCTCACGTCGCCTTCGTTTAAATCCGGGTGGAAGGCGCAGTAGATGTTGACCTCGCCGATGGTCCAGGCGTGGTAATACTTGTCGCGGTTTTCCTGGGTGGGTGGGCCATAGGTCCGGGTGAGGCCGGCCAGGGCGGTCTCGTAGGCGGCCATGCCGTCGAAATTGATCCAGATGTGGTAGAACTGGTTTTTAAAGAACTCGTAGTAGGCCTCGCGCACCGTCGCGCCGAAAATGTCCTTTGGCCCCTGGGGCCAAAGGCAGGTGGTGGTACCGTTTTCGGCTGAGACGTCGAATTGGGCCAGTCCGGGCTGGGACGACGTCGGCGCACCCCAGGGGATGCCGCCGAAGCCGGGCGGTGGACCGGCCTGGGCCACGGCCGGCGGCGCGGTCTGTGTCAGGGGCGGCGGGGTGGCTTGGACTGTGGCCGGCGGGCCGGCTGGGGCAGCCTTGGCCGGTGGGGCGGCTTTGCCCGGGGCCGGTTGGGCCTTGGCCGCGCTTTGCGCCGGTTTGGCCGGTGTTTTGGAGGCGTTGCGGGCAGCGGGGGCGCAGGCGGCAACGAAGACGAGCAGCAGGATCGCGACAAAACGCGGGACAAAGGACATGCAGTACTCCGATCAAAACGGTCAAAACTCCGCCTGTCTATAGCCAATGCCGCAATGAAAGGGAAGGGAGCGGTATTTATTCCTGCTGCGTCGGCGGCGGAAGAAAGCCGAAACCGGACAGGGTCGAAACCACCTGGGGTGTTGCCAGATAGGCCAGAAAGTCGGCGGCCAGTTGTTTGTTTCCGGCAGCCTTGGCTCTGGCGGCGGTGTAGATGATGGGCGGGGTGAGGCTGATGGAGGCTGCCGTTTCCACGGCCTTGCCTGCGGCGGAAGCATCGGTTGCATACACGAAGCCCGCATCGATTTCGCCCTGTTCCAGGGCGGCCAGGACATGGCGCACCGATGGGTAGTAGACCAGTTTGGAGGTCAGGGCGAACCACAGGGCTTTTTGCTGCAAGGCCCGTTTGGCGTAGCGCCCGGCCGGCACGGATTCCGGGTTGCCGACGCCGATGCGCCGCACGCCGCCCAGGGACAGGCTGTCGAGTCCCGACACCCGGGCCGGGTTGCCGGCAGGCACGGCCAGCACCAGGGTGTTGCCGGCAAAGACCATGCGCGTGGCCGGATCGATCCGGTTGCGGTCAGCCGCCAGGGTCATGGTGTCGCGGTCGGCGCTGGCAAAGACGTCGCAGGCCGCGCCGGCATCCATGCGGCCCAGAAGCGCCCCGGAGGCGGCAAAGTCCAGATGGAGCGTGTCGCCGGGATGGGCGGCCTCGAAGTCGGCTTTGACGGCGGCAAAGGCGTTGATCAGGCTGGCCGCGGCAAAGATCGTGATTTCGCCGGCAAAGGCGGGCCGGCAGACGGCCAGGGCGAGCAGGATGGCGAGCAACAGACGTTTCATGTCGTTTCCCCGTTGTCGGACGTTTGCCTCGTATAGCCTAAGGCGACGCCAAGGAAAAGGGCCGGGAGGACGGCTTGTCCCCCCGGCCCTCGGGCGTGCCCGGGTGGGGCTAGAACGTGTATTTGAAGCCGAAGGAGGCCATCCAGGCATCGCCCACGTTTTTCGTGAAGCGACGGCTGGCGGTGTTCCAGATGCTGCCGTTGGGGTTGCCGTAGTGGGCCCAGCCGGTTTCCACGATCAGGGCCAGATTTTCATACAGCATGTACTTGGAGTCGAAGTTGGCACCGAGCACATACTCGCCGATGGCCAGATCCTTGCCCATGGTGAGGTATTTGCCGGTGCCGCCCGAGGCCAGGACGGCCTTGCGCAGTCCGGCCGGGGAGTTGTTGCCCCAGGTGGCGGTGAAGGTCAGGCGTTGGGAGAGCTTTTCCAGGAAGCTGATGTTTTTGATGGAACCGGTCAGACCCCAGCTGCCGATGGGGTTGACGCCCATGTCGTTCTTGGAAAGGTCCTGGCCGGTGGGGTAGAGGAAGGAGTTGCCCATGCCGAAATTGTTGGCGATCGACGGCAGCCGTTCCGAGCCGTTTGCGATGGAGTTGTCCTCGCCGGTGCTCCACCAGCCGCCGAGTTCGGGGGTGGCCCAGTCAAAGCCGGTGTACTGGACGGCGGCGTCGATGAACCAGCCCCGGCGTTCGTTGCGCTTGTAATCGGCCGAAGCGCCCTGGCCGTAAATGACGTCGCCGTAGAACTTCAGGGGATCAAGGGCGGTCAGTTCCAGGGACGTGCCGGCCCACCAGTAGGGATTGTCGGTATTGTTAAAGCCCGTGGGAGCGATGAAGGAACCGCCGGAGACCAGACCGTTTCGAATCGAGGTGACCGCGCCGGTGCTGGCCTTGCCGACAACGGCGGCCATGGCCCAGGGCGTGGCCTTGAAGCCGTCGATGATGATGGGCAGAGTCAGAAAATAGGCGTCCAGTTCGTCGTCCACCTGGGTGGTGGTGGTGTCATAGGTGCGGTTGACGTCGATGAGGCGGGAAAAGCCGGCAAAGACATTGAGGGTGTCCTTGATGATGGGGGCTTTGACCACCAGACCGGCAAAGGAGTTGGATTCGCGTTTCGAGGCCAGGACCACGGAGTCGTAAAAGATCGGGGACTGGGGCAGGGAGATGGGCTGGTAGCCGGCCGTCACCTCGATGTCGCAGGCGGGCAGTTTGAACTGCAGGTAGGCCTGATAGACTTCGATGGAAACGGTCGGATTGGCCGCCGTGTAGGTGCCATACCCCCAGGGCGTGTCGTTGACCCGGGTGCCAAGGCGGAATTTAACGGCCTCATTGGCCACGAAGTCGGAGCGCAGTCGCCAGCGCTGCCAGATCTCGAAGGCTTCTTCCGTCTGGGTGCCGGCAGCGTTCCAAGTGGTCCAGTTGTGGTTTTGGAAAAAGACGCCATAGGCCCGGAAGTCGCCTGCCATTTTGACTTCGGTCGCCGCCTGGGCGGTGGCCGAGGCCAGAAGCAGGCAGAACAGAAGCAGTGATACGACTCGTTTCATGCGTTCTCCTGTGTTTGCTGACAGTTTTTGGGTCGCGTTGCGGTTGTGTGGTTACCATCACGCCGTGACAATCGTGTTATCTTTCGGCAGCAACGTGGCAAAAATCGATCAGTCCTTTAACACGACCACTTGATCAGAACGCATGGCGAGTCCATGCAGGTCATGGTTGTGCATCGTAAAAAATATGACTTCATTGTTACTCGTTATTTATTTATTAAGTAAGCAGTATAACCGCATTGTCTAGTGAGTAATAGTGTGCTGTCGCATCTTTGCGAGCTTGTTGCTGGCGTACATGAAATGGAGCGATTGAAGCAATTCGACATATTGCGTTACTGCAACTCAGCGATGGCAGTATAATTGACACACCAATGAATCCGTGCTTAGATGACACTGGCTGCGTGGTCGGCCTTGTCTGGTTGCGCGTTTCCCCAGCCGGGGATCTATGAAATCATTCGGAAATCGGAGCGATACATGGAAGTGAAGATCAATCTGCCCGAGAGCGAGATGCCGACGCAGTGGTATAACGCTCTGCCGGACCTGCCCACACCCCTGGCCCCGCCGCTCGATCCCCAGACCAAACAGCCCATCAGTCCCGAGCAGCTCGAAGTCATTTTCCCCAAGGCCGTCATCGAGCAGGAAATGTCGCCCACCCGCTGGCTGCCCATCCCCCAGCCGGTGCTCGACATTTATCGCCTCTATCGTCCGACGCCGCTGGTGCGGGCCAAGCGCCTGGAACAGGCGCTTGGGGTCAAATGCAAGATTTATTATAAAAACGAGTCTGTCTCGCCGGCCGGGTCGCACAAGCCCAATACCGCCATCCCCCAGGCTTATTACAACAAGGCCGAGGGCGTGAAACGCCTGGCTACCGAGACCGGAGCCGGCCAGTGGGGCACGGCCCTGTCCTTTGCCTGTTCCATGATGGGCATGGAATGCACGGTCTACATGGTCAAGGTGAGCTACAACCAGAAGCCCTATCGCCGCATTCTCATCAATGCCTACGGCGGAGAGATCTTTGCCTCGCCCTCGGAAAACACCCGGACCGGCCGGGCCATGCTGGCCGAAGACCCCGACTGCACCGGGTCCCTTGGACTGGCCATCTCCGAGGCCGTGGAAGACGCCGCCACCCATGACGACACCAAGTACGCCCTGGGCAGCGTGCTCAACCATGTTCTGCACCACCAGACCATCATCGGCCTTGAGGTGGAAAAGCAACTGGCCATGGCCGGGGACAGGCCAGACTATCTGGTCGGTTGCGTCGGCGGCGGCAGCAACTTTGCCGGTCTGGTGCTGCCCTTTTTGCCGCGAAAGCTCTCCGGCGAAGCCATCCGGTTCATTGCCGTCGAACCCAAGGCCTGCCCGACCCTGACCAGGGGGCAGTTCCGCTATGACTATGGCGACGTGGCCCGGCTTACGCCGCTGCTCAAAATGCACACCCTGGGGCACGCCTTCATGCCCGCCCCGATCCACGCCGGCGGCCTGCGCTACCACGGCGACGCGCCCATCGTGTGCAATCTGGCCAATGAAGGGTTGGTGGAGGCCTCGGCCTACTATCAAACCGAGTGTTTTGAAGCGGCCCAGCTGTTTTTGCGCACGGAAGGCTTCCTGCCTGCGCCGGAAACCTCCCACGCCATCAAAGGGGCCATCGAGACGGCCAAAAAGGCCAAGCCCGGCGAGTCGGTGGTGTTTCTCTATTCCGGCCACGGGCTCCTTGACCTCGCTTCCTATGACGCCTTCCTGCAGGGCAAACTGACGGATTTTGCCTA
>NZ_MLBG01000167.1:0-2500 GCF_001936595.1 Desulfovibrio sp. DV
AAGTGTTGACGGTGCTGGCGGGGAAGCGTAGAAGCTCTCCTCCGCAAGCGGGAAGCCGCGACACGGACCGGACGCAAACGGCGGACGGGATTTGAAAAAAAGTGCTTGACTGGGACGGAGGAAACGAATAGTTTCCCACCTCCTGCAAGACGCCGGAAACGGCGACGAGTCGCTTGAGCGACACGGTCTTTGACAATTAAATAGCGAGTTGGGTGATTTAGTAAGCCATGCTTAAGATGCGGCAACGCATACTTAGGTTTCAGCTAATAAGGATTTAAACTGGAGAGTTTGATCCTGGCTCAGATTGAACGCTGGCGGCGTGCTTAACACATGCAAGTCGTGCGAGAAAGGGGACTTCGGTCCCTGAGTAGAGCGGCGCACGGGTGAGTAACGCGTGGATAATCTACCCAGATGTTCGGGATAACGGTGGGAAACTGCCGCTAATACCGGATACGATCCAATTTCGGTTGGGTGAAAGGCGGCCTCTGTTTACAAGCTGTCGCATCTGGATGAGTCCGCGTCCCATTAGCTTGTTGGTGGGGTAATGGCCTACCAAGGCTACGATGGGTAGCTGGTCTGAGAGGATGATCAGCCACACTGGAACTGAAACACGGTCCAGACTCCTACGGGAGGCAGCAGTGGGGAATATTGCGCAATGGGGGAAACCCTGACGCAGCGACGCCGTGTGAGGGAAGAAGGCTTTCGGGTCGTAAACCTCTGTCGGGAGGGAAGAACCTTCCAGGCCTGAATAAGTCCTGGAACTGACGGTACCTCCAAAGGAAGCACCGGCTAACTCCGTGCCAGCAGCCGCGGTAATACGGAGGGTGCAAGCGTTAATCGGAATCACTGGGCGTAAAGCGCGCGTAGGCGGTCTTTTAAGTCGGACGTGAAAGCCCTCGGCTCAACCGGGGAACTGCGTTCGAAACTGGGAGACTTGAGTCCTGGAGAGGGTGGCGGAATTCCGGGTGTAGGAGTGAAATCCGTAGATATCCGGAGGAACACCGGTGGCGAAGGCGGCCACCTGGACAGGTACTGACGCTGAGGCGCGAAAGCGTGGGGAGCAAACAGGATTAGATACCCTGGTAGTCCACGCTGTAAACGATGGATGCTAGGTGTCGGGGAGCGATCTTCGGTGCCGCAGTTAACGCATTAAGCATCCCGCCTGGGGAGTACGGTCGCAAGGCTGAAACTCAAAGGAATTGACGGGGGCCCGCACAAGCGGTGGAGTATGTGGTTTAATTCGATGCAACGCGAAGAACCTTACCTGGGTTTGACATCCCGCGAATCCTCCCGAAAAGGAGGAGTGCCCTTCGGGGAGCGCGGTGACAGGTGCTGCATGGCTGTCGTCAGCTCGTGCCGTGAGGTGTTGGGTTAAGTCCCGCAACGAGCGCAACCCTTGTCTTTAGTTGCCAGCGAGTAATGTCGGGCACTCTAGAGAGACCGCCTCGGTCAACGGGGAGGAAGGTGGGGACGACGTCAAGTCATCATGGCCCTTACGCCCAGGGCTACACACGTACTACAATGGTGGGTACAATGGGCTGCGAGACCGCAAGGTGGAGCCAATCCCAAAAAACCCATCCCAGTCCGGATCGGGGTCTGCAACTCGACCCCGTGAAGTCGGAATCGCTAGTAATCGGAGATCAGCATGCTCCGGTGAATACGTTCCCGGGCCTTGTACACACCGCCCGTCACACCACGAAAGTCGGTTCTACCCGAAAGCTCCGGGCTAACCCTCGGGAGGCAGGAGTCTACGGTAGGGCTAATGATTGGGGTGAAGTCGTAACAAGGTAGCCGTAGGGGAACCTGCGGCTGGATCACCTCCTTTTATGGATACAAAAAACCCAACTCGCTATTTAATTGCAAGGACTTCGTGTCTTTGCAAGTTGCGCACACGATGGGCCTGTAGCTCAGGTGGCTAGAGCGCACGCCTGATAAGCGTGAGGTCGAAGGTTCAAGTCCTTCCAGGCCCACCACGCTTACCGGGGGTGTAGCTCAGCTGGGAGAGCGCCTGCCTTGCACGCAGGAGGCCATCGGTTCGAACCCGTTCACCTCCACCAATGGTGGGAGTGATATGGGTGCGCAGCAATGTTCTTTGACAGTTAAATAAGGGATGGGATTTAGGCAAAAGCCAAGTAATTAAGGGCAATCGGTGGATGCCTTGGCGCTGAGAGGCGATGAAAGACGCGGTAGGCGGCGATACGCACCGGGGAGCAGCCAAACATGCTTTGATCCGGTGGTTTCTGAATGGGGAAACCCGGCGGGAGTCATGTCCCGTCATCCCTTGACTGAATACATAGGTCTTGGGAAGCGAACGTGGGGAAGTGAAACATCTCAGTACCCACAGGAGAGGAAATCAAAAGAGATTCCCATAGTAGCGGCGAGCGAACTGGGAAGAGCCCAAACCAGGTGCCTCCGGGCATCTGGGGTTGTAGGGTCTCCATCAAGTGATTCATTATTAGGCAGGGAAAGTGTCTGGGAAGGCACGCCATAGAGGGTGAAA
>NZ_MLBG01000168.1 GCF_001936595.1 Desulfovibrio sp. DV
GGGTTCCCTCCCCAGTTCTCGATCCTGGACGCCATATATGCCCCATGTGTTTGAAGTCGGTGAGCTGACGCGGTCCTTGAAGGACGTGGTCGAGTCGGAGTTCCCCTTTGTCTGGGTGCGCGGGCAGGTGGTGAATTTGTCGCGTCCGGGCTCCGGGCATTTGTATTTTTCCTTGCGTGACGCCGAGGCCTCGCTGGCCGTGGTCTGGTTTCGCGGAGCCCAGGCCGGCCGGGTGTCGGCTGGCGGCGAGCGCTATGATCCGCTGACCGGCGAGGTCCTGGACCGGCCGTTGGCGGAACTGCTCAGCGACGGCATGGAGATCATGGTGGCCGGGCGGCTCACGGTCTATGCCCAGCGCGGCGTCTACCAGTTGGTGGCCGAGGTGGTGCAGGAGGTCGGGGTTGGCCGGTTGTGGCTGGAATTTGAGGCGCTCAAAAAGGATCTGGCGGCCAAGGGCTATTTTGATGCGGCCAGGAAGCGGCCGTTGCCGCCGCATCCGACCCGGGTTGCGGTCATAACGGCCCCGGCCGGTGCTGCTGTGCGCGATTTCATCCGTATCGGCCGCGAGCGCGGGCATGGTGCCCAGGTGCGGGTCTATCCGACGTTGGTGCAGGGCGACGCCGCCCCGGCCGGCATTGTCCGGGCCATGTTGCGGGCCGTGGCCGACGACTGGGCCGAGGTCTTGGTGCTTATTCGCGGCGGTGGTTCGCTCGAGGATTTGTGGGCTTTTAATACCCTGGACGTGGCCAGGGCCATTTTTGCCTCGCCCCTGCCGGTCCTGACCGGGGTCGGGCACGAGGTGGACGTGACCATCGCCGACATGGTGGCCGATGTGCGCGCCGCCACGCCCTCCCACGCCGCTCAGCTCCTGTGGCCTGAGCGCGAGCAGTTGGCCCAGCGTCTGGATGATGCCGAAATGGCTCTTCGCCGGCTGGCCGGGCAATTGCTGGCATCCCGGGAGCGGGAACTGGCTGTTTTGGCCCGGGGCCTGTCCTGGCTGTCGCCGTCGCGGCGGCTGGCCCGGTTGGACGAGTCCTTTGCCGGCGCGGCCGGGAGGCTCACCCGGGCCGGGACCGGCTATCTGGACGGGGTGGCCCGGCGATTGGACGACCTGGAAGCCCGGGTGGCCCGGCGGTTTGACGCCCGGAGCCTGGATGCTCGGGAGGAAGCGCTCGCCCGGTGGTTGGAGCGGCTGTCGGCGGCCGGCCGGATGTATCTGGCTGGCCGGGAGCGGCGGTTGGAATTGGCTGAGGCGCATCTGGCCGGCCTGGACCCGACCGGACCGCTGGCCCGGGGCTACAGCCTGACGACGGTTGCCCGCACCGGGAAATTTCTGCGCCGGGAAGCCGATGTGCGCCCCGGCGACAAGCTCGACATCATGGTGTACGATGGCACAGTCCGGGCCGTTGTGACGGAAAACGGGCCTGAAGCTGGAGAAAAGCTTTGAGTGTGAAAGAAGAATCCTTTGAAAAGGCCCTGGAGCGGCTGGAGCGCATTGCCGTGCGCCTGGAAGCCGGCGATGTGCCGCTGGAAAAGGGCGTGGCCCTGTACAAAGAGGGCATGGGGTTGGTGGGGACCTGTCGCAAACGGCTGGAGGCTGCCCGGATGGAAATCGCCCTGGCGGGCGAGGACGGGACGTTGCGGCCCTTTGACGTGAACGACGACGAAGGGGCCGGCGTGGCCGGTCCGGCCGGGGAGGAGTCGTGACGGTGAAGGAACGGTTGGCTGCGCTGGCAGCCGAGGTCGAGGTGTATTTGCGGGAGCGGTTCGGTGTGCGGATGCGGGAGCGCGGCGTGCCGGAGAATCTGCTTTCCGCCATGGAATATTCCCTGCTGGCCGGGGGCAAACGGTTGCGACCGGTTCTTTGCCTGACGTTTGCCGAACTTTTCGAGGCCAGGCGGGCGCGGGTCATGCCCTTTGCCGCCGGTTTCGAGCTCATTCACACCTATTCGCTGGTTCATGACGATCTACCGGCCATGGACGACGACGATCTGCGTCGCGGCCGGCCGTCCAATCATAAAGTATTCGGCGAAGCCGGGGCCATTCTGGCCGGCGACGCGCTTTTGACCGAGGCCTTCGGCTGCATGGGCCGCACCTGGCCGGGCGTGGCGGCCGAACTGGTCCTGCCGGCTTTGTCCGAAGCGGCCAGGGCCGCCGGGGCGGCCGGCATGGTCGGCGGTCAGGTCCTGGACATGGACTACACTGCCCGCGAGGGCGTGACCCTGGCCGAGCTGGCCCGGATGCAGACGCTGAAGACCGGGGCGCTTCTGACCGCCTCCTGCGTGTGCGGGGCGATACTCGCCGGTGCGGGCGAGGAGGGCGTTGCCCGGGCCCGGGAATACGGCGAGGCCGTGGGCGCGGCCTTTCAGATCGTCGACGACATCCTTGATGAGATCGGCGACGCGACAACCCTTGGCAAGCCTGTGGGGAGCGACCGGGAGCAGGGCAAGAACACCTATCCGTCCATGATCGGCCTTGACGAAAGCCGTCGGCTGGCCGAGGAACGCGTGGCCGCCGCCCTGGCCGCTATCGAACCGTACACCGGCGAAGCTGCCGATTTTCTGCGGGATCTGGCCCGCTACATCGTTGTCCGGGTGCAGTGACGGTTGTAAGCCTCGGCAGGGACAAGGAAAAAACGCAATGACGGCAATGAGCGACACGGGCCTTCGCATCCTCCCGCGCATCAAGCACCCGCATGACGTGGCCGGCCTTTCCGCTGAGGAGAGGACACTCCTGGCTGAAGAGATCCGGCAGGTCATCATTGGCACGGTATCGATGAACGGCGGCCATCTGGCTCCGTCGCTGGGCGTTGTGGAACTGACGCTGGCGCTTCTTGCCGCCTTCGATCCCGGCCGCGATAAATTGGTCTGGGACGTCGGACATCAGGCCTATGCCTACAAGATCCTCACCGGCCGTCAGGAACAATTCCACACTCTGCGCACCATGGGCGGGGTCAGCGGCTTTCCGCGTCCGGCCGAAAGCCCCTTTGACCATTTCGGTGTCGGCCATTCCAGCACCTCCATCTCGGCCGCCTTGGGGCTGGCCATGGCCCGGGACCGCAAGGGCGAGGACCACGACGTGGTGGCCATTATCGGCGACGGTTCCATGACCGCCGGTCTGGCCTACGAGGGACTCAACCAGGCCGGGGGCTGGGGCGGGCGGCTTATTGTCGTCCTAAACGACAACGAGATGTCCATTTCCAAAAACGTCGGGGCGCTCTCGCTCTTTTTAAGCCGCAAGCTCAACCAGCGCTGGGTCAAACGGCTGAAAAAGGATATGGAAAGCTGGATCGGCTCATTGCCCTACGGCGGCGACCTCATGGGCTACGTGCGCCGCGGGGAGGAGTCGTTTAAAAGCTTTTTCACCCCCGGGATGCTTTTTGAGGCCTTCCGCTTCAACTATCTCGGTCCCATCGACGGGCACAACACCGAGCGGCTCATTGAGGTCTTCAAGGAAGTCAAGGATATCGAGGGGCCAGTGCTGGTCCATGTGCTGACCAAGAAAGGCCGCGGCTACGAACCGGCCGAGAACAATCCCACGTATTTCCATGGTGTGGGTTGTTTTGAGCCGGAAACCGGACTGGTGGAAAAAGCCGGGGTGTGTACGCCAAGCTACACCCAGGTGTTTGGCGAGGCCTTGCTGGCTTCGGCCAAGGCCGATCCCCGGGTCATGGCCATCACCGCCGCCATGCCCGAGGGTACGGGGCTGTCGCGTTTCGCCACGGAGCTTCCCGAGCGCTTCGTGGACGTCGGCATCTGCGAGCAGCACGCCGTGACCTTTGCCGCCGGGCTGGCCATGGCCGGCTACAAACCGGTTGTGGCCATCTATTCCACCTTCATGCAGCGCTCCTACGACCAGATTGTCCACGACGTGTGCCTGCAAAATCTGCCCGTGACCCTGTGCCTCGACCGGGGTGGGCTGGTGGGCGAGGACGGGGCCACCCACCACGGGGCCTTTGATATTTCCTATCTGCGCCACATTCCCAATCTTGTTTTCATGGCCCCGGGCAGCGAGGCCGAGCTGCCGGCCATGCTGGCCACCGCCCTGGCCCATGGCGGTCCGGTCGCCATCCGCTATCCCCGGGGGGCCGGCGTCGGCCTGCCCGTGCCCCAGGCAGCCGAGCCCCTGCCCATTGGCCAGGGCGTCATGGTGCGCGAGGGGACCGACGCCCTGGTGGTGGCCATCGGCAGCCGGGTCATGCCGGCCGTGGCTGCCGCCGATGCCCTGGCCGCCGAGACCGGCAAGGAAGTGGCGGTCTTTAACGCCCGATTCATCAAGCCTGTGCCCCAAGCCCAACTCCTTGAACTGGCCGGCCGTTATCCGCTGTGGCTGACGGTTGAGGAAAATGTGCTCCAGGGCGGTTTTGGTGCGGCCGTGCTGGAGATGCTTTCCGACGCCGGGGCGCTGTCCGGACTGACCGTCACCCGGCTGGGCCTGCCCGACGCCTTTGTGGAACACGGCGGGCAAAATGCCTTACGGGTCCTGTGCGGTATCGATCAAACCGGCATCAAGGCTGCTCTTTCCCGCTTGCTTGGGCTGTAGCCGGGCGCATCCGGCCAACGCCCGATGCAGGCCCCGGACTGGCTGACCGCTGTTTTTTTCCCACCGGGGCCTCCTGGACCGGAGATCAGCCTGGAGCCCTCCCTCCGTTGCCTGGCCCGATGCTTGCCTATGGCTGGCCGGGACGGCCGCACGTTGTCTGGTCGCCCTGGTCTGGTGGCCCCGATGGCCGGTTCTGCTCTGGACGGTGCGCTTGAGAGAGGATATGGTCAAAGCCTTGCGTCATGGGGACAATAGTGTTTTCAGGGGCTTTTTGCCCACGTCCCCGGGCACCATCGAGGAGCGGGCCGACCAAGGCGACGGTCCCGCCCGGGAATAACCCAAGGAGTTAGAATGTCTTCCATATCCCGTTTCATGGAAACCAATTTCCGCCACTTCAACGCCCGCGAGACGCTGGATGCGGCCAAAGCCTGGAATGATCTCCTGGGCCGCGGCGGCAAGATGTTTCTCACCATGGCCGGCGC
Organism: Desulfovibrio sp. DV; assembly: GCF_001936595.1. Lineage (GTDB taxonomy): Bacteria > Desulfobacterota > Desulfovibrionia > Desulfovibrionales > Desulfovibrionaceae > Solidesulfovibrio. Next base: position 5,025 of record NZ_MLBG01000168.1, read on the forward strand.
CATGAGCACCTGCGAACTGGGCATTTCCCTGGCCGAGATGATCCGCCAGGACAAGGTCCACGCCATCAGCTGCACCGCCGCCAACCTTGAAGAGGATCTGTTTAACCTCTTTAATCACAATGAATACAAGATGGTCCCCGAGTACCGCGACCTTTCGCCCGAGGCGGAAAAGGCGCTGTACGACCAGGGATTCAATCGTGTCACCGATACCTGCATTCCGGAAGGTGTCCTGCGCCAGGTGCAGCGCCGCATCTCCAAGTTGTGGGCCGCCGCTGCCGATTCCGGCAAGCCCATGTTCCCCTACGAATACATGTACGCCCTGCTGGACCAGCCCGATATCGAGCAGTTCTTCCAGGTCCCCAAGGAACACTCCTGGGTGCTGGCGGCCAAGGAAAAGGGACTGACCATCTATTCCCCGGGCTTTGAAGACAGCACGCTCGGCAACATCTTTTGCGCCGAAGTTATTTTGGGCCATGTCAAAAGCCACAGCGCCATCCGCACCGGCACCGAGCAGATGGAAGTCCTGGCCAAGTGGTACACCGAGCAGGGCAAGGCCGGCACTCCCATCGGCTTTTTCCAGATCGGCGGCGGCATCGCAGCGGATTTTCCCATCTGCGTGGTGCCCATGCTCATCCAGGACCTGGAACGGGAAGACACGCCGTTTTGGGCCTACTTCGCCCAGATCGGCGATTCCACCACCTCGTATGGCTCCTATTCCGGTGCAGTGCCCAACGAGAAGATCACCTGGGGCAAGCTCGACATCGACACGCCCCGGTTCATGATCAACTCCGACGCCTCCATCGTGGCCCCGTTGATTTTTGCCTACGTGTTGGGTTGGTAAAGTAAAAAAAGTCTTTGCTCTCGGGAGGATCGGGCGTACCTTGGCTCAAATTCCCTCTGGTTTCGACCCGCACGGCGCGGGTGTCATATGCCTGAAACCGCCAAACCTGGAGGAGACTATGAGCAACTTCACTGAAGCCGATTTGCCGGTCAGCATTGACCACGAACAAATGGTCACGCTTGGCGACGGGACGACCATCCGTTTCGAAACCAATGGCGAGGCCAAGGACGTTTACATCGGCGACGCCTTCACGGCCACAACGCAGCTCTTTCCGGGCAACGACTTTTTTGTCGATGCCGGAGGCAAGACCTTCAAGGTGACGGCCGAGTTCGAAGATGTCGTGACGGTCAGCGCCGCCTAGATTCGTTTTCCGCGCAGATACAGGCCGGGGGCTTTGGCT
>NZ_MLBG01000169.1 GCF_001936595.1 Desulfovibrio sp. DV
CCCCTGCTGGACCGGCAAAGAGACAAGACGCCCCTTGGATTGACACCCTGAAGGAAGAGGCCGCCAGTGTGGCCTATATGATCTGCGGTGCACATTCATGGGTGCACCTCGCCGGTGAAAAGCAATCTCTCAACCCATCGACGTAAATATGCCAAAATGATGCATTATTTTTAACTGCACACGGCATATTGACAGCAAGTGAAATCGATGTTGTTTACGGATGCAGAGGTATAATTTTCTCAGCAGAGGTATAATTTTCTCAACGGATACGCCCTTCTCGCGTCCTGCTTGAATGTTTCACGTCTTAACTGGTTGTCTCGAACGCAATGCCTCAATACAGGAGGGATCGCTCATGCATCCAGCACGTCGCGGAACCGGTCTTTGCGTCGGCGTTGTCGTCGCCGCCATGTTCTTTTTTTGCAGCTGCCCTCTCCAAGCCGGGGTGACGCCACGCTTGGCGAGCGGGGCTAACTACGCCCTGTGTCTGTACGCCGATGGCACCATACGGGCCTGGGGCAGCAATGGAGCCGGGCAGCTCGGCGACGGCGGCAGTTCCGGCGGCGCCACCCCCGTCACGGTGAAAGGGCTGACGGGCGTCGTGACTCTTGCGGCCGGCATACAGCACGCCCTGGCGATTCGTAATGACGGCACCCTCTGGGCCTGGGGCGGCAACAGCGAGGGCGAACTCGGCAACAACTCCACCAGTAGTGCCAATGTTCCCGTTCAGACCGTCCAACCGGAGGGCCTGTCCCATCCCATTGCCGTCGCCGGCGGCTGCTACCATTCCCTGGCCCTGGCCAACGACGGTTCAGTTTGGGCCTGGGGATCCAACGCCATGGGGCAGCTTGGCAACAACACGACGACAAACAGCCTCACCCCCATCAAGATCCAGGGGCTCGGGTCCATCCGGGCCATAGCAGCCGGATGCACCCACTCCCTGGCTCTTGCCAACGATGGCACGGTCTGGGCGTGGGGGGACAACAGCGCTGGACAACTGGGTGATGGCTCGAATACCAATCGCCTCACGCCGGTAACGATGGATCAAAGCACCGGCCTGACATCGGCCAAGGCCATCGCCGGCGGCTGGAAGCACTCGGTGCTGTTGCACAGCAACGGCACCGTCTGGGGGAGCGGTTTAAATGATGTGGGAGAATTGGGCATCGGCGTGCCAGGAAACCGCAATCAGCCTGCCATGGCCTCAAATCTTGCCCACGTGTCCGGCATCGGGGCCGGCGACTACCACTCCCTGGCCGTGACAGAAGCGGGCATGGTTTACACCTGGGGCTGGGGGCATTACGGCCAACTCGGCAGTGGTGAAACACTAAACCGCCTCAATCCGGGCCTCGTCGCTGGTCTGTCCGGTATTGTCCAGGTGGTCGGTGGAAACGGCCATTCCCTGTCCTTGAAGTCCCACGGTCATGTCTGGGCCTGGGGAGAGAATTCCGATGGACAGATCGGCGATGGCACCTACACCCAACGCCTGCTGCCCGTGGAAGGCCTGAATGATCCCTGGGCTCCGGCGGCCCTCGTGGCAGCGACATGGCTCCTGTTGCCATAGCTGCAAGCCGTGGTGCCCGGAGCATGGCCTTTCCCAGCGTTCCCTGAACTCTTGGCGGAAGCGGTTCGGCCCAACGCCCGGGAAGGGTTCCGCGCCCTCCGTCACCTTCGTCCCCCGTGCCGTTGCCGGGGCCGGCAGCGGCAATCATAGAGCCACCGGAACCTCTCTTGGTGCATGTGGGTGATGGTTTCCGGAGCGAAATACGGGGCGACTTCGCCGCGCCGGTGCTTGGGAAACTTGTTCGCACACTGACAAGGCTGTGGTGTTGCCGGCAAACGGCGTCCGGGTTTACTTGGCCCTGGGGGCCACAGACATGGGCAATTCCATACCCATGCCGCCCAGATTGTCCCCCAAGGCGTCGTGGCTCCGGGGCTGCTGGCCCATGTGGTGATCGCCAAATATATCCGACGTTTTTCTCGTCGCAAAGAGAGGGCCAAGTGCAGTCCGGGCCAACACGTCTGCACATCGCTTCGTTGCGGGCCGACCCTTTCGTCTCGTCCTTGGGCCCTATTCGTGTGTTGACGCAGCCGGCAAAGACAGCCAAAAACCTGGGGCGGCCGAGGAAGCGAACCCTTCGCGGCCAACCTGTTTCCTGGCCTGGAGATGGGACTTCCAGGCCGCGGCTGCTGCAACTCCCGGCAGCGGACGAGCGCCGTAGCCGGGCAGTTGTTTTCCTGGCGCAACCCCAGGCCGACATGGTCCGGCCGGTAGCACCGGCAGCAGCGGCAGGCCTGGTCCGGCTGCGCAAATACCCAACATGAGAAGAACCGGCCTACGCAGTGCCGTCAGGTGATCTCGTCTATGATGTATTCCATTCAGATTTTGCGGATTATCGGCATGTTGATGGTGGTCTATCTTCATATCGGCGTCTATATGACGCTGGTCAACAATGTCGGAAACTCCATTTTTCATGCCATCCCTGAAATATTCATGTGCAAAGCCTTCATATTTTTCAGCATATCCGGCTTTATCATGAGTTTTCTCATCGATATCGGCTATAAGAACTTTCTGGTCAGGCGGATGCTCCGGGTCTATCCCACGTTTCTCATCGCCTGCACCATTGCCGTTGCCCTGCGCTATCTGCTTTTTGGCCAGCTGCCCGGCCGAGATATGTTTTTGGCCGTGACCTTGCTGCCGGTCGGATTTGTGGATTATCCGCTGAAGATTGAATGGACGCTCATTTACGAAATCGGCTATTATATCATTATAACTCCCTTCTCTTTTTCAAAATTGCGCCGCTATTTCGTGCCATTTTTGTTGGTGTGGGCAGCAGTCATTTTTATTGCCTATTATGCCTCAGGCATCACGACATTTTATGTTTTGCCGCCCTGGAAGCGCCTGTTTGTTTCTTTCGTCAATATCTACTTTATAACCGGCGCACTGTCGTATTATGTAGCCAAACATCTGCGCTTTGACTGGTGGCCGGCTTACGCGGCCGCGCTTGTGGCTTGTGCCGCCACCACGGTGATCACATCCGAAATCTGGAAGCTTGAACCCTACAACATGAAGCAGCTCCTGACCTGGAGCCTGTGCAGCGCGGTGTCCATCGTCTCCATGGTCAAGCTCGAGAACCACTTCAAGGCCCCCTGGATCAAAGCCATCGGGCAGTGGGGCGATTACGCCTATGCCGTCTACCTGACCCATGCGCTCATTGTTGGCGTATTTTTTTCCTGGCTCGTCTACCACTTCGGCTGGACGCTTGATAACCGCCACGCCCTGCTTGCTTTGGGCCTGATCCTTCTGGTGGGCTACGGCCTGGGACGGCTTGACGCCAGCATTCACAATTACCTGAAGCGGAAGTTTGCCTGATGGCTTTGGGGCGCTCCTCCAGGCTGCCTTGCGCCTGTACGGGGAATGGCGCGTGACCGGCCCGGCCCGACACCGGCTTTGGCGCGTGGCGGATGCGGCCCTGCTTGTGGCAACGCTTTGGGCGCTTACCCTGGCAGGCATCGAGGTGGCGGCGGATTTGCGTATGGGGCAGGCCCAGGAGGCGGTCAGCCGTCGGATTCCGCATTTCCCCGACACGGCCCCGGCCACGGGGTATGGCGACACGCAGGGCCGGGAAATGGCCCAGTGTCTGGAATTTGTGGGGAAAAAGCCTCTTGTGGTCCTGGTTCTCGGCCAATCGAACGTGGCCAATGGGGCGCTTGGCGAGTATGTGCCCAAGCATCGGCTGGGCAATTTTTTGATGGCAGGTGCTATGTCGCAAAAAATCCGCTGCTTGGCCCATCGGGTGAGCGGGCCAGCGTGGCCCTGGATTTTGCCGATGCAGCCGTGACCCAGGGGCTTTACGACAGCGCGCTCATCATCAATCTGGCGATCCAGGGCTCATCGGTCTACAACTGGGCGCGCCACGGCGATTTGCGGCCGTATCTCGTACGCGCCCTTGACCAGCTCAAGGAGCAGGGCCTTGGCGTCAATCTGGTTCTCTACCATCAGGGCGAGGCGGATTGCCTCGTGGCCATGGAGGGCCGGAGCTACGGCCAGGCTCTGGGCAACCTGTTCGGCGATCTGCGCCGTATGGGGATCGCCGCGCCCATTGTCGTCGCCCGGGTCAGCCGCCACAAGGCACTCGATTGCCCGGATACGGACCCGGCCGCCTGTTCCCGCATCTGCCCGGAAATACGCCAAGCCCAGGCCGACATCGTGGACCCGGACCAGGGAATCTTCGCCGGCCCGGATACGGACATGGCCGTGCCCGAACGCTTTGACGGCTATCATATGACCGACGCCGGACGCCGGCGTTTTGCCGCCATGCTTCTGGAGACGGTAGAGGGATTGCCCGGCCGGGACAGTGCTGCCGCTGGCCGCTAGCGTCCTATTTCCGGCGCAGGTGACGCAGGGCGAAGTCTGTGAGCATCCTGGCCTCTTCCACCCGCAGCATCGACGCCACAGCCATGTAGGCCACGGCCCAGCCGGCTATGAGCACCAAGGAAAGGTACGGCCGGTCGGCCGTGGCATAGGCCCCGAAGCCGACGCCGATGCTTAAGACCGTGCCGATCAGCGTGGTTTTCCCCGGACGAAACCACCTGCCCCCGAGCTTTCGCCGCAAAATGACTCCCAGGACCGCCACATTGACCCACGACGACACCGACGTGGCCAGGGCCAGCCCTACATGGCCCGTGCTGCCCATGAGCGCCAGACCGACGATCACATAGACCACCAGACATACGGCCGCGGTAATGGCCGGGGTGCGGGTGTCGGACAGGGCGAAATAGGCGGAATAGAGCGGCCGCACGCAGGCAAAGGCCGGCAGGCCCACGCCGTAGGCCACCAGCGCCCCGGCCGTGGCGGCGATGGCGTGTTCGCCAAAGGCCCCGCGGCCAAAGAGCACCCGCACCATGGGATCAGCCAGGGCAATGAGCCCGGCCGCGGCCGGCAGGCAGATGAACAGGGTCAGGCGCAGGGAGGCGTTCAAGGTGGCGGTGAATTCCTCGATCTTCCCGGACGAGGCCAGTTTCGACAGGCCGGGCAGGGCCACTGTGCCCACAGCCACGCCGAAAACGCCGAGCGGAAACTGCACCAGCCGGTCGGCGTAATAGAGGTAGGAGATGCTGCCGGTCGGCAGGTAGGAAGCCAGGAGCGTTCCGATAACGATATTGAATTGATAGACGGCCGCGCCAAAGGCTGTTGGCAGCATTAAAAGGCCCATGCGGGCCACGCCCTTGTCCCGCAGCGACCAGGGGCCGCGCCAGGTAAAGCCGAATTTTTTCATCTGCGGCTGCTGCATGAACACCTGGCCCAGGCCGCCGATGACCACCGACCAGGCCAGGGTGTGGGCCACGTCGAGGTGGAAGAGCCAGGCCACGCCGGCCCCGAGAATGATGATGGTGTTGAGTTCGGACGTGGCCAGGGCCGGAGCCAGGAAGTGGCCGTAGGAATTGAGCACGCCCATGCACAGGGCCACGGCCGAGATTTCGATGATGTAGGGAAAGACGATGCGCGTCAGTTCCACGGTCAGTTCAAAAAGGGCCGGATCATCGGCAAAGCCCGGGGTGATGAGCCGGGTCAGCGGCCGGGCAAAGACGATGGCCAGGGTGGTCAGGACGCCCAAGATGATGAGCAGCCAGACCATGGCCGAGCGCGGCATGGCAAAGGCTTTTTCGTCGCCGACCTCTTCCCGCAGCCGGGAAAAGACCGGCACGAAGGCCATGGTCATGGAGCCTTCGGCGAAAAGCCGGCGCATCATGTTGGGCAGGCGGTAAGCCACGTAAAAGGCGTCGGCGGAAATGCCGGCTCCAAGGACATAGGCCAGGATCATATCCCGGAAAAAACCCAGGATACGGGACAACAAGGTTGCGCCGCCAACAATGGAGGCGTCCTTGGCAATCTGTCTGACGTGGTGCGACATGGCTCTGGC
>NZ_MLBG01000170.1 GCF_001936595.1 Desulfovibrio sp. DV
TGAGCCCCACCGGTGGGGTTCGGGGCGAAGCCCTGATCTTCTGCCTTTGCCTCCCTCTCCGCCTTTGCTTTGTCCCTTCTTTCACCACCCCCGAGAATGGAGCGAACCACGCCATGCAGACCGCACCGCTGATCGCCTTGCTGACGGACTTCGGCCTGGCCGACCCGTATGTCGGCCAGATGAAATCGGTCCTGCTCTCGGCTGCGCCGGGAGTGCCGGTTGTGGACATCAGCCATGGGGTGGCCATGGGGGATGTGGTCCAGGCGTCGTTTTTTCTGGCCGCAACGTTGCCGTGGCTGCCGCCGGGCGCGGTGGTCGTGGCGGTGGTGGACCCCGGAGTGGGCACGTCGCGGCGGGCGGTGGTGGTGGAGCTTGATTCGCGGCTGGTGGTGGGTCCGGACAATGGCCTTTTGACCTTGCCCCTGGCCCGGGGGCAGGGGGTGCGGGCCTATGACGTCACGCCCCGGGTGGCCCCGGCCAGTGCCACCTTTCACGGGCGTGACGTGTTTGCGCCGTTGGCGGCGCGGCTGGCCATGGGCGAGTCGGTTTCGGCCTTGGGTTATGTCTTCTCGCCCGACGAGTTGATCGTGTTGCCGGGGTTGACGGCAACGCGGCAGGGGGACGTGGTCGTGGCCCGGGTGTTGTCGGTGGACGGGTTTGGCAATGTGATGACGAGTTGCGACGATGCCGCTTTTGGCGGATGGTGGGGCCGGGCGGCGCTGGTTGTGCCGGTTTCCCGGGAGCTTGTGCGGGCTGTGACCTATGCGGACATTGGTTCCGGGGAGGTCGGGCTTTTGGCCGGCAGCCAGGGCTATCTGGAATTGGCTGTGGGCGGCGGTTCGGCAGCGGCAGTGCTCGGGTTGTCGCGGGGTGATCGGTTGGAGCTTTTTTTGCCGTCGGGGGTTGCATGAGCATCATAAGGAATTATCTGGCGGCGCTCGGTTTTCTGACCCGGTTGGGACCGGTTGCGGTTGATCCGGACATGGCCGGCTGTGTGCCGCTTTTCCCGGTGGTGGGGGCGACGCTTGGCCTGGTCCTGACGCTGCCGTTAGCCTTTGGGCTCTTTGGCGGCCATCCGCTGGCCGGGGCCTTTGCCTATGCCGTGGCCAATCTGGCCCTGACCAGGGGGCTTCATCTCGACGGTTTTGCCGACGTGGCCGACGCCTGGGGCAGCATGGCCCGGGGGGACCGGTTTTTCGCCATCATGAAGGACAGCCGCATCGGCGCGTTTGGCGGCATGGCCCTGGTGGTGGCCGTGGCCGGGCAGGCCTGTTTCGGGGCGGAACTGCTCTCGTCGGGGCAGGTCTGGCTCCTGGCGGCGGCGCCGGTGGCCGGGCGGTCGGCGGCGGTGGCCCTCATGCGGGCGTGTTTTGACATACCCCGGCCGGGCCTGGGGTCGCTGTGCCTGCCTGGGGCCACCCGAGGGAACACATTTTTTGCGGTGGGCCTTGGCCTTTGCTGTCTGCTGGCGGCGGGCGGGCTGCGGGCGGCGGTCCTGGGGACGCTTTTGTGCGGCCTTGTCGTGTGGCGGCTGGCCCGGCTGGCCCGGATAAACGGCGGGGTCAACGGCGATTTCCTGGGCGCGGCCATTGTCGGCGGCGAACTGGCGGTCCTGGCCGGGGGATTGTTGTAACAAGTGGCCCGGGTCTTGCTGTTGGGACTGCGACCGACGGAAAACCGGCAGGGGACCCATGGCCAAACCTTTTCGATTCAATCTCGAGCGCGTCCTGGACGTCCGCACCCAATTGGAGGAGCGGGCCAAGATGGAGCTGGGCAAGGCCATGGCGGCCTGCACCCAAAAAGAGCAGCAGATCCATCGCCTGGAAAACGAGAAGAACGCCCGGGAATCCTCCATGTCCCAGAAGGCCGTGGTGACTCCCGAGGAGCTGTGGTTGTGGCAGGCCTACCGCACCCGGCTGGTGGACGACATCCGGCTGGCCCATGTGCAGCTGGCCGAGCTGGTCGAGGTCCGGGAACGCTGCCGCCGCACCCTGGTCACCAGGGCCAAAGACAAGAAACTCCTAGATAAACTCAAATCCAATAAGGCCGAACGCCATGCCCAGGAAGAACGCCTCGCCGAGCAAAACGAAAACGACGACATGGCCTCGATCCGCTACCAGCCGCCGATTGTCTGACATCGGCGAGCGAATGCTGGCCACGCTCGAACGGGTGTCCGGCCGCATCGCCCCCCGGGCCACCAAGGTGCTCGGGATTTTCGTCATGCTGGCGGCCATCAAGCTCGGCATCCTGGTCTTCATGGGCCTTGACCTGTTGTTGCCCGATCCGCCGGTCCAGGTGGCCAAGGCTCCGATCCTGCCGGCCCCCTTTGCCGGCCCGACGCCAGTCCTGGCCCAGCAGAAGCCGGCCAATCCCCTGCCGCCGGCCACGGTGCCGCCAAGCGCCACGCCCCCGGTGAGCACCCCCGGTGCGCCGGAATCAAACGCCCTGCTCAAGCGCCAGGACGAGCTCGACCAGCGCGAACAGGCCCTTAAAAGCCTGGAAACGGAACTCAACTCCCGGGTGGCCAAGCTCAAGGAGATGGAGACGAGCATCAAGGGGATGCTCGAAGAGGCCAAGGGCGTCAAAGACCAGAAGCTCAAGCATCTTATCGATGTCTATTCCAACATGAATGCCAAGCAGGCGGCCAAGGTTCTCGAAACCCTGGACAACGGCATCGCGGTCAAAATTCTGGCAGGGATGCGCGGCCGCCAGGCCGGCGAAGTGCTCAACAACATGGAAGCCAAGAAGGCCGCCGGACTGACGGAAATGCTGACCAAGATCCAGCTGCCGCCCCAGGACGGGGACGGCCCGGGCACCATGTAACATGCCCCGGCTGCGTCTGACCCTGGCCTATGACGGCACGGCCTTTGCCGGCTGGCAATTGCAGGCTCCCGGCTTTGGGCGAACGGTCCAGGGCTGTCTGGAAGAGGCCCTCTCCCGGCTGTGCGCCGGCCCGGTGCGGGTGCACGGGGCCGGGCGCACCGACTCCGGGGTCCATGCCCTGGCCCAGGTGGCCCATGCCGACGTGCCGGACTCCCGCTGCGGCTTCCCCTGGCAAAAGGCGCTCAATGCCCTGCTTCCCAAGGACATGTCGGTCCTTGACGCCTGCGAGGCCGCCCCGGATTTCCATTCCCGTTTCGATGCCGTGGGCAAGGAGTACCGCTACACCCTGTGGACCGGGGCCGGCTATATCCTGCCCTGGCGGCGGCCCTATGTCTGGGACACGGGGCGCTTTGGCCCCCTTGACGTGCCGGCCATGGACGCCTGCGCCGCCCTTTTTGCCGGCAGCCACGATTTCGCCGCCTTTCAAAATACCGGCACGGTCGTGCATTCCACGGTGCGCCATGTCCATGGCGTGGCCCGGCTGCCCGGGGCCTGCAGCCACGAGATGGTCTGGCAGTTCCGGGCCGAGGGTTTTTTAAAACAGATGGTGCGAAACCTCATGGGTGCGCTGGTGGCGGTGGGGCGCGGTAAAGTTTCCCCTGAAGACATCCGATTGGTTCTGACGAAGGGGCAAAGAAGCCTTGCACCGGGAACTGCTCCGGCTTGCGGGCTTTGCCTGCACGCGGTGGAGTACGCGTCGGATGGCCGGGGGCATAAGCGACATCTATTTCACCAGCCTGAGGCTGGCCAAGGGTGAGTCCGTTGCCGAGGCGTCTTCGGCTGCGTCCGTGCCAAGCGTGCCCGGGGCCTCGACCCATCTGGCCCGCGACGCCTGGACGAGCAGCGAAAACGCCGGAGAGGTCCTCACCGCCGGCCTGTCGCTGCGCCTGTCGCGCTTTGAGCGGTCCCTGTCCCGCTTTACCTGGCCGACAGTGGACGCGCCCTGGCAAAATTCCCGCCTCGTTATGCGCGACAGCGGCCTGGAAGACGCCGTCTCGGCCCGGGCCGTTGCCTCGGGCCAGGCCATAAATCCCACAAAGCTCCTGTCCAGCGCCAGGACATCCATTGCCGCCTCGGGCATCAGTGCCGGGGACTACACCTTTCGCGTGACCCAGAGCGGGCAGGGCACGCAGCACGAGACTTTTGCCGTCTCGGTGGGGAAAAGCGACACCTGGGGCACGGTGCTTGGCAAGGTGGCCCAGGCTATAAACGACTCCAAGGCGCTCAGTGTCCACGCCGACGTGGCCCTGCAACAGGCTCCCTTTGCCCTGGACGCCGCCCTGCCCGGCACCGGCACGGCCCTGACCCTGTCGGTCAACCCGGCCCGCACGGCCCAGGCCGTCAGCGTCACGGACACCTCCGGCAACCTGCTCCATGCCCTGGGCATCCGCTCTGCCGCCGTCCCGAACGGCCCGGCCGAGGCCCGCACCCGCATGGTGGGCGCAACCCGGCAGGCCCAGACCGCCTTTTTCCATACCACCGGCTTCGATCCCGGCGCAGCCACCAGCCTGGCAACCGGCCTGCACACCTTTGCCTATGCCACGGGCAGCGGTGCGACGCCCACCTCCTATGTGTCCACGGCCCGCGACCCGGACGCGGCCACCACGCTGTCTGCCGGCACCTACAAATTCCGCGTGGCCATGGGCCAAACCGTGCGGGACCTGTCCGTGGCGGTCAAGGCCGGCTGGACCTGGGGCGACGTGCAAAACGCCGTGGCCGGGCAAATCACCGCCCAACCCGTATCCACCTGGAACGCCGCCAAGACGGCCGTGGAACTGGTTGCCTCCCCGAGCTTCGCCATTCCCGGCGTCACTGCCGACAGCCGGGCCGTGTCCGTGCCGTCCTCGACCGAGGCCACGGCCAACACCCGGGCGCGCCAGCTGACCGTGGCCACGGCTCCGGGGTACGAAGGGCAGACCCTGACGCTGACCGACACCCAGGGCGGCATCCTGTCCGCCCTGGGCCTGACCACGGCCCTTCGGGGCACCACGGTCAACGTGGCCGTGCGCAAGGACGATACGGCGGCAGACGTGCTTGGGTCCGTGGCCCGGTCCATCCCCATGACCACCGGCCGGGTGGCCGGCGGCGCCATGACCGAGACCCTCCCCTCGGCCGCCGTTCCGGGAAAAAACCTGACCCTGGCCGGCCGGGCCGCCACGCTCACACTCTTAAACCGCCGCCTGGGCGAAGACCTTGTCCTCACCGACGGCGCATCCAACCTGCTCGGCAGCCTGGGCCTTGATACCAAGCTTCCGGGCCAGGACGGGGAAATCCGGGTGGACGGCGCAGCCCTGGCCTCGGAGAATAACGCCTACGCCCTGGACTCCGGCCGCCTGCTCCTTGAGACTTCGGCCGATACCGGCGCGGTCCTGCCGCTGACCGTCACCCGGGCCATGGACAGCCTGCAACAACTCCTGGGCGACGTTGTCTCCAGCTACAACGACGTGCGCAAGTACCTGGCCAAAAACAACGGCTTTTTCACCACGTCCCTGTCCGACGCCCTGTCCCGGCCGGTCAGCCGCAACTGGTCCGGCCTGTCCGATCTGGGCTTTTCCACGACCCGCAGCGGGGACCAGCTCTGGGTGCAAAACGACCGCTTCTGGCAACACTTCGCAACCGACCCCGGGGACGCGGCCGAAACCCTGGTCGGTACGCCGTCAAGCCTCATTCCGGCCTGGAAAAGCACGGTCAACGCCATCCGCACGGCCGGCGTCGCCAGCTTCCTGGCCCCCGAGGACGAGAACCTGGGCCGCATCGCCCCGCGGGTCAGCGAGTTTGCCCTTGAGCGCAAAAACCGGCTGATCGACCTGCTCGGCTGACCCGCCGCGTCCCCGCCCCTTGCCACCCCGCACCGAAACTCCGCCTATACAAAAGGGCCGGGAATTGCGGCGCAATTCCCGGCC
>NZ_MLBG01000171.1 GCF_001936595.1 Desulfovibrio sp. DV
AGCAGCAGCAGATGCAGGGCGAAGGCAAGGCCTTTTTGTCCAAGGACCGCAAAAAGGAAATCGCCGAGCGCGTCAAATTATCGCTCATGTCCCGGGCGCTGCCCATCCCGGCCGTGTTCGAGGTCGTCTGGAACACCATCGACCAGGTCATCTGGCTGTGTTCCACCAACGGCAAGGTGCAGGAGCTTTTTGAAGACCTCTTCACCATGACCTTTGAACTCCGCCTGGAGCCGCAGACCCCGGCCTTCCTGGCCGAACGCATCCTCGGCGTCGAACGGGCCCTGGCCATCGAACACCTCGAACCCAGCCAGTTCGGCGGCTGACCAGAACAGGCCCGGCCTCTCCCGGTCGCTGCGCCAGGGCACGGCCCTGGACCCGCCGGGGGGCGACGCTCCCCCGGACCCCGCAACACGGGGAATCTTGCACCAATTGCCTGCCAGTGGAGAAGATATGGACGTGAACATGGCGGAAGCCAAAAACCCGATTCTGGGCCAGGATTTCCTGACCTGGCTCTGGTTTAAAAGTGAAAAAAGCGGCTGGCTGTTCAAGCTGCCCGACGGTGGCGAGGTCAACGTCTACCTGGAACAGAAGATTTCCGTGCGCGGGGGGGTTGGCGACGAAGCCGAAACCGCCACCGTCTCCGGCCCCCACGCCCTGTTCGCCGAGGCCCGTCTGGGCGTCAAAAGCGGCAAACGGGTGGACCGGGCGCTCATCCGCTTCGAACAGGACGGCGAAACCTGGACCGTCACGGTCAAGGCCGACGACTTCGCCCTAAACGCCCTGCGTCCGCCCAAGACCGAAACCCGCACCGAAGAAGGCGAAGACCCCGACGCCAAGGTGCTGGAAAAAATGTTCCTGATCGAAAAATGCGCCACCTTCTTCGACGCCCTCTACACCCAGTTCCTGGCCGTGCGCCTGAGCCAGGGCTGGACCGGCGAACTCTCCGACTTCGCCGAGTGGCTGCACGAAGGGGTGTAGGCCGGGAGAGAAGATATAAAGGCGAAGAGGCCTCCGGCGGCCGGGGGATCATCCCCCCCGGACCCCCTGATCGGGGCGGCGGCGTTTGGGCGGTGACAGGGAGGACCCTGCCGCTGCCCAAACGCCGCCGCCCCGAATAAGTTGTTCAGGAGATGCGGGGCCTGTCCCATATTTCCACCCGCACCATTGAAAAAAAACTATGCTTGAAAATCTCACAATCGTCCTTTTTCGGCCCAAGTTCTCGGAGAACGTCGGCGCGGCGGCCCGGGCCTGCGCCAACATGGGCGTGTCGCGCCTGGTGCTGGTCGATCCGCCCTATTTCGATATGGAGCGGGCCCGGCCCATGGCCACCAGCAAGGGCGGGCTTCTGCTCGACCGCCTGGAGATCGTCGGCACCCTGGCCGAGGCCGTGGCCGGCGCCCAGGACGTCTACGGCACCACGGCAAGGCTTGGCGGCTGGCGCAAGGGGGTCATCACCCCGGGGCAGGCGGCCGGCAGCGTCTGCCGCACCCTGGCCGGCGGCGGCGGCGTGGCCGTTGTGTTCGGGCCGGAGGATGCCGGGCTCTCCAACCAGGAGACCCAGCTGTGCGGCCGTCTCGTCAACATTGTGACTGCCGATGAGGCCACCTCGCTCAATCTGGCCCAGGCCGTCCTCTTGGTCTGCTACGAGGTGTTCAAGGCCTCGCAGGGGCTGGCCGAGGAAGTGGACGAACAGTTGCCGTCAAGGGCCGCCACCCATGCCGAGCGGGAATCCCTTTTTGCCGCCCTGCGCGAGAGCCTGCTTGCCATCGACTTTTTAAAGGCCGACAACCCGGACTACTGGATGCTGCCGGTGCGGCGCTTCATTGACCGGGTCGGACTGCGGCGAAACGAATTCAATCTGCTGATGGGCGTGTGCCGCCAGATCAAATGGGCCCTGGGCCTTGGGCCGGACAAAAAGCCCCGGGCCTGACCGGCCGCCCCCATGGACAGGGACCGGGCAAGGCCGTATCAGGCAGGGATGACGCCCCGACGCGCCCTCCTGGCCGGCCTGCTGCTGGCCCTGCTCACGCTGCTGGCCGCTCTAGCACCGCCCATTGCCGATGATGACGTCTCCTGGACCCTGGTCCTTGACGCCCTGCACAAACAGGACCTACATCGTCCGGGGCCGGCTTGAGGCGTTTAAAACCCGCCACACCGCCGAAACCGTCGAACAAAACAGCGAGATGGAGCATCTGCTGCGCGACCGGGCCAGACTGGCCCTGTGGCAGGCCACGGCCTCCGACCCCTGGGAGATCCGCACGGTCCTGGCCGGCCTGGACCGTTTGCGCCTGAGTGTCGAACATCTGTCCCAGCGGCCGCAGCAAGCCTGGGCCGCCCTGGAACAAAACGTCGCCCTGCTCGAATCCTACCGGGACAAGCTGGGCGAAATCTCCCGCCAGCAAGTGCCCGAGCGCTTCCGCGATACCCTGGAACCCACCCGGCGCTCCATCCAGGAACTGGGCGCCGAAGTCAGCGCCCTGCGCGATCGGGTGGCCGAGGAAGCTGCCCCGCTTCGCGAACTGGCCGAGCAGCTCAAGGCTGCGACCGACGATCTGCAGACCGCCCTGGTCCCGGCCTGGAAGTCCTATTACAAGGACGTCAATCCGACCATTTTCTCCTCGTCCTATCTGCGCTATACCAGCGAAGACATTGAAGACTGGCTTTTGTGGAGCGACCTTGGCCTGGAGCTTTTGCACACTCCGACCATGCACGAATTCATGGTGGCCGGTGCAGGCATGGGCTGTCTGGCCGCCGCCCTGGTGGCAGCCCTGTTCCTGCTTGGCCGGCATTTCGCTGCCGGCCGGGGCGCGTCAAAGGCCGCGCTTGGAATTGTCTCCAGGGCCTCGGCCTGCGCCGCTGCCGGCGCTTTTTTCATGACCCTGGCCCAGTTCGCGCCGTTTTTCCTGTTTACCCAGCTCATATCCATCGGCGAAATCCTCTTTTCCGCCGCCCTGGTCCATCTGTCGCGCCTGGGGCGCAACCTGGAACACGACTCCAGACGGCCGGCCGTGCTGTGGCCCACCTGGCGGATCTTCGCCCTGGGGCTGCTGCTTGAATCCGGCCGCTATCCCGACACCCTCGACGGTCCGATCATGGCCGTCGTGCTGGGGCTGGCCGCCTGGGGCTTCTGGAAACGCCACAAGACCACCCTGCCCGCCCAGCGCCTGGACCGGTCCATCACCCGCATCCTGTCCTTTGCCCTGCCGCCCCTGGCTGTGGTCTCGCTGCTCGGGCTGCCGCAAACGGCCATCCTGTGCGCCTCGGGCCTTTTTTACGTGGCCCTGGCCCTGCGCTTTGCCGCCATGACCACCCGCGCCCTGGGCCAGTTGGAGATCGACCGCCACCATGGGCGCCCGCCCATTTTTCTTGGCATCTTAACCGGTGCGGGTTTCCCGTTTTTCTTTCTGGCCTTCCTGTTTCTGTTCCTGTGGCTGCTGTCCAACCAGTTCGGCGGCGAAAACGTCTTTCTGGAGATCCTCAACACGGAAACCCGGGTGGAATCCGTGGGCATAAGCCTCAATAAGATCGTGCTGCTGCTTTTTGGCTTCTACGCGGCCCGGGCGCTCATTGCCCTGTCCGCGACGTTTATCACCGAGCTGTCCAGCCGCCGCCGGGCAGTGGAACGGGGAGCCAAGGCCACCCTTTTGACCATCAACACCTACCTGTGGTGGGGCCTTTATGCCATGTTCGCCATGTCGGTGCTGGGGCTGTCCCTGGCCAGCGTGGCCGTGGTGGCCGGCGGCCTGTCCGTCGGCATCGGCTTTGGCCTGCAGACCACGGTCAACAATTTCGTCAGCGGCCTCATCCTGCTTTTTGGCCGGTCAATCCAGGCCGGGGACACCATCCAGCTCGGCGAGGGCCAGGGCGTGGTCAAGGAAGTGAACATCCGCAACACCGAGGTGCTCACCAACGAAAACGCCACGGTGTTCGTGCCCAACTCCGAACTGGTGTCCGGCAAGATCACCAACTGGAGCCACAAGGACCCAAGCGTGCGCCGCGACATCAGCGTGGGCGTGGCCTACGGCTCGGATACGGACAAGGTGCGCGAACTGCTCCTGGCCGCAGCCGCCCAGTGCCCGGCCGTGCTGGCCACCCCGCCGCCGGCCGTGCTCCATTGGGATTTCGGGGCCAGCACCCTGGATTTCAGGCTGCGCATCTGGCTGGCCGACGTGGCCGGCGCGGTCACGGCCATGTCCATGGTGCGCGGGGCCATTGACCAGCTCTTTCGCGGGGCCGGCATCGAAATCGCCTTCCCCCAGGCCGATCTCCACCTGCGCACGGCTCCGGCCCTGGAAGAACTGGCCAAGCCCCATCTGGCCGAGACCGCCCGCCTGCTGGCCGAGATCAGCGCCCGCCTCGACGCCCTAGAAAAAAACAACCGCCGGCCGGAGCCGGCCGGCGACGACGCCCAAGAAGGAAACGCCTCATGACAAAGGACACCAGCCAGGAACCGGCCAAAGTCTATTTCGCCGATCTGCGGGCCAGGACAGCCAACCGCAATCGCACGGCCAAGCTCAAGAAGCTCTTTGAGGCCGCCGGCTTCGGCGACGTCGTGGCCAAGGACGACCTGACCGCCATCAAGGTCCATTTCGGCGAGCGCGGCTGCGACACCCACATTAGCCCGACCTACGTCCGGGCCGTGGTGGACTGCATCAAGGACTGCGGCGGCCGGGCCTTTGCCACCGACACCAACACGCTCTATTCCGGCAGCCGGCACAACGCCGTGGACCATCTCACAACGGCGGTCGAACACGGTTTTGATTACGCGGTGCTCGGCGCGCCGGTCATTATCGCCGACGGCCTGGACAGCACCAATATCCTGGAAGTCCCCATCGCGGGCAAACACTTCCAGACGGTCAAGATTGCCGGCGACATCGCCCGGGCTAACTCCATGCTGGTTCTGTCGCATTTCAAGGGCCATGAACTGGCCGGGTTTGGCGGCGCCGTCAAAAACCTGGCCATGGGCTGCGCCCCCCGGGCCGGCAAGCAGGACCAGCACTGCGTGCGCTTCGAGGTGGACCCGAAAAAGTGCATCGGCTGCAGCGAATGCGTCAACGTCTGTCCGGTCGGGGCCATCGCCCTGCACGAAAAAAAGGCCGTGATCAGCAAGGACGTCTGCATCGGCTGCGGCGAGTGCCTGACGGTGTGCCCGAAAAAGGCCATGAGCATCGACTGGAAAACCGAGATCGTGCCCTTCATGGAGCGCATGGTGGAATACGCCCTGGGCGCGGTGGCCGGCAAACAGGGCCGGGTGGGCTATGTGAACTTCCTGGTCAACGTCACGCCCGACTGCGACTGCGTGCCCTGGTCCGACGCGCCCATCGTGCCGGACATCGGCTTTCTGGCCGCAAGCGACCCGGTGGCCCTGGACAAGGCCTGCCTCGATCTGGTCAACGAGCAGGCGGCCTGTCCCGAGTGCAAGCTCGAACACGGCCTGTCCGCGGGCGAGGACAAGTTCACGGCCCTGTGGAAATGGACCCGCGGGGATATGACCTTTGCCCACGGCGCGGCCATTGGCTTGGGGCGGCCGGAATATGAGCTGATCCGCATCTGACGCCGGCCGGGGGCTGTCTTTGCCTCAAAAAAAATGCCACAGCCGCGAGACCGGCGTGGGCTTTTTC
>NZ_MLBG01000172.1 GCF_001936595.1 Desulfovibrio sp. DV
ATACTTTCCCCCGGTGGGATTCCAAAGGGCACTGCCCTTTGGCCGCCGGAGGCACTCTTTTCTCTCTCAACTACTCGTAACTCTTCAGAATATCACCCAAAACAGCCATATCCGGCTCGGCTGCGGCCAGGGGGGCCTTGGGTATCGGGCCAAAGGGCGGCCGGTCGCTCTTCCAGAGGATGCCGATGGGGATTGTATCGCCCCACTCCAGGGCCTTTTCCAGGGCGGCGTGGCGATCGGCCGAGTCGTGGTCGTTGCCCAGGCGGTAGCAGCGTTCCTTGTACCAGGCGAACGTATTGACCTTGTTAAAGGACACGCACGGCTGGAGCACGTCGATGAGGGAAAATCCGGGATGGCGGGCTGCGGCCACGATCAGGCCGGCCAGATGTTCGATGTCGCCGGCAAAGCCCCGGGCCACGAAGCCCGCGCCCATGGTCACGGCCACGGCCAGGGGGTTAAACGGCTGGGAGGGTGCGCCGTGGGGCTGGGTTTTGGTTTTCTGGCCCTTGGGCGTGGTCGGGCTGGCTTGGCCTTTGGTCAGGCCGTAGATCAGGTTGTCGTGGACTATGTAGGTGATGTCGATATTGCGCCGGATGGCGGCCAGAAAGTGGTTGCCGCCTTCACCGTAGGAGCAGCCGTCGCCGGATTCGGCAAAGACGGCCAGCTCCGGATTGGCCAGCTTGATGCCGGTGGCCGCCGGCAGGGACCGGCCGTGCAGCCCATTGAAGACATTGACCCGGATGTAGTGCGGGGCCTTGGCGGCCTGGCCGATACCGCTGGAAAAGACCACTTTGTGCGGCGGCAGCGCAAGTTCGGTCAGGGCCGCAACGACGGCTTTTCGGATGGAGAAATTGCCGCAGCCCGGACACCAGGCCGTTTCGAACTCGCCGTAAGGCGTTTGCGCATTCATCGGGCCACCTCCAGAAGCTTGTCGACAATGTAGCCCGCCGTAAACGGCAGCCCGTCGTAGCGAGCCACATGGGCGTCAAAAACGTGGCCTGTTTCCCGGCGGATGAGTTTGGCCAGCTGGCCGCCGAAATTGCCTTCCACCATGACCGTGCGCCGGGCCGCGAGCAAAAGGGGCACAAACGTGGCCGGCACCAGCGGCCAGACCTGGCTGAAATGGAGCACGCAGGCCGGCTCGCCACGCTCCCGCAGCAAGTGCGCCGCTTCCAACGCGGCCCCCAGGGTCGAACCCCAGCAGGCGAGCAGCATGGCCCCGGCGGCCTCGCCGTACAGGTCGGGCGGCAAGGCGTCCTGAACCAGGCCGCCAAGCTTTCGCATCCGTTTGTCCTGCATGACCACGCGCACGCCCAGGTCTTCGGTCAGGTGGCCGTCCGGGGTGTGTTCGTCACTGTCAAGGACCACCGTCGTTGCAGCAAATCCCGGCACAAGGCGCGGCGAGACACCGGATGGGGTCACGGCGTAGCGCTCGTAGCCGGCGGCATCGGCAACATCCGTGAGCGGCCGGGGCACGGGCGGCAACTCGGCCAGGGCAAAGGGCTCGGTGTCGCGGAAGGAATCGGCCAGGAACTGGTCTGTCAGGATGAAAACCGGGGACTGGAACCGTTCGGCCGTGGAAACGGCCAGGTAGCCCAGTTGAAAGCACTGGGACAGGTTGCCCGGGGCGAAGATGGCCCGAGGAAATTCGCCGTGGCCGGCGTAGAGGACCAGATCCAGGTCGGCCTGTTCAGTGCGGGTGGGCAGTCCCGTGGCCGGGCCGGGGCGCTGGGCCACCACGATGACCACCGGGGTTTCGAGCATCCCGGACAGGGACACGCCTTCGACCATAAGCGCAAATCCGCCGCCGGAGGTGGACACCAGGGCGCGTCCTCCGGCGTAGGCAGCGCCAAGGGCCATGATGATGGCGGCAATCTCGTCCTCCGCCTGTTCCACGACCACGCCCAGGGCGTCGGCATGGTCTATGACCGTCTGCACCACGGTCGTGCCGGGCGTCATGGGATAAAACGAGCAGAAATTGACCCCGGCAGCCAGCGCTCCCAGGGCAAGGGCTTCGTTGCCGTGGAGCATGAGGCGTTTGCCCTGGCGCGTTGGCGGGGTCAGACAGGCAAAGGCAGCCTGCTGGCTGGCGGTCCAGTCCACGGCCGCAGCAAAAACCGCCAGATTGGCAGCCACGACGTCCTCGCCCTTTCTGGCGAATTTATCCCGGATAAGGCCGGTGATCCAGGCCGGATCGAGGCACAAGAGTGCACCGAGCACGCCCAGGGCGGCCATGTTCTCGTAAAGCGGCTTGGGGCAAAGGTCCTTGTAGGGGATGGCCAGCCCGGGCTGGCCATCCAGACCGTAAGCGGCATCGGCCAGCACCAGGGCCCGGGGTGTCAGACGGCCTTTGTGGATGGCCAGGGTGTCGGCGGACATGGCCACCAGCAGATCAATGGATTCGGTCGGGGCCAGGACGGCGGCGGCATCCACCCGGATGGCAAAGGTGTTGTGGCCGCCCCGGATGCGCGACTGGTAGTCCTGGGTGACGACAATGGAATAGCCGGCCCGGGTCAGGGCCCGGGCCAGGAATTCGCCCACCGTGACCAGCCCCTGGCCGGCCTCGCCCCCAATGAGAATGTTGACGGATGACGCAGCCATGAAGACTCCCTTGTGCGAAAGGAGGGCCGCCCACGATGGACGCGGGCGGCCTGAAGCGTTGGAGCGCCGGAAATGGCGCGGATGGGTTTAGGCGTTGGTCGGCGGCGTGAAGACCCGGGTGGCCAGATCCTTGTCGAGCATGAACGCGCCACCCGGGGTCTGGTCCACAAGCTTGAGCTTGGAGATCACATCGGCCACGCTGGCTTCTTCTTCCACCTGCTCGTCAATGAACCACTTGAGGAAAGAAGCCGTGCCGTGGTCGCGTTCCTCCAAGGCCAGATCCATGAGCTTGTAGATGCGCGCCGTCACCCCTTGCTCGTGTTCAAGAGCGTCTTCGAAGACGGCCAGAGGTGAGGCCCATTCATGGGGCGGGGCTTCGATGGCCTGCAGGATGACCCGGCCACCGCGCTCCACGATGTAGTTATAGAACTTCTGGGCGTGGAATTTCTCTTCCTGGTCCTGCACATGCATCCAGTTGGCAAAGCCCATCAGTCCCTTGTCCTCGAAGTATGTGGCCATGGATACGTACAGGTACGCCGAATACAATTCCCAATGCACCTGATCGTTGATGGCCTTTTCCATGGTCTTGGACAGCATCCGTTAATCCTTCTTCCACAGGCCGTGGATGTTGCAGTACTCACGAGCACTGACCGTGGCCGCCTTGATGCAGAACCGGGCCTCGGGAGCCTGTCCGGGCTTGAGGAACTCGCGGTAGGCCTTGCCGTCGGCGATCAACTCAATCCACTCGATATAGTGCTTCTCTTCCATGGGGTGGGCCACAGCGCCGACCTTGACCAGATAGCCGCCGTCGATTTTCTCGATGACCGGGACGTGTTTTTCCTTGGCAGCGTCCACGGTATTCTCGGTCATAAGCTGCATGGGCGCGCCGCAGCACACCAGTTCGCCCTCGCCGGCGTGGAGAACCTCAACGATATTGCCGCACAGTTCACACTTGTAGATTTCCAGTTGCTTAGCCATGTCACATACTCCTTATAGGTCCCCGATGGATCTGACCGCTGGTGGCCGGGTCGGGGAGGCCCAGGCCGACGGGGACAAGCAACACCTTGTATTTCCATAAAACACTTCTTGGGCTGTTAGGCAACCCCCGGGCGCAAATGGAGAGGAAGGAGACGTAAAGATTTGGCCGGATCGACCGATGATCATGGCATGGGGAGAGCCCCGGGGAGGAAACCGCCATGTCCGCCATCCGTCTGTTTGCGGCCGCTGTGGCCATCTTGATCTGCGTTGCCGCAGCCGACCCCGGGCTGCCCGGCGACGCCATGGCCGGCACTCCCGCCCCCCTTCCGACCACGCTGACCATCCGCGACGCGAGCCAGCCGCCGACCCCGTCCACGCCGGCCAGACCCTTTGTGTCCCGGCCGGCCAAACGCAAGCCCCGCCGGGCCAAGCCCCAAAGACGCCAGCCCGTGCCGCCCAAAGCCCAGGCTCCGACGCCAACGGACCGCAACCCGGCCGCCCCCAGGCTGGAGCAACGCTATCAGACCCCGACCGAGTCCATCTTCCCCCTGGACCCGGAACCGGCCAAGGCGGCATCCCCGCCCCAGGCTTCGGGCAAGACGCCGGAACCCAAGGCCGCCCCGGCCGCCTTCCCGCCCGAACCGGCTCCGGCTCCGGCCCCGGCCGCCAAATAAGGAGACCACCATGAAGACCAGCCGCATAACGGGCCTTATGCCCCTTCTCCTGGCCGCGCTTTTCTCGCCGCTGCTCATGGGAGCGCTGTGCGGTCCGGGCAAGAACCCGCCGCCGATCCAGTATCCCGACGTGGCCATGGCCATGGCCGCCGATCTCGACCGCCAGCTCGGGCCGCGCCTGGGCATGGGCACGCCCGACAACAGCCGGGGCCTTTATTGGCTGGTCATCACCACCCCGGCCGATCTCAACAATCTGGAGCGGGCCTCGCCGCTGTCGCGGCTTATGGGCCAGGAACTCTCGGCCGCCTTTGTCGGCATGGGCTACAATGTCCAGGAAATCCGCAAGGCCAGCGACATCATCTTCAATCGCAGCCAGGGAGAGTTCGTACTGACCCGCGACACCAGGGCCCTGGCCACCAAGCGGGCCACGGCCACCCTGGTCCTGGCCGGCACCTATACCGTGACCCCGGGCGGCGTGCGTTTTTCCCTTGAGGTCATAGACGCCCGAAACAACAACATCATCGCAGCCTCAAGCCGCACCCTGCCCATGGATGCAACCGTCGGAGCCATGGCCGGGATGAGCCCCACGGCCTTTGTCGCGCCCACGGTATCCACCACCGACCCGGCCACATTTGAACGGGAAATGACCCCATACATGACCCGCCACTGGTAGCCGCCCGGCCGGGCAGGGCGCATCCTGCCCGGCCTCCTTGCCAGGACCGCCGCCATCCCCTATTGAGCAGGCATTACGTTCCGGATAAGGATGGCAGCATGACCGATCACCGCCATGTCCTCGTTGTGGAGGACAGCCGCGTCCAGGCCAAGATCATCTCCCAGCATATCGCCGGTTGCACGCCCTTCCCCACCATCGTGGCCCATTCTTTTGCCGAGGCCGAAGAGGCTATGACCGCCCGGCGCGACTCCATTTTCGTGGCTATCCTGGACCGCAACCTGCCCGACGACCCGGACGGGCGCATCGTCCCCCTGGCCAAGTCCCTGGGGATACCGGCCGTGGTCATGACGGCGAGCTTTTCCGAGGAGGTTCGAAAGCGCCTGCTCGAAGACAATGTCGTGGATTATTTTATAAAGACCATGGCCGAGATGGAAGCCATGGAGCGGCTGATCGAACGGTTGTACAAAAACCAGTTCGTGCGCGCCCTGGTGGTCGACGACTCCAAGCTCTTTCGCGCCCGGCTCTCGGGGCTGCTTAAAAATCTCAATATCCAGGTGCTGGAAGCCGAAGACGGCCG
>NZ_MLBG01000173.1 GCF_001936595.1 Desulfovibrio sp. DV
ACCCCTGCAACGGGAAAAGGTGTAACGGGTCCTTTGTCCTTGCTTGGCGTTTTGCCGGCTGTGGCTTGGGGGGCGGGCAGGGACAGGCTGTCACCGGGACGGCGGCAGATCGAGAACGGCGGCTGCGTCGCGGCCATCCACCAGCACCACCGCATCCAGACGAAAATACTTGTCGCGCTTAAGCTGCGTCAGGGTCACGGCCGTGCCCGCCGGGAGCAGGGCGGCCAGGGCCTCTCGGGCCGCTTCGCCTGCGTGCCGCACGACCGGATCGCGATGGCGCAACTCCGGCGCATCCACCCCGGCCAGCCGCACCCGGATCGATTTACCGATAATATCCGGATACTCCGGAATATCCACCACCACCGTATCCCCATCGCAAACCCGCACTATTACGCCCCGGGCCTGGCCGAAATCAGGGCCGCCGGCCAAGGCCGGGCCGAACCAGGGCCAGAGCAGGAGCAGAAGCGGACAGGCCGCAAGGGAGAATCGCATGGGCCAATGCTAATTGAATGTCCTATAAAATAGAACAACAAATTAAAGACAGGCGAAAAAATATCGGAGGCCCGGCAGAAGAGGCGAGGCCGGCGGTGCGGATTCAGATGAGGCCGAGGACCGAGAGCTTGTTGAGCAGTTCCGACCGGCTGGCCGGTTTGAGGAGATAGGCGGCCACCTGGCCGTCGAAGAAGGCGTTTAGGGTGTTGGCTTCGTCGTCCATGGAAGTGACCATGACGGCCTTGGCCCGGCATTCGGGGGGGAGGCAGGCGGTTTCCTCGGTTTCCCGAATCTGCGCCAGGGTTTCATGGCCGTCCATGTGGGGCATGATGATGTCTAGAAACACCACGTCAAACGGCTCGCCCTCGACGATGCCCCGGGCCACCGCCTCGACGGCCTCGGTTCCCGAGCCGCACATGACGCATTCGGCCAGACCGCTGAGATGGGCCGACAGCACGTGACGGCTGGCCGGATCGTCATCCACAACCAAAACCCGCATGACGCCTCCGTAAGTTGTCTTCGGGATACTCCTAGCCCAAGGCGGGCGGATGCTCAAGCGAAACCCGGATCGGCCGGTTACCTGACGGTGCCTGCGGCACTTGCCCGTGCCCTCTTGCCAAAGCGGCCGGGCAGGGTAGTAATGGGCTGCAGCCCCGGACGTACAGGACGGCCGGGGCGTTGTTGCCTCCCCCTGGGGAGCTGGAGGACTGTGATGCCATTAATTGAAGTTGATGCGGCGCGCTGCAAGCACGACGGCCTGTGCGTGGCCGTGTGCCCGAGCGCTTGTCTGGCGGCGGGCGAGGATGGCGGGCCGGTTGTGGCCGATGCGGCCTTGTGCAACGCCTGCGGGCATTGCGTGGCGGTGTGCCCCCACGATGCCCTGGTCCACAGCCGGGTCCCTGCGGCCGGCGTGCGCAAAAACCTGCGTTCCTGGCCGGCTCCGGATGTGGTGGACGCCATGCTGCGCGGCCGCCGCTCCATCCGGGCCTACAAGGACACGCCGGTTGCCCGCGAGGTTCTGGCTGAACTGGTGGATGTGGCCCGGTTTGCCCCCACGGCCTCCAATGTCCAGGAAGTGGGCTGGATCGTCACCGGCAACCCGGTCAAGGTCCGGGAACTGGCCGGCCTGACTGCGGCCTATTTTGCGGAAAATGGCACCCGCCCCACCTATTCGGCCAAGTGGGAGCAGGGGTTGGACTATTTTCTGCGCGGCGCACCGGCCCTGGCCGTGTCCTACGTTCCGGCCGACGCCCCGTTCGGGCCGGCCGACTGCGGCATTGCCCTGACCTTCATGGAACTGGCCGCCGTGGCCCGGGGCCTTGGCACCTGCTGGGCCGGTCTGCTCACCCATGCGGCCAGGCATTCGGCTCCGTTGCGCGATGCCCTGGGTCTGCCCCAGGGCCAGGTCGTCGAGGGCGGCTTGATGCTCGGCTATCCCAAAGTGCGCTACCCCGGCGTGCCGCCGCGTAATCCGGCCCGGCTTTCCTGGATCTGACAGCCTCAGACCGTGATCGCCTTGAGGACCACCAGGGTGATGTCGTCATCGCGCGGGGCGCTTGCCTGGAAGGCGGCCACGTCGGTGTGGACCGCGGCCACAATCGCCTCGGCAGAGAGGGCGGCATGGCGGCGCACCACCTCCCGGAATCGGTCTTTGCCGTACATGGCGTCGGCCGGATTGCGGGCTTCCCAGATACCGTCAGTGCCAAGGAGCAGCACCTGTCCGGGAGTCAGTCCCGGGCAGGACTGTTCCGTATAGACATGGTCCGGCAGGACGCCGAGGGGCAGGCCCGGGCCGAGGAGCTCGGCGAAGCTGTCGGTTGCCGGATCGTACACCATGGCCGGGTCATGGCCGGCCCGCGACCAGACCAGACGGCCCGCAGGAGCCAGTCCGCCGCCTTCCAGGCGCAGGAAATACAACGTGATAAAGCGGCCTGAGTCGGCCGTGTCCTGCCACAGCAGGGCATTGGCCAGGGTGAGCAGCGCGGCCGGGCCGCTGCCCGCGCCCTGGCCGCCGCGCAACAGGGCCCGTCCGGTGGCCATGAACAGGGCCGCGGCAATGCCATGGCCGGTGGCGTCGCCGACAATGATGTCGCAGCCGCCGTCCGGGGCCGGGGCAAAGGACAGGTAATCGAAATAGTCGCCGCCGGTCTCGTCGCAAAAAATCGTGGCTCCGGCCAGATCCAGGCCGGGCAAATGGGGCGGGCCCTTGGGCAGGAGGTTTTGCTGCACTTCCTTGGCCAGCCGGATGTCCTGCACCAGGCGCATCCGCTCGGCCAGCTTGGGGGCCATGGTGTTAAATGTCTGGGCCAGCCTGCCCAGTTCGTCCTGGCTGGCAACCGGAGCCCTGGCCTCGAAATCGCCCTCGGCCAGCCGGGCGGCGGCGGCAGACAGGCTGGTCAGGGGCCGGGTCACCGCCCGGGAGCCGTAATAGGCCAGGGCGGCCGCTGCGGCCACGGCCAGCAGGGCAAAAGACACCACCACGGCCATCATGCTCCGGGTCCGGGCCAGAATGGATGACTCGGCCGAATCGGCCTGATGCAGCACAGCCTGCCGGGGCACCAGCACCAGCAGGCCGGCCGGGGCCAGGGAAAAGGGCCGCAGCACGGCGAAATAATCCTCATCGCCAAAGGTCAGGTTCACCTGGGCGGCCTGCCGGGATTCCATGGCCGCCGCCAGCCTGGACAATCCGTCCGGATCGTCGAGAGCAAGAGGGGTCGGTGTGACCGGTGTTTTCCAGCCGAGATTCGGGTCGAGAAAATCACGATTGCCAATGATCTCGAGATGGCCCTCTTTGAACTGGACAAAGCAGGCCCGCACGCCGTCGCCCCAGCGCCTGGACAGGTCGCTTTCAGGCAAAAGCGCCTCCAGCGGCGCGTCAATGCCGACTACGCCGAGCAGCCGGCCGCCACGGTCGTGGATGGGGGCCGAGACCGTGGCCGTCAGCCGGTTGGTGGTGGCGTCGACCAGGATGCGCCAGGCCACGCCGTTCATCGTGACGGCCGCCTGGTACCAGGGCCGCTCCCGGGCGTCGTAACCGGCGGGCATGGGGCCATGGGCCGGAGCCGTGGCGATGATTCCGTCTGGCAGGGCGATGTAGGCCCACAACATGTTGTCGGCAAGCTTCTGCTTGAGCACGTCAAAGACCGGGGCCAGCCGCATGAGTTCCGCTCCGGCCTCCCCGGCCTGCTTCCGGGACATTCCGGGAGGGCCGTCCAGGGACGGCAGGGGCGTGGCGGAAGGCATATTCCCGTCCGGGCCGTCCGGCATAGCGCCCAGGATGCGGGTGGCCTCGCCGGCAAGCATGGCCAGGGCCAGTTCGAGCATCTGCCGGTTGTCGGCCACATCTTCGCCGATGAGATCAACCATAAGGGCCAGTTCGGACTCGGCCGCGTGTTTGAAGGATACGGCGGCCCGTTGGGCCAGTTCGTCGCCAAGGAGCCGGGCCTCGCGCAGGGCATAGATGCTGATGGCCACAAGCGGCGGCAGGACCAGCCCGAGCAGGACAATCAGGAGCTTGGTACGGATGCGCATGGACACCTCGGCTGCGGCTGGCGGGAGTGGGCCGGAAGAAGGTTCCCGGCCGGTCAACTGTGTAGTCGGGCCACCCGATATTGGCAAGGATCGGCCTTTACCCTTGACAGACCGCGAGGGCGCGGGTAACGACTCCCCTTCACCTTGCTCTTCCCGGAGGACTCCCGTCCCGGAGGAAGGGCCATGGACCAAAAGGAGGAACCATGCGGAAGTACGAAGCCTTGCTGTTGCTCTCTCCGGAGCTGGCAACCGACAATCGGCAGGAGATCCTCGAGAACCTCAAAGGGGTGCTCGAGCGTCAGGACGCCACCATGCTGGCCGTTGACGAATGGGGCATGAAGGAACTGGCTTATCCGGTGCAGAAAAAGACCCGGGGCCATTACACCCGTTTCGAGTTCGCTGCTCCGGCCACGGCCATCGCTGAATTCGAACGTATCGTGCGCATCACCGACGGCATCATGAAGTTCATCACCGTCAAGCTTGCCGACAAATACGTGCCTGTTGTTGAGGGGGCCTAAGCCATGGCATTTAAGAAAAAGTTCACCCCGAAAAAGAAGTTCTGCCGCTTCTGCGCCAACAAGAATCTTCCCGTTGATTACAAGCGTCCGGATATCCTCAAGGATTTCATCACGGATCGCGGCAAGATCATTGCCCGGCGCATCACCGGCACCTGTGCCAAGTGCCAGCGCCGCCTGACGCTTGAGATCAAGCGCGCCCGCCAGATGGCGATGTTGTACTATACGGCCACGCACAGCGCCGAGCATCTGAAGAAAATGTAAGGTAGGGAAGCCATGGAACTTATTTTGCGCGCGGACGTGGAAAACCTCGGCCGCCTCGGCGACAAGGTCTCCGTCAAACCCGGGTACGGCCGCAATTATCTGATTCCCCAAGGGCTCGCCATGCTGGCCTGCGAGTCCAACCTGCGCCGTTTTGAAAACGAACGCAAGAAACTGCAAGCCAAACGCGATGCCCAGGTGGCCGATGCCCAGTCCTTGGCCGACAAGCTGGCCGCCACCACCATCCTGATCGAAGTCCGCGTCGGTGAAGGCGACAAGCTGTACGGCTCCGTCACTTCCGCCATCATCGCCGACAAGCTGGCCGAGCAGGGCTTTGACATCGACCGCAAGAAAATCGTCCTGGCCGACCCCATCCGGTCGCTTGGCCACTACGATGTCGAAGTGAAGCTCATGCCGGAACTGCGCGGCACGGTCCGCGTGTCCGTCGTCCGCCAGGGCGGCGCTGAAGACGAAGATGTTGTTGTCACCCCTGCCGGGGCACAGGTCGAAGCCAATGGACAGTCCGAGGAAGAAACCGCGTAACTCCAAGTCTTCCGGCCTTTCCGGGAGCGGCGAACCGCTGACCGGGCAGGCCCTGGAGCGGGTCTCCTCAGACGTCCTTCGAAAAGTCCCCCCCCAGAATCTCGAAGCCG
>NZ_MLBG01000174.1 GCF_001936595.1 Desulfovibrio sp. DV
CCGGACGGCCGCCAAACGGCCGTATCCTTGGCCCCGGGGCCGGGCTGTGCCGGCCGGCAGAAAAAAGGAGGACGCCCGGACCGGGGCTGGTATAGGGTGCCCCAACGCGCCGCCCGGCCGCGGTGGCGGCCGGGCGCGAGGCCAGGAAAAGGATAGGACACGTATGCAAGGCTCCCCCATTGTCATTGTCGGCGGCGGCATCGCCGGGCTGGCCTGCGCCGTCCGGCTGGCCGAGGCCGGCCGGCCCTGTCTGGTCCTCGAACGCGCCGACCGGGTCGGCGGCCTTCTGCGCTCGGAAACACTCGACGGCGTGGTCTTCGACTACGGTCCCCACGTCCTTTTTCTCGACGTGCCGGGCGTGGGCGAGAACTTTTTGCGCCAGACGCTCACCGGCCGGCCGGTCATCCGCCACCCCTTTGCCTTTGCCGTGGCCGCCGGGGGGCGCATGTGGCAGTTCCCCAACCATCTCGACTTTTTGCGCTACCCGCTGCGCTACAAGATCGAGGCCGTCCGGGCCGCGCTCAAGCGCCGGGGCGCGCCGCCGCCGGAACCGATCTCGGCTGAGCTTGAGCTGTCGGAAAAATGCGGCCCGGGCCTGTACGATCTGCTTTTTCGCGATCTGTTCGCCAAAAAGGCCCTGACCCCGCCGGCGGCGCTGCACCACCACTGGCTGGCCCGGGTGGACCGCACCATCGACAACGCCAAGGAGCCGTTTGTCCGGCGCGGCAAGGCGGCGGCGGTCATTGCCGCCCTGTCCCGGCTGCGCCAGCGCTATTGGTATCCAGCCGGAGGCCTTGGCGACGTGCCGGCCCTGCTTGCCCGGCGCATCGAGGCGGCCGGCGGCGAGATCGTCACCGGCGTCACGGACATTGCCCTCACCCGAGAGAACGGGCGCATCACGACGATAACGGCCGATGGCCGGGCCATCACCCCGGCCCATGTGGTCTGGACCGCGCCGCTTGATACCCTAAACGCCGCCCTTGGCAGCGACGCCCCGGCCCTGCCAAGCGTCACCATGCGTCTGGTCATGCTGACCTACAACCGAAGCGAACGCACCCCGCGGCCCTTCGTCTATACCTACCACCCCGACCCGGCCATGCAGGCCAATCGGGTGTACTATCCCGAGTCGATTTTCCGCGAACGCGGCCCGGCCGACCGGGAAGGGCTGTGCCTGGAGATCAATCTGGAGGACGCGGCCGAGCCTGAGGCAAAACCCTGGAGCGGGCCGTGGCCGACGTGGCCCGGCTGGGACTGTACCCGGTGTCCGCCCTTCGGGCTTCCAGGGTGGTCACCCTGCCCTCGGCCATGCCCATCTATCCGCTGGATTACGAGGCGAAGCTGGCTGCCGCCACCGCCCCGGTGCGGGCGATAGCCAACCTGCACGCCGTGGGCCGCCAGGGCGGCTTTTATTTCTGCCTGACCCCGGCGGCCGCGTCCCAGGGCCTCAAAATGGCCGACCATCTGCTTGGCGTCAAAAAGCCGGCCGCAACGCCGGAGCCGGCCAAAAAGGCCGGGCTGCTCGATGCCGGGCTGGCCACCAAGGGAGCCGGGGCCGGGGAGCGGCTCAAGATTTTAAAGCGCCATGCCCAGGCCTTCGTGCGCCATGCGACGCTGAAGCGGCTGTGGAACTTTTTCAAGGCCGAGCGAAACCGCCTGCAAAAGCGGCCGGTCCTTGATTCCATGCCCTATATCCTGAAGATCGAGACCACCAACATCTGCAATCTGCGCTGCGCCTACTGTTACGACGACCGCCGCGCCCCGCTGCCCGGCGAGCGCCCCTACGGCCGCATGACCGCCGACCAGTTCAGGAGCATCATTGATTCCTGCGGCGAGTACCTCTTCAAGATCAACATGTACGGCTTTGGCGAGCCGTTTCTCTTCCCCGAGACGTTGGAAATGATCTGCTACGCCACGGACAAAAACATCGGCGTCGGCGTGTCGTCCAACCTCAACCACCGCGACCCGGACCTGGCCCGGCGCATTGTGGCCTCTGGCCTGGAAGTGCTGATTTTTTCCTGCCACGGCGTGTCGTTTGAGACGTCTGGCCGGTTCATGCGCGGCGGCAACGCCGATCTGGCCTTTTTCCAACCTCCGGGCGCTCATTGCGGCCCGCACGGCCGCCGGCACGAAAACGCCGTATATCGACTGGCAGTACTGCGTGACCGGATTTAACGAGCACGAGATCGACACCGCCCGGGAGACGGCGGCCCGGCTTGGCGTCGACCAGGTGCGGTTCATCCGGCCGTTTTTCCCGGCCGATGCGCCGGACGACTGGTTTTCCACCATGTTCCCGCGCCAGACCCTGACCCATGACCACGAGGCCGCGCCGGGCTGCTCGTGGCTCTACCGCTCGGCCTACATCAACTGGGACGGCGGGCTTATCCCCTGCTGCCGCGATCCCCGCGATCCGGGGGTGGATTTCGGCAACGTCTTTGAGACACCTTTTTCCAAGCTGTGGAACGGAGGCAAGTATCAGGCCGCCCGGACGCTCCTGGCCGATCCGGGCCGCCACGACCTGCGAAGCGGCATTGTCTGCGGCCGCTGCCCGGTGACGCGCGGGGCCTGAAGCCAACCTTGCCAGGGGCGGCCGGCAACCCTAGAATGCCGGGATTATGCACGACACCGCACCCGACGCCGCCGGCCTGACCGCGCCCATGCGGCTGGCCCGGCATCTGCGCGACGATATCCGGGCCAAGCTCCAGCTCGTCGGCCTGACCGGGGAAACGGATTTTCTGCTGTGGTGGCTGACCAGCGCCTGGAAGGAATTTCCAGCCGCGGCCGGTTATCCCCGGCCCGAGGATCTGGCCCTGGCCAATGCCGTGGCCAGCCCGGCGGCCGGACCCGAGGACGCCCCGCTCACCCGGCTCATGGATTTCATCTGGCGCTTTCGAAACGACGACACCGCCGCCTTTGACCGGGACGACCCGGCCGGCCGGGCGGCCTTCACCGCCTGGTTTTACACCAGCGCCGTGCCGGAAATGGGCCTTTTCGGGCTGCTCGACGCCCGGCAACAGGCCTGGCTGTTCGAGCCGGTTTCGGCCCCCCTGCCGGCCCTGGGCCTGGCCCTGCCGCGTCTGGCCCGGCTGACCTGGGCCGCCCGGCCCGATGTCCGGCCGGCCTTTGATCCGGCCACGCCCGAGGGGGCGCTTGGCCTGCTGGCCTGGTATGTGCTCCACGGCGCAGCCGAGATGGGCCACGACGGCCCCCTGGCCTGGACCCCGCCCCTGCCCCTTGACGCCGACATGCCCGACCTGCCCGGAATCACCCGGCTGGCCTTTCTGGCCTGGTTTTCCGACGAGGCGGCCCGGGCCGCTTTCGATCCCGGCCGGCCGGACCAGCGCCCGGCCCTCATGGCCTGGGCCGGGGGCCGGTCGCCGGCCGCCCCCCGGCCCAGCCAGGCCCGGCCACCGGCCACGGCCGTTTGCCGGGCATCCGCCCCGCCGCGCCATCCCTTTGGGGTCAACATCATCGGCTTTGCCCGCGGAGAACTGGGCATCGGCGAGGATTCGCGCATGTGCGCCCTGGCCCTGGCCGCAGCCGGCGTGCCCTTTTCCGTGGTCAACGTCCAGACCGGCCCCGGCACCCGGCAGGCCGACGGCTGGCTGGATGCCTGCATCAGCGACGAGCTGCCCTACCCGGTCAACATCTTTTGCTTAACCGGCCTGGACACGACCCGCTTGTGGCTGGAACGCGGCGAGGAACTGTTCTCCGGACGCATCAACATCGGCTACTGGCCCTGGGAGCTGCCCGGCTGGCCCGAGGTCATGGCCGACGCCTACCGGCTGATGGACGAGTTGTGGCTGTCCACGGCCTATGCCCGCGAGGCCTTTGCCGCCACCAGCCCGGTGCCGACCCGGCTCATGCCCATGGCCGTCGCCGTGGACCGGCTGACCCCGACCCCGCGGGCCCGGTTCGGCCTGCCTGAAGACCGGTTCCTGTTTCTCTACGTCTTTGACGCCAATTCCTATCTGGCCCGCAAAAATCCGCTGGCGGCCGTGGCCGCCTTCCGGGAGGCCTTTCCCGGCGGCCACGAGCCGGTCGGGCTGGTGCTTAAAACCATGAATCCCCGGACCGACGACCCGCGCTGGCGGGCCGTGGCTGCGGCCGCCGCCGCCGACCGGCGCATCGCCATCCTGGCCGACACCCTGGACCGGGGCGAGGCCCTGGGGCTTTTTGCCGCCTGCGATGCCTACCTCTCGCCGCACCGGGCCGAGGGCTTCGGCCGGACCCTGGCCGAGGCCATGCTGCTCGGCAAGCCGGTCATCGCCACAGGCTATTCCGGCAATGCCGATTTCCTGACCCCGGAGACCGGCTTCCCGGTGGCCTATCGCCTCGTGCCGGTTGGTCCCGGAGAATATCCGTTTGGCCAGGGGATGCTTTGGGCCGAGCCGGACCGGGCCGAGCTGGTCCGGGCCCTGCGGCTGGTGTTGGCCAATCCGGGTCTGGCCCGCAAGCGCGGGCAGGCCGGCCGGGAACTGATCACCAGCCGCCACGCGCCGGCCACGGTCGGAGCCGCCTATCTGGCCCGGCTGCGCCAACTGGCCTGAAGCGCGCCGTCCGGCCCGGCCTCACTCCCCGCCAAAGCCAAAGGTCAGGCCGCACTCCCCCGGACACGCGGCCGTAAGCTGCGTCTCGCCCGGAGTCAGGGCCAGGGCCGGCAGGCTGCGGGTGTCGAGCGCCACCACCGCCGCCTGGGGCGTCTGGGGCGAGGACCACAACTGCACCCCGTCGCCGGTCAGGCGAAAGCGGACCCGGATCGTGCCGGTCGCGCCGCCCAGATCCAGGGACGCCCGGCGCATCACCTCAAGCCCGTCCCAGCGCCCGGAGCGCGTGCTCAAAAAGGCATCGACCAGCCGAAACGGCCCGCCATTGACCGACACCTCGGCCACGGCCCCGTTGGCTCCGGCCGCATCGCCAAAAAGCCTCGGAAACCAGGTCAGATCCAGCCCGGCCGCCGGATAGCCGGTGGTCAGCTCGTAGGTGGCGGTGCAGGGTTTGGCGTCCGGGCAGGACACCACCGGCTGGCCGGCGAGCTTGACGGCCGTCGTATCGGCGGTCCAGGCGTCGGAAACGAAGCCGGCGTCGGTATAGAGCGGCGCCAGGGTGGCCGTGCCCGTATCCCCCGGCGTGAGGCTGGCGGCCAGCAGGGACGGGCCGGCCAGGGGGATCTGGAACCGCAGCGGTTCGAGCAGGGCCGGGTCTGCCCGGCGGGCCGCCCGGCGGCTTTTGACCGGCCCCTCGGGGGACCGCCGTGGTCGGTCCCAGGGTCAGCCATGCGC
>NZ_MLBG01000175.1 GCF_001936595.1 Desulfovibrio sp. DV
AGGGTCTGGCAGGCGCGCCCAGCCGCCGGAGGCATATCTTCCCTCTTCTCTCACACCCCCGGCGTCAGATCGGCCGCACCGCCACTTCGGTATTGCCGGCGAGGCCTTCGAGGTCGGCGGCGATGGTGATGAGGCCGTCGGCCATGAGCAGCGTTTTGAGCAGCCCGGACTTGCCGAGCACGGGATGGGCCAGGGGCAGTGCGTCGGAGCGGTATTCCAGGCGCACGCGCACGTGGTCTTCGCGGCCTTGTTTGGAGGCGATGTTGCGGGACAGGACGGCCGGGAAGGTGCGCGGAGTCCGGTCGAAGGCGGCCGGGTCGCCGCTTAAGTGGGCCAAAAGCGGCAGGGCGAAAATGAGGAGCACGACCTGGGCCGAGGTGACCTGTCCGGGCAGCCCGATGACCGGCTTGCCGTTGAGGGAGGCCAGGATGGTTGGTTTGCCGGGGCTGATGGCCACGCCGTGGGCCAGGATGTCGGCACCGAGATTTCGCAGGGCGTCGAGGGTGAAGTCGCGCGCGCCAACCGAGCTGCCGCCGGAGAGCAGGGTCAGGTCGTATCCGGCGGCGGCGTCGGCCAGGGCGGCCTGGATGCCGGCCAGATCGTCCGGGACCAGGGGAAAGGTGGTGGGAGCGGCCCCGGCCTGGCGCAGCATGGCGGCCAGGGTATGGCTGTTGACGTCGCGGATCTGGCCGGGCTTGGGCGTGGCCTCGGCCGGGACCAGCTCGTCGCCGGTGGAAAGCAGGGCCACGGTGGGAATTTTGCCGACCGGCACGCGGGTGATGCCGAGCGCCGCCAGCAGGCCGATCTCCTGGGGCCGCAGGCGTGTGCCCGGGGAAAGGACTGTCTGGCCGACGGCGGCGTCTTCGGCGGCCAGCATGATATTGTCGCCCGGAGCCACGGACCGGCGCATTTCGATGGCCCCGGCTCCCATGTCCTCGGTGTATTCGACCATGACCACGGCGTCGGCTCCGGCCGGCAGGAAGGCGCCGGTCACGATGCGGGCGCAGTGGCCGGCCGGCAGCGGCGCATCCGGGATGACGCCGATGGGGATGTCCATGGCCAGATCGAGGTAGCCGGGGTTGGATTCGGTTGCTCCGAAGACCTCGGCGGCGCGCACGGCATAGCCGTCCATGGCGGCGCGGCTGGCCGCGGGCAGGTCTTCGGCGGCGATGATGTCGGTGGCCAGGATGCGGGCGCAGGCGGCATCGAGGCTGACGGTTTCGCTTGGCAGGGTGGGAAACGTCCGCAGCAGATTGCGGAATTCGGCCGTGGACACGGCCCGGAAAAAGCCTTCGCGCATGGGGTATCTATCCTTTGGGCGGTTGGGAGACGAGGAGGTTTCGGGCGATGGCGGCCGCGCCGTAGAGGCCGACGTTTTCGTCGCGCACCAGCCGCACCGGGATGCGTTCCAGATAGGCCCCGTAGGTGGGCGAGGCGCGAAATTCCCGGGCGAATTCCGGATGATCGACGAGGAGCGGGTTTTTCGCGGCAACGCCGCCGCTTATGAACATCCCGCCGGTCGGCAGCATGGTCAGCGCGAAGTCGCGGGTGGCCCGGCCGTAGAAGCGGGCAAAAAAGGCGGTTGTCGGGCTGTCGGCGGCGAGCTGCTGGCTGATCTGGGCCGGGGTCAGGTCCTCGCCGGTGAGATATCGGTGCAGATGGGCCAGCCCGGAGCCGGAAAGGACGCTGTCGGCGCGCACGTAGGCCTCGCCCGTGGCCCGGGCCAGGAAATTGGCAAAGGCGGTTTCTTCGGGACCGAAAAAGGGGGCGGCGGTCTGGCCGGCTTCCGAGGGCAGGGCCAGGGTCGTCCCGTCGGCCAGGGGGATCAGGGCGGCATGGCCCAGGCCGGTGCCGGCTCCGATGACCGCCTGGATCCGGGTGGGGTCCATGTCGCCCGGCAGCACTGTTGCAGCGGTGTCGCCAAGGAGGCGGCAGCCGTGGGCCTGGGCCAGAAAATCGTTGACGCAGGCGCTTCGTTCCAGGCCGTGGGCGCGGCCCAGATCGGCCAGATCGAGGCTCCAGTCGATATTGGCGAAATGCACGGTGCGCCCGACCACGGCTCCGGGCACGGCAAAGGCGGCGGCCTGGGCCTGCTCGGGGGCCAGGTCGAACCCGGCGGCCGACAGGGCGTCCAACAGTTCGAGGAAGGAGCCGGCAGCCTGGGTGGGGAGCCGGATGTGCCGGCCAAGGGCGAGGGTGCCGTCGGGAGCCAGGGTGAAATGACCGAAACGGCTGGTCGTGCCGCCGATGTCGGCGGCCAGGATATGCCGCAGGGGCACGAAGGCCGTGGGGGGCATGGCTGGCTCCTTGATCATGGTCGCAGTTTCCGGCAGGTATCGGCTCGTGCCGGCGGCAGTGTAGCCGGGGCGCACAAGGAAACGCAAGCATGGCCGATGTCGCATCCGCCGCCCTGGCCGGGGCCGCCCTGGGCCTGTCCGCCGGCTTCGCCCCGGGACCGCTCCTGACGCTGGTCCTGTCCCAGACCCTGGCCCACGGGCCGCGCGAGGGCGTCAAGGTGGCCCTCGCCCCGATCCTGACCGATGCGCCCATCATCCTGGCCGCCTGGCTGGTGCTGTCGCGTTTTGCCGGCACGCCGGCCATCCTCGGCGTGGTGGCCCTGGCCGGGGCGCTGCTCCTTTGCCGCTATGGCTGGGACTGCTTCAAGGCCCCGCCGCCAAGCGCCGGCGACCCGCGCACCGCCCCGCGCTCGATTCTTCGCGGCGTGGCCGCCAATTTCGCCAACCCGCATCCGTACCTGTTCTGGGCCACGGTCGGCGTGCCGTTTCTTCTGGAAACGGCTGCGGCCGGGGCCTTTTGTGTGGTTCTCTTCCTGGCCGTGTTTTATGGTTGCATCATCGGGGCCAAGGTGCTGGCGGCGGTCCTGGCCGGCCGGTTTCGGCAATTCCTGTCCAGCCGGGCGTACCGCCTGTTTATGGCCGGGCTCGGGCTGTCGCTTTTTTATTTCGCCTTCGCTTTCGCCCGGCAGGGGCTTTCCCTCCTTGCCGGGGCCTGATCGGGCGTTGTCCTTTGGCAAAATCGCCCGTATCATTCCGTCCGGCGCAGCCCTGCGCCGCACCATATCCCAGACAAGGAGTCTCCATGGCCGCGCCTTTTACCATCGGCCTTATCCAGATGGCCCCGGAAAAAACCGTGGCCGCGTCGCTTGAAAAAGCCGCCGGCCGCATCGAAGCCGCGGCCAAGGCCGGGGCCAATGTGGTGTGTCTGCCCGAACTGTTTGCCACGCCGTATTTCTGCCGCACCCAGGACCACGACGCCTTCAATCTGGCCGAACCCATCCCCGGCCCCACCACCACGGCCATGGCCGAAGCGGCCAAGGCGGCCGGCGTGGTGGTCGTGGCTCCGCTCTTTGAACGGCGCGGTCCGGGCTGCTACCAGAATTCCCTGGCCGTGCTCGACCCGGACGGCAACCATGCCGGCGTCTACCGCAAAATGCATATTCCCCACGATCCGGGCTTTGAAGAGAAATTCTACTTCGCCCCCGGCGACCTGGGTTTCAAGACTTTCCAGACGCCCTTTGGCCCCATCGGCACGCTCATCTGCTGGGACCAGTGGTTTCCCGAAGCGGCCCGGGCCACGGCGCTCCTTGGCGCGTCGGTCATTTTCTATCCCACGGCCATCGGCTGGCATCCCAGCGAAAAAGCCGAATACGGCGAAACCCAGCGCGACTGCTGGATCACCATCCAGCGCAGCCACGCCATCGCCAACGGCCTCTACGTGGCCGCCGTCAACCGCGTGGGCACCGAAGGCTCGGGCGAAGGCTACGGCGAAACCCTGGAATTCTGGGGCTCGTCGTTCGTGGCCGACCCGTCAGGCCGGATCGTGGTCCAGGCCGGCATCACCGCCGAGGACATCCTGCTGGCCGAGATCAATCCCCAGACCATCGAAACCACCCGCCGCCACTGGCCCTTTCTGCGCGACCGCCGCATCGACGCCTACGCCGGGCTGGGCAAGTTGTACGGGGAGTAAGCGTTAGAGCGAAAGAAAAGAACAGAAAATCGGGGCGCTGCCCCGAACCCCGCCGGGGGGATGATCCCCCCGGACCCCTGCAAAGGGGATAAAAGGGGGTACGGGGAATGGCGGATGCCACCCCCTTTAAAAGTTT
>NZ_MLBG01000176.1 GCF_001936595.1 Desulfovibrio sp. DV
ACCTTTCCATCTCGGCAACGCCGATGGCTCCCTTGGCCTCGGTGCCGGCCAGCTTGCGCACGGCCCCGGCCTCGTCAATGACGTCAATGGCCTTGTCCGGCAGGAAGCGGTCGTTGATATGCCGGGCGGACAGCTCCACCGCCGCACGCAGGGCGGCCGGGGTGTAGCGGACGCCGTGGTGGGCTTCGTAGTAGCTGCGAAGGCCCTTTACGATCTCGACAGCCTCTTCCACGGTCGGTTCGGCCACGTCGATATGCTGAAACCGGCGGGAAAGCGCCCGGTCCTTCTCGAAATGGTTCTTGTATTCCTCGTAGGTCGTGGACCCGATGCAGCGCAACTTGCCCGAGCCGAGCACGGGCTTTAAGATGTTGGAAGCATCCAGGGTGCCGCCGCTGGTGGCACCGGCCCCGACGATGGTATGAATCTCGTCGACAAACAGGATGGCCCCGGGCTTTTGCTCCAGTTCCGAAAGCACGCCCTTCAGCCGCTGCTCGAAGTCGCCGCGATACTTGGTCCCGGCCAGCAAGGCCCCCATGTCCAGGGCGTAGATGAGCGTATCCCGGAAGCTCTCCGGCACGTCGCCATTGACGATACGCAGGGCCAGCCCCTCGGCCAGGGCGGTCTTGCCGACGCCGGGGTCGCCGACGAAGATCGGGTTGTTCTTGCGGCGACGCAGCAGCACATGGATGGTGCGGGTCAGTTCCTGGTCGCGGCCGATCAAAGGATCGATCTCGCCCTTCCTGGCCTTGGCCACCAGATCCACGGTATACTGCTCAAGGGCCGACCCGCCGGCCTTGCCGTCGCGCTGTTCCTCGCCGCCGCTGCCGGCGCTTTCGGAAGCCGTGTCCTTGCCGCCGCCATGGGAGATATATTCCAGCACATCCAGGCGGGAGATGTTGTGCGACTTCAGGTAGTAGACGGCGTAGGAATCTTCCTCGTCAAAGGTGGCGGCCAGCACGTCGCCCACTTCCACCTGCTGCTTGCCCGAGGACTGCATCTGCATGATGGCCCGCTGCAGCACACGCTGCACGCCAAGGGTCTGCACCACTTCGGAGTTGGTATCCTGGGGCAGGGTTTCCATATGATCGGTGAAAAAGCGCTCAAGCTGGTGCTTGAGACGAACCACGTTGGCGCCGCAGT
This sequence comes from Desulfovibrio sp. DV, assembly GCF_001936595.1. Lineage (GTDB taxonomy): Bacteria > Desulfobacterota > Desulfovibrionia > Desulfovibrionales > Desulfovibrionaceae > Solidesulfovibrio. Next base: position 1,141 of record NZ_MLBG01000176.1, read on the forward strand.
GGACCAGGATATCCCGGCCGGTCTCTTCCAGGAGCATGGCATAGAGCAGATGCTCGAGGGTGAGATACTCGTGATGGCGGCGCTTGACCTCTTTGACGGCGCTGGTCAATACCCGTTCGAGTGTTTTACTGAGCATTTAAACCTCTTCCATGCTGCAACGCAGGGGGTAGCCGCTTTCCTTGGCCAGACGGTGGACCAGCGAGACCTTGAGCTCTGCCACCTCGGCCGTATACACGCCGCATATTCCTACGCCATTGTTATGGACATTGAGCATGATCTGCGTGGCTTCGTTCTCGTTTTTGCGAAACACGTTGACGAGCACCAAGACCACGAACTCCATGGTGGTGTAGTCGTCATTGTGCAGCATGACCTTGAATTGCCGGGGTTCACGGACTTCATCTTCAACGCTGACGCCCATTTCGGGCTGGTCTTCATACATGGGATGGCTCATGAACTGCCGTCACCTCTTCCGAATGGTGGGATGCCAGGCAAAAGGCCCGATTTTCCGACCTCGGGGATATATAAGTCGCTGTGGCGGGCTGTCGAGGGGAGCACACGCACGCGCCCGTATCCCCCGGCCCCATGCTCTGGCCTACGGAAAAACGCGGCTACTGACAACAGCGTTGACAGCAGACTGGAATTGTTGGTGCTTTTAGAGCGATCCGGCAAGGTCGGCCAGGATGCCGCGACGGACATCGGGCGGGAAAACAAAGCTCATTTCCGGCGGCAGGCCGCGCTCCCGGCGATAGGACTGGTGCAATTCGTGGTAGGTCTGGGGCAGGGCCCGGGCCATGGACAGCCCCAGGCGTCCGGCCAGAAGCGGGATGGACTCGGCCGGCCCTTCGATCTCCAGGTAGCGGCCAAAGGGCAATTCGTCGAGGCACACCAGGGCGTCGCCGGCCTGCCAGATTTCCCGGACCTTTTCGTAGCGCAGGAACGGGACATAGCCCAGGGCGGCGAAAATGGCTTCCAGGGCAGCCGGGTCTGCCACCTCGGTTTCGATCTCCCGGCGGATCTTCAGTCCGCTGTGTCCCGGGGCCTCGGCCGGCATTTTGAGCGTCACCTTGCAGGCGGCGTCGCGCCGGATGCGCAGCAGCACATCCCGACCGCGCAGGCTGGCTGCGGCATCGTCAAGGACCACATTCTCCTCAAACCGACGCGACAACTCCACCCCGCCAGCCGTCAGCAACGACCGGCGCACCGGCGCAAAGGATGTGACCGCGAACTTGGTTTCGATCTCATCGGCTATGGACACAAATTTTCCTCGTCACGGCCAGGACTTGTAGCAAGGCCGTCTGAAGGGCGCAGTGTGGCAGGCAGAAACTAACGCAGGCCTAGCCGCTGCAGGCCCTGACCACTTCATAGGCAATGTTGCCAAGGCCCATGACCTTGTCCACACCGCCAAGCTTGATGGCTTCCTGGGGCATCCCGAAGACCACGCACGTCGCTTCGTCCTGGGCAATGGTATAGGCCCCGACTTCGTGCATTTCAAGCATTCCCGCGGCTCCGTCGTCGCCCATGCCGGTCATGATGACGCCGACAGCGTTCTTGCCGGCATAACGGGCTGCGGAGCGAAAGAGCACATCGACGCTTGGCCGATGGCGGCGCACCAGCGGCCCGTCCTTGACCTCCACGAAATAGCGCGCGCCGCTGCGCTTGAGCAGCATATGGCGGTTGCCCGGGGCAATGAGCGCCTGGCCGCGCAAAATGGTGTCGCCGTCGGCGGCTTCCTTGACCGTGATGCGGCAGATGCCGTCCAGGCGCTTGGCAAAGGCGGCAGTGAACTGCTCGGGCATGTGCTGGACGATGGCGATGCCGGGGCAATCCTGGGGCATGGCTTCGAGGAATTCGCGCAGGGCCTCGGTGCCGCCGGTGGATGCGCCAACGGCCACAACCTTTTCAGTGGTCTGGAACATGGCCTTGCCCGTGGGGCCGGGCAGCATGGCGTCGGCCGAGAGCTTGGGGGTGACCTTCATGGGACCGGCCGGGGCCATTTTTTTCAGGCGCGCCCGGGCTGCCGCCTTGACCGCATCCACCACCCGGATGCGCGATTCTTCCAGGAACTGCCGCGTGCCGAGCTTGGGCTTGAGGATGATGTCGACCGCCCCGTATTCCATGGCCCGCAGCGTGGTTTCCGAGCCGCATTCGGTCAGTGTCGAGCAGATGACCACCGGGATGGGATGCTGGGTCATGATCTTGCGCAAAAAGGTCAGCCCGTCCATGCGCGGCATTTCAATATCCAGGGTGATGACGTCCGGGGTTTGGGTCTCCATGCGTTTGACGGCAGCATAGGGATCACCGGCAGCACCGATGACTTCGATTTCCGGGTCCGAAGACAAAATATCGGTCAGGGTCTGGCGTACCAAGGCGGAATCGTCCACCACCAGGACCTTGATGGTCTGTTTCACGCAGGACCTCTTTGGAGCAATATGTTCAGCGTTTTATATTTTTCTATATACCGTTGGAGCATGTTGGCGCAAGGGCAAGTCCATGCCGGTCAGGCTTTCGGAATGACCGATAAAGAGAAATCCACCTGGCAAGAGCTGGGTGCAAAACTTCTGCAGCAGGCGCTCCTGGGTGGCCCGGTCAAAATAGATCATGACGTTGCGGCAGAAAATGGTGTCGAGAGGTTCCGGGAAAGCGAACGAATCCATGAAGTTGAGACGGCGAAAATCAATGATGCTGCGGATGTCCGGGGCCACGCGCACCAGTCGCTTGGCCTTGTCCTTGCTGCGCAGAAAATAGCGGCGCTTGAGATCCATGGACATCTTGGCC
>NZ_MLBG01000177.1 GCF_001936595.1 Desulfovibrio sp. DV
AGCCAGCCGCCGCCGACCAGCCTCCCGGCCACTTCCCCACCCCCACCCCCGCCCACGCCCCCCATTGCAGGGGTCCGGGGGGATCATCCCCCCGGTGGGGTCCGGGGCAAAGCCCCGGCGGGGTCCGGGGCAGCGCCCCGGCAGGGTTCGGGGCAGCGCCCCGATTCTCTTCTGCCTTTCTCCCCTACTCGTCCTTGTACACAATCGTCCCGACATGCTCGCCGTCGAGCGCGGCCAGGATGTGCTCGGGGTGGCGCAGGGCGTCGATGACCTGGAACTGCTTGATGCACTTGCTGTGCTTGAGGAACCGCAGCACCGGCCGTTCCACGATGAGATCGTCGAGGTCGAGGGCCGTCAGTTCGGAAACCGAGATGCGGCCGTAGTATTCGAGCTTTTCGAAGTCTTTGGCTTTCTTGGGATCTTCGCTGTACAGGCCCTTTTCGTCCTTGAGGTAGATAAGCGATTTGGCCCCGATATTTTCAGCCAGCAGGAACGCGCCGGAGTCGGTGCGGTGCGGCGGGATCATGCCTTCCTCGGCCGGATGTTCGAAAAAGCCGTAGGGCGGAATGCCCGGGGTGATGGGCAGGTAGCCGAGCTGGCAGAACATGGTGAGCTGTTCGAGGTGGTCGCCGTGGCCGATGCGCACGCCGCCGTGTTTGGCCAAAAGGACCGAGAGGATCTCGGCGTTTTGCGAGGCCACCTTGTCGCCGAGCTTGGACAGGACGCCGGTGGGCATCCCGAGTTCCAGGCCGATGTTGTAGATATGCCGGGCCCGGGTGCCGCCGCCGGTCATGAGGATGATCTTGTGCTGTTCCTTGGCCTTGAGCAGTTCGTCGAGGATGGGGAGCAGCGCCTTGGCTCCCCGGTCCATGATGGACTGGCCGCCGATTTTGAGCACATTGACGTCCGGGTGCATCCGAAACACTTCCCGCTGTCCCTGGGTGGCCAAAAGCGCCCGGCTGACCAGGGATTCGCCCATGAGCGGGGATTCGATATGCAGGCGTCCGCCTTCCTGTTGTTCCTTGATGAGCTTGCCCATTGCGCCCTCTCTATTCGATTTTTTTGAATATAAGACTCAAGTCTGTATATCCTTCAAGAGCATAGGGCGCAAGCGGGGACAGGGACGATTGGGTGAAATCAGTGGGCTAAGGCCATGGCGTAGAGCCGGGCCAGCATGGCCTGGGGCAGGCTGGCGTTCCACAGGCCCAGGGCATGGGCAGCGAGGTAGGCCAGGGCGAAGACGCTGCACGCGCCAGCGGCCGTGGTCCACCAGGGGACGGGAGTGCCGGCGAAGACGAAGCGCACGGCGCTCTCCCGGCGCGGGCAGGCCAGGACGCAGGAGGCGCAGGCGGTGCAGTCCATGGGCCGGGGGCTGGCGTCGATGGGAATGTCCATGGGGCACACCGTACGGCAGCGACCGCAGCCGGTGCAGGCCGCAGCATCCCGGCGAAGGGCCGTGGGACCGATCTTGGCCAAAAGGCCGAGCAGCGCGCCGTAGGGGCACAGCCAGCGGCAAAAGGAACCGCGAAAGATGAGCCCGAGCAGGGCCAGTCCGGCCAGGACGAGCAGGGCCGTGGCGCTTGGGCTGGCGAAAAAGAGCAGCATCCGGGCGTCGGCAGTGATGTTGTAGGAGGAGCGCAGGAAGGCGTCGACGGCCGCGAGGTCCATACCGAAAAAGGTGGTGAAGAGGAAAAAGGCCAGGAGCAGGTATTTGGGCAGGCCGAGAACGACGCCAAGGCGCACACCGACGCTGCGGGCCAGTTGCAGGCGCTGGCCCAGGCGGCCCAGGCGCACGGTCAGGAAGCCGACCGGGCAGATGTGGCCGCAAAAGGCCTTGCGAAACACCAGAGCCATGGCGATGGCGGCCAGCAGAATCCACAGGCCGGCCGGATGCACCGGATCGAAGGACCCGGTGGCCAGCAGGCGGCGCAAGCCCAGGAGGGCGCTTATGGGCAAAAAGCCTTCCACCCCGGCCGGCCGGGACACGGCCTCGGCCGTGCCGGCCACGGCAGCCAGACAGAAGCGGACGAACTGCACGCCGACCGCCAGGGTGGCGACAAAGAAAAACCATTGGGGCAGGCGCACAAGGGCCTTGGGCGAGAGGTGGTACGACATGGAAAAACCTTGGAGGATGTGGTTTGCGGCAGGGATGGATTCGTTGTGCCCTGGTTACAACGGGCAGCAGTTCGTGCGGGAAACTTCCGTACGCCGGGATGCCCCTCCGGTAGGAAAGGAGCCCTTTCCCCGGCGACCGCCTAGCAGGGCAGGTGGTCGGGCAGGATGCGGCGCAGGGTATTCCAGAGATCGTCGGTGGTAAAGGGCTTGGTCAGGTAGGAGCTGACCTTGGCGGCGTCGGCCTCGGCCATATTGGCGGCCATGGCCTCGGCCGTGACCATGACAAAGGGCGTGTCGGCCAATGCGCCGTCGCCCCGGACCCGACGCAGGAGGTCGATGCCCTTCATGCGGGGCATGTTCCAGTCGGAGATGATGCAGTCGACCGGCTCTGCGGCCAACAGTTCCAGGGCCTGCTTGCCGTCGCAGGCCTCCAGGACCTCGGCCCTGTCGTGTCCGAGCATCTTGCGGATGATCCCCCGCATGACCTTGGAGTCATCGACAACCAGAACCCGAAGCCGCTTATCCATGCCACCCGCCAGTTATACCGTGATGAAGTTGTCCTTGAAACGACACCGGGCACTTTTGAGTGTTTTGCCAAAAAAAGCAAGCCCAACCATCACCGCAGTGCCCGGGTGCGTTCTGGCCGGGCACTGCATACATGGCATCCGATACGAGTCGCGCGCCGCATGGCCGAAACCGGCATCAACCGGCCGGGGCCACGGACACCTTGCACTTTTTCAGATACATGCAGGGGTTGTAGGAGAGCTTTGCCTTGCGCAGCCCTTCGTCGCCCAGATCCTGCTCGCGGTTGACCAGGGCATAGGGCTGTCCGGCATCGGCCAGAAAGAACTGGTTGATGGCCTGGTAGACGCCCTTGAAACCGGGACGCCCCTTCTCGAAATGGATGACCAGCATCTCCGGGGTAAGCGCCTCGGCCACGGTGTAGGCGATCATTTCGCCGTCCACCCGGATGGCCCCGCCGATCATGCCGGGCATCCGGTCCCAGCTCTGGAGCACCCGCACGATGGCCTGATTCTCGGCCAAGAGCGCCCCGGATTCCTCGGGATCGCGCCAGGCAAACCACTGGCGCTGCAATTCCAGGGTCTCTTCCACACAGTCCGGCGTCAGGGCCTTGTATTCGAAGTCGTAGGTCCGCTGAAATTGGCTGAGCAGATTCTTTTTCTTGTGGAACTTGTTGCCGCGCAATTCCACCAGTTCCGGCACGCTGTAGACGTAGTCGTCGTGGTCGCGGGCCTCTTCGGTACGCACCCGGTCCGGCATGGCTTCGGAGAGGATCTCGCACAGCCGCTCCGGCACCCGGATGAAATCCAGGCCCTGGGCCAGACACGGGCAGGCGCTCCAGTCCACGTCGGACCACGGCCCGACCGGCGCCCAGAAGACCTCATAGGGTTTGGTTTGCAAAATCCACACATGGCTTTCGCCAAACCGCCACGACAGGCCGTATTCCTCGGCCCAGCCCCAGAGGTTGCCGAAGCTGTAGTCCGACACCTTCTGCGGGCACATGGCCAGCCGTTCCAGATATTCGTCGCGCCGGGCGAGCGAAATCGCTTCAAATCCGTCTCGCATCTCACTTCCTCGTCTTGCCGCCACCCATGCCGAAACGCGCCCAATCAGCGTAACGGTACACC
>NZ_MLBG01000178.1 GCF_001936595.1 Desulfovibrio sp. DV
CCCGGCCTCGACGTTCTTTTGCGTGGTGCCCATCTGCCCGTTTTTAAGTGATTTCAAACCGGTGGTGGTCCCGGCCGAGTCCCCGGTGCGCCTAGCCCTGTCCGCCCCGGAAACGAATATGTACCTGACCTGCGACGGTCAGGAGCTTTTCCCGCTCGACGACCTCGACGTGGTGCTGGTGACCAAATCCGAGCGCTGCCTGCGTCTGGCCCGGCGACCCGGGGAGAGTTATTTCGAACGCCTGCGACTCAAGGGATTTATCAACCGACCATGACCCGAGACGTACCCGCCGTGTTGCCGGTCCCCGGACAGGCCCCGCGTTACGGCACCGATCCGGTGCTCGACGCCTGGCTGTTGCATTTTATGACCGAAAACAATCTGGAACATTCCATTGATCCGGAAAAAAACGCCACGCCCGAACAGCTGCGCTTCATGGTGTCGCTGACCCCGGAGCAGATTTACATTCCCTGCACCGACGCCATGTTCGGCCATCTGCTGACCGAGCAGGCCGATCCCGAGGTGGTGGCCGAGTACGCGGCCCGGCTCGCCCGCATTGACGGGCTTATCGACGCCTTTGTGGCCGAGGAATATACCCGGCGAAAAATACGCACCCTGTGCGAGCTCAAGTACCGGCAGGCCCTGGTCAAGCCGACGCTTATCCCGTCGCGCCTGGGCAAGCGCCTCAATACCATTTTCCTCACCCAGTCCGGTCTGGACGATCCCTACCGCGAACGCCGGCGGGCCGCCAACCGCCGGGCCTTTGCCTTCATCCAGGGCGAGGCTTTCCGGACCATGCTCCATGCCTGTCCCTCGGACCTGCCGGGCTGCCGGTCCATCCCGGAGCTGCGCCACGTCCTGGACGTGCTGGAACTCAAGCGGCTTTTTGCCATGTCGGCCATGCCCGAGGTCTGGGAGGGCGACGGGGCTTGTCCGGGCAACGAGGCCCTGGAGGCGGCGTTGGCCAACTTCCCCAAGGATTTCGAAAAGCTCCAGGCCATGCTCGATCCCCGGCGGGGCAGCAAGCTCAAGATCCTGTATCTGGCCGACAGTGCCGGCGGGATCATGTTCGACCTGCTGGCCATCCGCACGCTCCTGCGCATGGGCCATCGGGTGATCCTGGTCTTCAAGGAAGGCTTTTATTTCGATGTGCCGACCATCTGGGACGTGGACGGCGATCCGATCCTGGAAACGGCCCTGGCCGGGGCGCATTTTCTCACCGACCCGCGCGTGTCCAAAAACGACCTGCTCCAGGTGATCCGGGAAAATCCCCTGACCGTTATTTCCGACGGCACCCGGGAGCGCCTGAACCTCTACCGCGTCTCAGTGACCTTTGCCCGGGCCTGGAAAGAGGCCGATCTGATCGTGGCCAAGGGCGAATACAACCATCGCCGGCTGATCCTGACCAGCAACCAGTTCACCCGGGATGTGGCCGCTTTCCGCCGCGTGCCGGGAGACGGACTGTGCTTTGATTTCAAGGCCCGCGCCCCCGGAGCCAGATCCTTCACCGAGGCCGACATCACGGCCAAGGCCGAGGAGATCATCATGGGGATGCGCCAGGCCCGGGCCGCCGGGCGCACGGTGATGTTTTACAGTGCGGTCATCGGCTCCATCCCCGGCCAGACCAAGGTGGCCATCGAGCTGGTCACGGCCTTCGTGGCCCACCTGCGCCAGAAGTTGGCCGGCATCTCGATTATCAACCCGGCCGAGCACTTCGAAGAGGGCATGGACGCCGACGATCTGATGTTTATGTGGGAAAAGGTACAGCGCAGCGGCCTTATTGACGTGTGGCGCTTCCAGACCCATTTCGACATCGAAAAGAGCTTCGAGCTCCTGGGCCGCCAGGTGCCGCCGGTCTGGGCCGGCAAGGACGCGACCTTCTCCACGGGCTGCACCAAGGAAATGCGCATCGCCCTTTCCATGCAGCAGCGCCACCGCGAGATGCAGATCATCGGCCCGGACCCGGAGAAGTTCTTCCGCCGCCGGGAATATGGCGTGGGGCGGTTTTGCGACGCCGGCATCGACTGCGGCTAGTGTTTGCCAAGAAAAAGCCCCCTGGCGCGATGCGGCAGGGGGCTTCTCGTTTTGCGGACAGTCCGTCTATTCCTTGGGCTTGTGGCTGGCCCGGCAGACGACCTTGACCGGGGCCACGGCGATGCCGAAGAGTTTTCGCAGGCTGTTTTCCAGATATTTGAGGTAGGAATCGCGGACCCGTTCGGGGTCGCTGACGAAAAAGACAAAGGTGGGCGGCGCTTCGGAGGCTTGGGTCAGGTAGTAGAACTTGGCCCGGCGGCCGTTGACCAGCGGGGGCTGGTGCTTGTCCATGACCGTTCGCATGGCCCGGTTGAGTTCGCCGGTGCCCACCCGGACCTGGCATTCGGCCCAGATGGCTTCAGCCTGGGGCAGCACCTTGCCAACGCCCTTGTTCATGGCTGCCGACATGTAGAGCACCGGCACGTGGGAACACATGCGCAGTTCGGCCGCGATGTCCTTGCGCAGGTCCTGCATCTCTTTTTGCGGGACGAGATCGGTCTTGTTGACCGCGATCATGAAGGCTTTTCTCTCGCCGTCCAGAAAGGAAATAAGCCGCTTGTCCTGCACGCCGATGCCGCCGGTGGCGTCGATGACCACGATGGCCACGTCGGCCCGCTTGGCGCTGGAGAGGGCTTTGCCCACACTGTATTGTTCCACGCCGTCGGTGATGCGGGTGCGCTTGCGCACGCCGGCCGTATCCACGAACTGGTAGCGCTTGGTGCCGCGAATGACGGCCACGTCCACGGCGTCGCGGGTGGTGCCGGCAATGTCGCTGACGATAAGGCGCGTTTCGCCGAGCAGCGCGTTTAAGAGCGAGGATTTGCCGGCATTGGGCCGGCCGAGCACGGCCAGGCGCAGCACGGTCTGGAGCTGGGAGGTCTCGGTCTCCGGGTTCACTTCGGGCAGCCGCTCGGCCAGGGCCTCGAGGATGTCGCCCACGCCGTGGCCGTGGGCGGCGGACACCGGGAACAGGGGAAAGCCCCAGGCGTGGAAGTCGCCGGTCATGACGCCGGAGCGTTCCTGGCCGTCGACCTTGTTGACGGCCACCACCACGGACTTGCCGGTGCGGCGCAGGCGTTCGGCCATGTCGTCGTCAAGGCCGGTGCGCCCGACCTTGCCGTCGACCATAAAAAGAACCACGTCGGCCATGGTCAGGGCCACTTCGGCCTGGACCACGATCTGGCGGGCGATTTCTTCTTCAGACTCATAGTCCATGCCGCCGGTGTCGATCAGGGTGACGAACCGGCCGCCAATGTCGGCGGTGGCCTCCAGACGGTCGCGGGTGATGCCGGGACGGTCGTGGGTAATGGCCCGGTGGTCTCTGGCCAAGCGATTGAAAAGCGTGGATTTGCCGACATTTGGCCGGCCGACGATGGCCACGATGGGGGGCATGGGGACTCCTTGCGGGGTGGGGGAGGCGTCGCCGGGGCTGGGGGCGGGGTTGGGGGCGGCGGCGGTCCCGAAACCGGGAAACAACGACCGGCCCGCCAACCGGCATGGGCCAGGGCGCGGCGGATGCGCCGGCCCGTGCCGACGCGAACCTGTCCCTTCATCATGTCCAGCCGGACATGTCAACCAGGAATATGGATTGGACCCCGCAAAAGGTCAAGCAGCCAGAAAACACAGCCAGGGGTCCGGGGGGAGGAGTCCCCCCGGCCGCCGGAGCAACGGTGG
>NZ_MLBG01000179.1 GCF_001936595.1 Desulfovibrio sp. DV
GGCGCGCCGTCAAGGCACGAGTGGCATAGGTTCAAGGATACAAGAAAGCGGCCAGCCGCGTCCGATCTGGATCGGGCGCGGCTGGCCGCTTTTGTGACGGGCTGGCCGGGCGGTTATGCGACGGCTTTGCCCTTTTTCCAGTACGGATTGGTGGTGTCCTCAAAGGCCGACAGGGCGGCTGTGGAGCCGTCGCCAACAGCATTGACGATCTGCTGGGAACCGCCGGTGACGTCGCCGGCGGCGTAGATGCGCGGAATCGAGGTGCGCTTGCCCCGGTCGGTGACGATGTAGCCGTGTTCGTCCAGGGTCAGGCCCAGTTCCTGGGCAATGGCCGTGTTGGGCGTCAGGCCGATGGCCACGAACACGGCGTCGGCGGCAATCTCGCGCTCGGTCCCCTCGGCCACGTCATGCAGACGCACGCCGGTCACCCTGGTCTCGTCGCCGAGAATTTCCGCCACCGTGGTCCCAAGGATGGTGGCGATCCCTTCCTTGGCCAGGGCGTCCTGCAAATGCTGCTCGGCCCGAAACTCCGGCCGGCGGTGCACGAGCGTCACATCCACGCCAAGGTTCTTCAAATGCAGCGCGTCGGTCAGGGCCGTATTGCCGCCGCCGACCACCACCGCCTTTTTCCCCCGGTAGAGATAGCCGTCGCAGGTGGAGCAGTAGCTGACGCCAAAGCCGAAATAGCGGTCCTCGCCCGGCGTGCCGAGCTTCCGCCAGGCCGCCCCGGTGGCTAAAATCAGCGCCTTGGCCACATACACGGCCTTGTCGGTGTAGACCTCCACATGCTTGCCCACCTTGACTTCCTCGATGCCCTCGCCTTCGTGGATTTCGGCATAGCTGCGGGCCTGTTCGGCGATCATCTCCATGAGCCGTTTGCCCGGTACACTGGCAAAGCCCGGGTAGTTTTCAACCACCGGCGTCACGGTCACCTGCCCGCCGATGACGCTTTTCTCCAGCACCACAGCAGTCATGCCGCTGCGCACGGCATAGATGGCGGCCGTCAGCCCGGCCGGGCCGCCTCCGGCCACCACCACGTCGAGTTCGACCACGGGCAGGCCGTCAGCCGGGGCCACGCCGGCGGCGCGCTGCTGGGCCAGGAGTTCCTCGGCGCTTTTGAGCGTCACCAGCTCAACCACGAAGCGTTCTTCAGGAAGCAGGCCCAGGGTGGAAAAGGTCTCGTTTATGATGGTGTGGGGGACGCTGCCCACATGGTACTGCTCGGCCAGGGCCTGATGCTGCGAGGAATCGACGCAGGCGGCCGACACGAGGTCCGGGCGCTCCACGGCGCAGCGAAAGGCGTTGCCCACCTGCCCCGGGCAGTAGGGGCACGACGGGTTGACGAAGACCTGGACGTGCCGTTTCTCGTCAAGCTCCTGGAGCAGTTGCCGGGAAATCTGGGTGAGCCCGCTTTTCCCAAGCGACAGGCGCATGATGGTCTCAATAAGCGTGCGCGCCTCTTCGCCAAGGGGCGCGCCAAGGTAGCGGATCTGGCAACGATCCGGGGCCAGAAGCAGGGTGGGCGAGAAGTCCACGCCGTAAAGTTTGGCTTCGGGACTGTCCAGTCCGAGAAAACGGGCTGTAATTTTGGGGGTGATTTCCGACAGTTCCCGGCAAAGCGATTCCATGAAACTGTTGTAGGGCACGTTTTGCTTGGGATCGGTGAAGACCACAAGCTCCACGGGCTCTTGCATGGTATCGAAGAACTTGGTCAATTCGGCCAGATTGTCTTCAGGAATGAGGCGCTTTGGTGTCGCCTGGGCCTGGGCGGGCGTGTCCGTGTCGGCCTTGGTCTTGTCGCGTCCGAAAAGGGCCATGGTGCCGCTCCTTGGGTCGTTTGCAAGAGGTCTTGGGCCATTGTGTAGCCCAGGCGCGCCGGATAGGCAAACAATTGCAGCGCAGCCTGCGGGTTTCCCTTGCGGGCCGGAAAAAAAAGGCTACAAGAAAACCAGGGATCCAGGGAGTCCGGCCCGGGGGGGCCGGAGAAACGAAATAGGGGAAGAGGCTATGAAGGATGCGCTCTATGCGGCCGCAGTGATCTTTTTTGCGGCCATCATGCTGTTTTTCCCGTCTGCGTGGGAACGCGTCAGCGACGCCGAGGCCAAGCGTCTGCTCAAGGAGTAGGCGGCGGGGCGGGCCGGGGAGGCCATCGCGTCCCTGAAAAAATACCTGCCTATTTTTTGAATTAATTTGTAGTTCAGGCTCTTGTCTTGCTTGTATGCAGACAGGAACGTCGTGGACGCGAACCTCAGGCGCTTTCGCCGGCGGCAAAGCCGGAGGCGTAAGCCCAGTGCAGGTTAAACCCGCCAAGCCGGCCCGTCACGTCAAGCAATTCACCCACCACATAGAGCCCAGGCACCCGTGTCGCCTCCAGGGTCTTGGAGGATATGGCCGCCGTATCCACGCCGCCAATGGTCACTTCGGCCTTGGCGTAGCCTTCGGCTTTGCCCGGAGTGAAGGGAAAAGCAGCCAGCTTATCCGCCAGTTCGCGCCGGGCCTTGGGCGAAAGTCCGGCCACCGGGCCGGACAGGGCCAGCTTTTGGGCCACCTCGCCGGCCAGCCGCTTGGGCAGAACCCGGGCCAGGGCGTTTTTGATCTCCAGCCGGGGCGCTTCGGCCAGCACCGCCTCGAGATCGACGCCGGGCAGGAAGTCGATGGCCAAGGTCGCCCCCTGCCGCCAGAACATCGAGGCGTCGAGCACCGCCGGCCCGGACACCCCCTTGTGGGTGAACAAAAGGCTGCCAACGGCCTCGCCCTGGCCGCGAATGACAACCGGCAGCGACACCCCGGAAAGCTCCTGGCAAAAGCCGGCCATGTCCGGCCCGGCCAAAAGCGGGGTCAGGCCCGGCAAAAGCGGCGTGACCGCCAGGCCAAAGCTCCGGGCCAGGGCGTAGCCGAAGTCCGTGGCCCCCAGGCCCGGCCAGGATTTGCCGCCCAGGGCCAGGACCAGGGAGCCGGCCCGCACCGTGCCGGCGTCGGTATCGACGGCAAAGCCGTCGCCGTCTTTGCGGGCGGCGGCAATGCTCGCCCCGAGCATGAACTGCGCCCCGACCTTCCGGGCGTTTGCTTCGAGAAAACGCACCAGACTGATGGCCCCGCCGGTGCAGAAATGCTTGCCGGCGTCTTCCACCCGGGTGGCCACGCCGCCGCCGTGTATCCAGTCCAGAAATTCCCGGGAGGGCAGGCGGGCCAGGGCGGATTTGACGAAATGCGGGTTGCCGCAGACATAATCGGCCGGCACAATGTCCTCGTTGGTGCAGTTGGCCCGGCCGCCGCCCGAGGCCAGGACCTTGCGGGCAATCTTGCGGCCATGGTCAATGAGCAGGACCGAACGCCCGCGCCGGCCGCAGCCTATGGCGCAACACAGCCCGGCGGCTCCGGCTCCCAAAATGGCGACATCGACCTGCATGATTTCCTCGTTGTGTTGGTTGGAATGAGAAGTACGGTGTGACGGATGCAAAAAGAGAGAAGACGAAGATGCCTCCGGCGGCCAAAGGGCAGTGCCCTTTGGAAACCCACTAGAATTATGAGAAAGGAGTTATGGTTTTCAAGGCTCTCAGGCCCTTTGGCCGTCGCAGCAACGCTGGTTCCGCGTCAAGAACCCCTTGAAATTTTCCCCATTGGGGGGTCCGGGGGCCTCAGGCCCCGGCCGCCGGAGCATTCTTCT
>NZ_MLBG01000180.1 GCF_001936595.1 Desulfovibrio sp. DV
AACGGGGATGGCTGGCGCGGCCGGGGCTCATGGCCCCGTGCCGCCGGAGCTTCTCTTCCCGTCTCCCGCCCTCTCGCCCTCACCTCCCTTGCCCTACGGGCATTGCAATCCGTTTTGCAGCATCCACAGCCGCTTGCCGTAGACGGTCACCTGGCACAGGCCGTCGGTGCCGCACTGGACGTTTTCGGCGGGTTTGCCCTGGGGGATGAGCACCGTGCCCTGGGCGCGCAGCGCGGTCAGGCCGGCGTCGTCTTCCTGGTCGGTCAGGGCCTGGGCCTTGGCGAGCAGTTCCCTGGTTTCGGCGGCCGGGTAGCCGCCAACGAAAAAGCAGCGTTTGCCGGTCTTGGCCTGGGCCATGGCCGGTGCGGCGCACAGCAGGCACAGGGCGGCGGTCAGGATGCGGACGGCGTATGGCATTGTAGCCCCCTTTTTGGGGCGTATTGTGCCTGATTGACGATGGGGCGCAAGGGGGGAATCAGAAGAAGCGGCGCAGCCACAGCTCCAGCATGACCAGGGCGAAGATGCGTTTGCCGTGGTCGGCCCGGCCGGCTGTGTGGGCGCTTAAGATGGCGCCGATGGCTTCGGGGCGGGCCACGTCGCGGGCCACCCGGCCGTTTGTGAGCAGATCGTGGGCGAATTCGCGCAGCGGGCCGCGAAACCAACCAGCCACGGGCAGACCGAAGCCGCGTTTGGACTGGTTGGCGATGCCTGGCGGCAGGAGATCGGCAAAGGCCCGGCGCAGCAGGTACTTGCCGGTCAGGCCGCGCAGTTTGAGACGGGTGGGCAGATGGGCGGCGAAAACGGCCAGTTCGCTGTCAAGCAGCGGCGAGCGGCCTTCCAGGCCGCTCGCCATGGCCATGCGGTCGGCTTTGACCAGCAGGTCGCCGGGCAGATAGATGGTGGCGTCGGCAAAGAGGCTGGCGTCCAGGGCCGCGTCGGCCTTGGATGCGGCAGCGGTATATTCGTACAGGGCCACGGAATCGGCCGGGCCGGCGGCCTTGGCGAATTCCGGGCGCAACAGGGCCAGACGGTCGGTCGGCGAGAAGTACGATCCCCAGCGTACGAGGCTGGCGGCGCGGGGCAGGCTGACGGCCTGGGCCAGACGTTTCAGCCCGGCGCGCCAGTCGGCCTCGACCGGCACGTCGCCCCGGGCCGGAATCCTGTCGGCCAGCCAGGGGACCAGCCGCCGGGTGAGGATCCGGGGCAGGCGGGCGTAGGCATCGGCCAGGGGGTCGAGCCAGTAGCGCTGGTAGCCGGCGAACATCTCATCGCCGCCGTCGCCATTTAAGGCCACGGTGACATGCTGCCGGGTCAGCCGGCACAGATGCCAGGCGGCCAGGGCCGAGGGATCGGCAAAGGGCATGTCCGTGGCCGCGACCACCGCTTCCATGACGCTTCGGGCCTCGTCAAAGCCGAGGATGAATTCGGTGTGGCGGGTGCCGAAGCGTTCGGCCACGGCCCGGGCCTTGGGGGCTTCGCTGAAGGCCTCTTCGGCAAAGCCGATGGAAAAGGTGCGCACGGGCTGGTCGGTCAGCCCGGCCATGACGGCGGTGACGATGGCCGAGTCCACGCCGCCGGACAGATGCGCCCCCAGCGGCACATCGGCCACAAGGCGCAGGCGCACGGCCTCGGTGACCCGATGGCGCAGTTCCTCGGCCAGGGCATCGACGGAACCGGTCAGCTTGGGCTGGTACTCCAGCCGGAAAAAGCGGTCGATGCGGGTATTGCCGTCGCGGCGCAGCAGGGTGTGGCCGGCAGGCAGGCTGGCAAGGCCGATGAAGCCGGTCGAAGGCTCGGGCACATGCTGGAGCGTCAGGTAATGGGCCACGGCCTCGGCGTCCAGGCGGGCGGTCACGGCCGGATGGGCCAGCACGGCCTTGGGTTCCGAACCAAAGGCCAGACCGCCCGGGATGGCGGCATAATAGAGCGGCTTTTTGCCAAACGGATCACGGGCCAGGAAGAGTTCGCGACGCCCCGCGTCCCAGATCGCCAGGGCGAACATGCCGCGAAGGCGTGTCACACAGGCCGGGCCAAGCTCCTCGTAGAGGTGGATGATGACCTCGGTGTCGCTGCGGCTGGCGAACACGTGGCCCTTGGCGATAAGCTCCTGGCGAAGCTCCTGAAAATTGTAGATCTCGCCGTTAAAGACGATGCAGAGCGTGCGAGTCTCGTTAAAAAGCGGCTGATCGCCGGTCACGAGGTCGATAATGGCCAGCCGGCGATGGGCCAGGGCCGCGCCGCCGCCCTGGACAAAGGCATCGAGAAAGATGCCCTCGCCGTCCGGGCCGCGATGGGCCAGCCGGCCGTTCATGACGGCCAGGATGGTGCCAAGGGTCTCGGGGCTGCCCTGGTCGGTCAATAAACCGCAGATGCCGCACATGGCTTACGCTCCCTTCCCGGCGCACAGGGCGGCATAGCGCTCGGCTACGCTTTTCCAGGAATACTCCCGCACCACCCGTTCCCGGCCGGCGGCCCCCATCCGGCGGCACAGGGCCCGGCCGGCCACAAGCCGGGCCAGGGCCTCGGCCAGGGCCGGGGCATCGTCCGGCGGGACCAGACAACCGGTCTGGCCGTCGAGAACCAGTTCCTCATTGCCGGAAATGCGCGTGGCCACCACCGGCAGCCCCGAAGCCATGGCTTCGAGCACGGCATTGGGCATCCCCTCGTCGCGGGAGGGAAACACGAACAGGTCGGCCCGGCGCAACAGTCCCGGCATGGCCTCGCGGGCCGTCCAGCCGGCAAACGCCACCCGGCCGGACAGGCCCGGGGCAGCGGCCCGCTCGGCCAGTTCGGGCCGAAGCGGCCCGTCGCCAACGATGGTGAGCCGGTAATCAAGATCGGCCGGCAGCCGGGACAGGGCCTCAAGCAGCACGTCCAGGCCCTTTTGGCGCACCAGCCGGCCGACAAAGACGAGGCGCAGGGGGCCGGTGTCCGCCGCTTCCCCTGGCCCGGCCGGCTGGAACCGCCCGGTGTCCACGCCGTTTGGGATCATCAAAATGGGCGTCTCGCCGGCCGACTGCCGGGCCAGTTCGGCCAGCCCCTGGCTGTTGGCCACCACATGGGCGGCCTTGCGCCACAAAAAACGAATCAGCGGCCCGGTCACCCGGTGGTAGCCGGCCAGATCGTAGGGCTGAAAGCCCGGCACGTCGCCGCCGCGCAGCGACACGACATAGGGCACGCCGCACAACACCTTGAGCAGCCAGGCGGCCGGGCCGCAGGGGATGCCGAAAAAGCAGATACAGGCATCGGCTTTGAACCGACGGTGCATAAGCGGCAGAAAAACCCCGGCGCTGGCCAGAAACGTCAGCATCTCCAAGGGCGAACAATGGTCGGCATGACGCCGCACCGCCGGGATGCGCCACAGTTCGTAGCCGTCGACCACCTCCCGCTTCGCCTGCCCGGCAAAAGCAGCCGTCACGACCCGCACCCGGTGCCCCAGCCCGGCCAGCTCCCGGGCCATGTTGGCCGTGGCATTCCCCGCCCCGCCGCCTATTGGCGGATATTCGTAGTTGAGGAGGAGGAGCGTACGAGAAGACAAAAT
>NZ_MLBG01000181.1 GCF_001936595.1 Desulfovibrio sp. DV
TGGATTCATTATTTTCTATACTGGGATACGAGCAACACATTTCAAAGGCTCTTTCAAAGCTTGAAGAAGGGAGTTGTTCGCACATCCATATCTCTGGCCCTCCAGGATCTGGGAAGACAAGCTTGGCATTTTGCATAGCTGAAGCATGGAAAAGCTTGAACGGGGTTGTGCTTGTAACACGGTGTGAAGAATACAAAGCTAATAATGCATTTAACGCTGTAGACAATTGGATCGTGTATGATTGCGTTGAAAGGTATTTGTCGGCTGGAATTAAAGCCGCTATAAATATTGTTGATAGAACACTAGGAAAGTCTGGTATATTAAAAGATATATATTCTGGATATAAAGAAGCCGCCATTGGGAGTGCGATTGTTGAGTCGCAGTGCAAATTATCGGATACGGAAGCTGCACTTTTGTTTAAAATATGGTCTTTGGCAGACACTTCCCCATTTATTCTTATTGTTGACGACGCCCACCATCTAGATGGTCATTCGTTTTCATTTTTAAAAAGAATGAAGCAAAATAGTGATTATAAAGTTTTTAGATTTCTAAAAAATCATAATATAATTTTTGTGTCGACAACACCAACCAACAAACCAAGTTTATCGATACAAGAAAGAATAACTGATCATTGCGATTTAAATATAACGACAAAGTACTGCGCTGCGGGCGACGTCGGGAAAATACTTAACTTCTATGGCGCAAAAAAAGTGCACTCGTTAAATACACTTGATAAAATATATGAAATAACAAAAGGGCATTTGAGGATTTTAAAAGAAATAGCAAAGCATATAAATGAAAGAAACAAGAGTGTCTATGAACTGGTGACAAGTGATAATCAAAAAGTTCTTGCAAAAATTGTTATTGAAAATAGATTGAGCGATGGCAATGCAAATCATGAACAGGAAGTGGTGTCCTTCCTGAAAAATCTATCAATAATTGGAAATTCTGCGTCATATAGCGAAGTTAAATGTTTATCTGCAACCGATATAAAAGACATCGACAGTGTTGTAAAAGCAGTAGAAAGTTTAACATTAGCAGATAAATCTGGCAAAATCATTTCGTTCCCACATGAATGCATACGGAAACATTTTTTAGAAATGGACTTGAATCGGAATGAAGAGATTCATTCTAGCTTCGCAGAATGCCTAAGAATTCTTAGTCCACAAGACTACGGGACAAGAGGCATGCATCTTTACGGTGCAGGGAAAAAAGAAGTTGCAGATGAGATGGTCGCCCTGGAATGGCTTAAAATACTGAGAGAGAATCCCGGCATTTCAAAGGAAGAAGTTGAAAAAACAGAAATATCTCCCGAGATTTATGGCATATACCTAACGCTGGCAGAGGCAATAAAGTTTTACCACATTGGGAATTTTCCTTCTTTCGTGAAACTTATGCAGTCACAAAACATATGCCGCCCAAGTTTACTGTCCGCCGAAAAAAGTTACCTCCATGCTCTTTCGCTTGCTCTGACAAAAAGTAAACGATCAAGAAAAGTGGCGTATGATATATTATTGGCGCACAATGACCTTTTTTTGGAAGAATTTGAAATTGGCGGCCGTATAAAATTGCTACAAATTTACCTTCTTAATCATCTTGGGGAAAAAAAAGTAGCATTGATGGAAGAAAGCAGATTAATAAATTTTATTAGTGAAAATATGAATGACACACCTGTAGGTGATTTTTTTTGCAATATTCTTAAACGAAGATCAGAATTCTTGTACGCTGATGAAGTGGCTGCGGTAAAGTTGTTTGAAGCACGAGATTATTGGAAAGGGTCAATTGACGCTCCTTTTCCACGCTATCCACAGGAATATTACCGAACGTCAAGTAATTTATGTGCGACATTATGTTATCTAGGTAACTATGTCGACGCTGTTAACGTCGCAAAAGATGTTATTTCGTCCAACTATTATACTAGTTATAATTTTCAACGGCCAGAATATTTGACAAATAACTATCTTATGGCATCATTCCTTGGTGAAAAAATTCATGAATCTGAATGCTATGCCGAACAATTCAAAATAACTCAAAGCTCCAGAGCGGAACATGATAATATTCTAACGTCATCCAATTTAGCAATTTATGGAGCCTACTGCAATCAGTTGGGGCAATCACTTTCAACTTTAGAGTCTCTGTGGCTACGAATGAATCGCTTCCCAGATTTTGAACCTTTTTTTCTCTATCTTGTCGCTTCCAATCTTTACACACTTTCTTGCTACACTGAGGAAAAGTGCTCAGTGTCCTTTGATGAAATTAAACGGCTCAGTGCTCTCGTCGATCCTGACGAATATGGATTTATTTCAATGAGACTGGATGCGATTATGAGTGCTACAGAGAAAGGTCGTGATATCAAGGAGTGGGACCTAGCGCCAACTCAGAAGTATGCACATCTTGGTCCCGGGTGGGATTTCTATGGTCGTCGTTTACTATTTTCAGGGATTCATTCATGGGTTGACATCTAACCGCCCATGTACGCAGTCCATAACATCGCTCCTAGCAATGCTTTTAAATCCACTCCGGCCCATTCTGCCGCAACTTGAACTGAGCTACCTCTGTAAAGAACGGGGACAGCCCCGACATCAATTATGTATGGGGTTCCGTTGTTTGCGAGTTTGAAATCAATCCGACAAAAGCCCTTGAATCCTAACAATTCACCCCCTTCAACCGCATAGCGCTGAATTTGTATGCTTTTTTGATAGTCTAGCTCACGGAAATCATACTTTTTTAGTTTTTTTCCAGAAAAAACCATCTCTTCGGTCAATGTAAAGAACTCTTGGTTGATACTTTCTTGTGTTGTGTTTAATACTACTCCAAGCGAAAAAGAATCGTTACAAACTACTACTGGGACAGATATTTCCTTGCCTTCGATAAAGGTCTGAACAAACAATGGTTGATTAATGTCTCCGCAAATTTCATCAAGTGTCCTTGTGTCGTCATTGTATTCACAAATTGATTTACTTCCAATCCCTATGCTGCAAGATTCGTAACTCGACTTAATTATTATTTTTGTACCAAGTGGTGGCTTTGCCCTGTTACACCATCTTCCGCTACCGAAATACCACCAACTTTCTGGTATTATTGCACCATGTGATTTGAGAATACTGTATGAATGATATTTATGTCTACCAATCGTACTGCCATGGGGATCTGAGTTGCAACAGCATAGCCCGTAGTACCTGCTAAATGCGGAGACAAGAGACATCCCCCCCGGCCCCAATCCAGGCTCACTTAAATTGTACACAAAATTTATGCGTTTAGCTGTCGGAGGGTATTTATTTTCGATTACTTCTCTAAAAAAAATATCTTCATTCTCGAAAACTCTGACATACAGACCCATCCTACGGAATTGCTCAATAAATTCTGAAACGATTGCTTGTGAAAAGTAACGCTCCTTTAAGCGAATTCCCTTCAACTTGTTTGCATCATCCAGGTACGGCCTTAAGTTTGTTACGAGGCCTATTGATATTGACGTTTTAAATTTATCTAACCATTCTTGGGCATTACTAAAAATGTCTCTCATGCG
>NZ_MLBG01000182.1 GCF_001936595.1 Desulfovibrio sp. DV
AAGAGAGCCTCCGGCGGCCGGGGGGATGATCCCCCCGGACCCCTGCAAAGGGAGAAGTTTTCATTGGATTTTTGGCTTAGGCCGCCCGTCTGGACGGCTTTTGACCAGGACAGCCGAAGCATACGCTTGACGCGAAACACCGTTGCTCCGGCGGCCGAAAGGCGGGGAACCCCGGACGCCGGCAAAATGAAAATGCAAACGGGACCCAATGCTAGGCCGCCCTGGCCGGCGAGCCGTTTTGCGGCTTCCCGAGGCCACGCCGGGCCAGCAACACGCGCTGTTCTTCCAGGTGGAGATCGAGTTGGCGCTCAAACCATCCGGCATCGATGCGCCCCTGGTTGACGGACACGATAGTGTCGCCAAGCTGGGCGGCCTCGGCCAGATCATGGGTGACGTGAACGATGGGGATGGCAAAACGCTGGCGCACCGCGAGCAGTTCGGCGCGAAGGGCCATGCGGGTGGCGGCGTCCAGGGCGGAAAACGGCTCATCAAGCAACAGCGCCCCCGGACGTCGGGCCAGGGCCTGACACAAAGCCCCCCGTTGCCGTTCGCCGCCGGACATGCCCGACGGATAGGCGTCGGCCAGATGGCCGATGCCAAAAAGGGCCAGCAAATCGGGGATTTCCCCCTGGTCGGCTGCGGCGTAGGCCACGTTTTGGGCCAGGGTCATGTGGGGAAACAGCGAATAGTCCTGAAAGACCAGCCCGATGTTACGCTGCCTGGGATGCAGGCGGATACCGCCGGCCGTGTCGCACCAGACCGTCTCCCCGAGCGTCACCCGGCCCTGGTCCGGGACGTCAAGCCCGGCGATAAGGCGCAGCAAGGTGGTCTTGCCCGAGCCCGACGGCCCGGTCAGGACCAGGATGGATCCGGCCGGACAAACGATGTCGGCCTCCAGCGTGAAATGGGGCAGGCGCTTGACACAACTGGCCCGTAGCATCATCCCGCGGCCCCCATGCCGGCGGCAATGCCGGCCAGCGTCCGGGCCAGTTCCACCGGAGCCGTGATCTGGGGGCAATGGCCGGTATCGATGGCGTGCATGGTAAAACCCAGCCCCTCAGCCCGGGCGGCGTTGGCGGCCAACATGGGATTGGGGTTGGCGGCGCAGCGCAGGTAATGGCGTTTTTCCGGGAACGCCGGCTCTCCGGTGGCAGTGGCGTCGGTGAAGGCCGCCAGCGGGAACGAGAACAGGCGCGAAAGAAACCACTGGGCCCGGGCATCGCCGGCTACGCCAAACATTGGCGCTTCCCAGGGTTCGACCAGCCAACCGTCGCGCACCCGGGCCGAGAGCATGGCTCGAAACGGCTCGCCGGCCATGCCTGCAAAGGAATGGCCGGGCTGGGGCAGCAAGGCGTCGACGTAGACGGTGCCGGCCAGCCTGGGCCTGACCTCGGCCATGGCCCCGGTGCAGATCAGCCCGGAATAGCTGTGCCCCACCAGGATGACGTCCTGAAGGTCTTCAAGCGAAAAAAATTGTGTGACGTCGCGTATATATGCGCCGAGTCCCAGCCCAGGCCCCATGCCATGGGCAAGATGGCCGCAGCCGGACAGGGTCGGAGCCAAAACCTCATGGCCCAGGGTGAAAAGGGCCCGGGCGGTCTCTCTCCAGACCCAGCTGCCCTGGAATGCGCCGTGGATACAAACAAACGTGGTCATTGTTTCCTCCTTGGCGTCCCTGCTGCTCGAGGCTGCACGGCCTTTGCAAGGGCGCGTTGGGAATAGTACAGCAACATCGGAAAGAATCCAGCCTCATGACTTTTACAAGAACCGTGACAGTGATATGGGGAATGCAGTCCACTAACACGCCAAATAAAATAATCGTGATCCTTGACTCTAAACAAGTGAAATTGTCGACTATCACGCCAAAACTATTATACGTGCCACATCTTTCATATGCTTTACAATACATACGTGCCACGATACAGCGTCAATCATGAGTACAGCAGAAGAAAATATCTTTGATCTTGTAAACCGCCTGGATACGCCGACCTTGCGCCGTCTGTGCGACCATGCCGGGGCCGCCCTGGCGCGAAAGGATCTGGACGGGCCGCAGCGCCGCCTTCCCCAGAGCAGTTCGTGCCAGGCCGCCCTTTTCAGCGTGCCCAAGGACATCCGCTACCTCGATGCCGACGAACTCGAACGGCTGACCACGGCCTTCGCCACCTGGCGCGACGCCGCCCGCACCCCGTCGATTCGCCGGGCCAGGGAACGGATGCGTCTGGTCTACGCCATGCTGCGCGTCAGCGGCGCCAAGCTCGGCGAAGTCCTGGCCGTCAACGAGCGGACCGACATCGACAGGGCCAGAGGCACGGTTCGATTTGCCGGCTCTCGCGAAGACGACACGCCCCGCAAGGTGGTCGTCCCCCGGGACTTTCTCGAAGACGTGGAGCGCTTTGCAGCCAGCCCGGTCAACCGGCCGCTGCGAGGGGAACTGTTTCGCCTCGACCCCGGATTTGTGCGACGCAAGCTCTACGAACAGGCCAGACGGGCCGGGCTGCCGCCGGGTCGGGTCAGCCCCACCTCGCTTCGCCATTCCCGGGCCGTGGAACTGCTGCGCAGCGGCGTCCCCCTGCCTGTTGTCCAGATGATGCTCGGCCACTCCAGCGTCGTGCTCACCTCCATCTACTGTTCCTTTTCAGACACTGATTGTCAGCGCATCGTCAGCCGTTGCGTTGCCAAGGAGACCCGCATGAAAACCAGCGCCCGCAACACCTTTTTCGGCACGGTTTCCAGTGTGCGCAAAAGCCCGCTTTTTACCGAAGTCTCCCTGACCACCGCCACCGGGGAGGAAGTGGTGTCGGTGATCACCAACGAGAGTTTCGAGCGGCTTGGCCTGTCCGAAGCCGACCCGGTGACCGCCCTGGTCAAGGCACCCTGGGTGCTGGTCGGCAAGGACGAGATGCGGGCCCAGACCAGCGCGCGCAACTGCTTTCCAGGGAAGGTCACCGGCATCCGGGGCGACGGCGTGGCTGTCGAGATCATGGGCGAACTGTTTCACGGCACACCCATGTGCGCGCTCATTACCGCCGAATCCGTAGAGAGCCTTGACCTCAAGGAAGGCGATCCGGTGTGGTTTTTCTTCAAGGCCTTCAGCGTCATCATCAACGTCCAGTAATAAAAAACGAAAGCCCGCCGGACAGCATGTCCGGCGGGCTGCTACTTAAAAAACGGTCGCCCGGGTCCTATCCGACGTCCGGGCAGGCCTTGAGGGCCTCGGCGATGTGCTCTTCAGGATAGGCAAAATCCGTCAGTTTGCCCTGCAGGAAGGCGTCATAGG
>NZ_MLBG01000183.1 GCF_001936595.1 Desulfovibrio sp. DV
GGGTCACGGTTTCGTTGTTTTTCCCTTTATACAGCGGCACGTACTCGGTCATGGCCGTGTCGGACACGACCACGCCGGCGGCGTGGGTGGAGGCGTGGCGGGCCAGGCCTTCCAGGCGGCGGGAGACGTCGATGAGCCGGGCCACGCGGGGGTCCTGGGCCATCATGGTCTTTAATTCCGGCTCCTGGGCCAGCGCCTTGTCGATGGTCATCTTGAGGTCTTCGGGGATGAGCTTGGCGATGCGGTCGGTCTCGCCAAAGGTCATGCCGAGCGCCCGGCCGACGTCCCGCACCACGCCCTTGGCCTTCATGGTGCCAAAGGTGGTGATCTGGGCCACGGCCTCCTCGCCGTAATGTTCGGTGACGTAGCGGATGACTTCGTGGCGGCGGCGTTCGCAAAAATCCACGTCGATATCGGGCATGCTCACCCGTTCGATATTGAGAAACCGCTCGAACAGAAGATCATAGGGCAAGGGGTCGAGGTTGGTGATGCGAAGCGCGTAGGCCACCAGCGACCCGGCGGCCGAGCCACGGCCGGGACCGACCGGGATGCCGTTGTTCTTGGCCCAGTTGATAAAATCCTGGACGATCAGGAAATAGCCTGGGAAGCCCATCTCCTTGATGACGCCGAGTTCCAGCTCCAGGCGGTCCCAGTAGACCTTGACGTCCACGCCCGGCATCTTGGCCAGCCGTTCGGTCAGGCCCTTGCGGGCCATATCGGCCATGACCTCGTCGAGGGACTGGTTGGGCGGGGTCTTATAGACCGGGAAATGGTAGTCGCCAAATTTGAGCGTCAGGTCGATGCGCTCGGCAATCTCGCAGGAATTGGCCAGAGCTTGGGGCAGATCCGGAAAGGCGGCGGCCATCTCTTCGGGGCTGCGGTAATAGAGGTCCTGGGTGGAAAAGCGCATCCGTTTGACGTCGTCCACGCAGGCGGCCGTCTGGATGCACAGCAGGATGTCGTGGGCCTCGGCATCGTCGGCGCGCAGATAGTGGCAGTCGTTGGTGGCCACCAGCGGCAGCTTGAGATGGTCGGACAGTTCGATCAGAAAATTGTTGCAGGTGGTCTGCTCGGGAATGCCGTTGGCCTGGATTTCCAGATAGAACCGGTCCGGGAACAGGGCCGCGTACTCCTTGGCCATGGCCACGGCCTGATCCTTGCCCTCTTTTAAAAGCTTCTGGTTGACCTCGCCCTTGAGGCAGGCGGACAGGGCAATAAGCCCTTCGCCGTATTGGCCAAGCAACTCCTTGTCCACCCGGGGCTTGTAGTACATGCCCTCGGTGTGGCCCTTGGTCACGAGCTTGAGCAGGTTTTTGTAGCCGACCATGTTCTGGGCCAAAAGCACCAGATGGTAGCGCGGCGAGCGCGGGTCCCGGTCGCTGCGGCTGCCGGGGGTGACGTAGACCTCGCAGCCGATGATGGGCTTTATGCCGGCTTTTTTGGCGGCATCGTAAAAGGTCAGCGCGCCGTGGAGGTTGCCGTGGTCGGTGATGGCCGCGGCCGGCGAACCGAACGAGGCCGCGGTCTTGACCAGATCACCGATGCGTATGGCCCCGTCGAGGAGGCTGTATTCGGTATGGCAATGCAGGTGGACGAAATCGGACATGGCGTGCTCACGGGAAAGATAAAAGCTGCGGCGCGCGATATCGCCGCCGGGGACGGTATAGCGCACAACGCCCCCACTGGAAACGGCCTTAGGATCGTTGTCGTTCCCAGCCCTCCCCTTTGCCCCTGTCGGGGGGGGGCCGCAAACCCCTTAAAAAAACTTCTTCCAGTGGGGGGTCCGGGGGCCTCAGGCCCCCGGCCGCCGGAGGCACTCTTCTGCCTCCTCTTCTCTTCTCTCACTCTCCCCTAATTCCAGCTTTGCAGCTCGATCACATTGCCTTCGGGATCGCGCAGGTAGCGAAAGACCAGCCGCCCCACACCGGGCACGTCGCGGCTGGCCAACTCGCCAACGGCCGAGCCGCCGGCATCGAGCACGGCCTGGGACAGGGCAGCCACGTCGTCGACCAAAAAGGCGATATGGGCAAAGCCCGGGGTGTCCGGGAAGACATCCGGGTGTTCGGGGCAGGCGTCGTAGGAGAAGATTTCCAGCGTCGGGCCGGTGTCGCCATGGCCGGGCAGGCGCAGGTGAAGGCCGGTAATGTGGGAGTTGTCGATGCCGGTTGCGGCGTCGAGCCAGTCGCCGGACAGGTCGCGCTCCGGGGGCACGGGCTTGCAGTCGAACAGGCGGATGTAAAACGCGGACAAGGACCGCCAGTCGCGGGCGATCAGATTGGTATGGACGTAACGAATGGCCATGGGGCGTACTCCTTCTTATACGGCCGCAAGCGTCAGGTGCGGGACCAGGGACGGCGGCAGGGCCTCCCCCGGAGAGGCCGTCTCCAGCCAGGCCAGGACCGTCCGGGTCTTGGCGACCAGCCCGGCCACGTCGATGCCCGCCGCTTGCGGGGTGAAGCGTTCGAGATATCCCGTAGCCCGCGTCAGGAGCTTGCGGCAACCCTTCACATTGCCGTTTCCCAGATGATACAGGCCGGCCGCCACCTGGATCACCGCCTTGTACAGGTCGCGCTCGGGCGAAACATCGGCCAGCCAGAAGGCTTCCAGGGTTTCGTGGCAGGCAAAATACAACCCGGCGTTAAACTCGGCCGCAGCCTGGACCAAAGCCGGCGGCAGTGACTCGCTGCTTGACATTTTCCGGTTCCCTCCGTCTTTTGACCCGGCCCGGACGCCTGTACGAGAGTGAGGGGAGAAGAGAGGAGCAGAAGAATGCCTCCGGCGGCCGGGGGCCTGAGGCCCCCGGACCCCCAATGGGGAAAATTTTCAAG
>NZ_MLBG01000184.1 GCF_001936595.1 Desulfovibrio sp. DV
ATTTTGAAAGCGCAGCCAGCCGATCGAGCACATGGAGCACGGCCATGGCCAGGGTCAGCGCCGCGCCGGCGGCAAAGAGGAGCAGGCGGCCGAGGTGCGGGCGGGCGGCGGTCTTGAAACCGGACAGGATACCGGCAATACGACCCGGCGGGGTGGCGTGGCTGGCCATGCGGCGAGTCCTTCTGGTTGCCTGATGGTTTGTTCCCGATCCGGTCCGGGGCCGGAGCG
Source organism: Desulfovibrio sp. DV (assembly GCF_001936595.1). Classification (GTDB taxonomy): domain Bacteria; phylum Desulfobacterota; class Desulfovibrionia; order Desulfovibrionales; family Desulfovibrionaceae; genus Solidesulfovibrio. The sequence continues at coordinate 229 of NZ_MLBG01000184.1, forward strand.
GACCGGGGCAGAGTCGGGCATCCGGGCCGGGTTGTCAAAGGCCGGCGGTTGTCAGGCCGGGCGGCCGATTGTATGTGCTGTCGCCGGGACGTCCTGCCCCGGAACCAAGGATGGCGAGCATGGTCCACTGTCCGACGCGGCTTGTCCGGTTGGCGCGCGAGGTGCGCCTGCTGCTGCTGGTTTTTCGGCTGCGGCGCTGCCGCCTTTTCGACCCGGCCCACTATTGCCGGCAGGTCCCCGGAGCGCCGCGAGGGCGGCTGCCTGCCTTGCTCCATTATCTGCGCCACGGCGCCGCCGCCGGGGCCGATCCCCACCCCGAATTCGACGCCGCCGGCTATCTGGCCGCCAATGCCGACGTGGCCGCCGCCGGGGTCGATCCGCTGGTCCATTACACGCTCCACGGCGCGGCCGAGGGGCGCTTGCCAAGGCCGGCCGCCAGGGCCAAGGAGCCGGACACAAAGGCCGGCCGCAGCTGCGCCGCCCCTGCCTCCCCCGGTGTGGCCGTCAAAACTTCCGACAAAGCGCCCCGGATCGTGTTCGTGACCCCGCTTCGGGGCGCTCCAAGCGGCCTGTACCGGGTGGACCATGCCGTTTGCGCCCTGGAAGAACTTGGCTGCGACGCCCGGGCCATGGACGTGGCCGACATCTTTGGCCAGGCGGCTGCCCTGGCCGCGGCCGACGTGGTGGTGCTGCACCGGGTCGGCTGGACCGAGGCTGCGGGAGCCGTGTTCGAGGCGGCCCGCCGGGCCGGGGCCAGACTGGTTTTTGACAGCGACGACGACGTCTTTTCTCCGGGACTGTCGGACAATGCCGGGCTGGTGGACGGCATCCGTTTTCTGGCCCCGGCCCAGGCCGCAGCCCTTCGGGCCGGCACCCTGGCCTGCCGCCGGGCGCTTTTGGCCTGCGACGCGGCCCTGGCCGCAACGCCGCATCTGGCGGCCCGGATGGCGGCGGCCGGCAAACCGGCCACGGTTCTCGGCAACACCTACGGCCGCGCCTTTGCCGAGCGCTGCCGCCAGGTGCGAAATTTCCGGGCCGGCCCTCCCGGCCCGGACGGGCTGCGCCTGGGCTATGCCAGCGGCACGACCACCCATCAGCGCGATTTCGCCGCCATCGTCCCGGTGCTGGCCCACATCCTGGCCGGCCATCCCGGCGTGTCCCTGACCGTGGTCGGCTGTCTCAAGCTGGCCGAATATCCGGTACTGGCCCGGTTTGCCGGGCGCATCGAGGCCCGGCCCCTGGTTCCCCATGGCGAACTGCCGGCCGAACTGGCCCGCTTCGACCTCAATCTGGCTCCGCTTGAGGTCGACAACCTCTTTTGCCGGTCCAAGAGTGCAGTCAAATACATCGAGGCCGGGCTGGTGGAGGTGGCGACCGTCGCTTCGGCCATCCCGGCCTTTGCCGCGGCCGTGCGCCACGGCGAAACCGGTTTTGTGGCTGGCGACGCCGGACAGTGGGAGGCGGCCCTGGCGGCCTGCCTGTGCGATCCGGCCCTGGCCCGCCGCCTGGGCCGGGCCGCCCGGGAGCAGGTGGAGCGGGAGTATGGCCCGGCCGTGTGCCGGCGGCAGTGGCAGGCATTTCTGGCCGGCCTGGGTGTTGCCTGCCCGGAGCGGGACCAGGGCGGCCGCATTGTCCCGGCCCGGACAGGCCGGGGCATCGGAGAGGACCGTGCGGCCTGCCACGAGGATGGGCGGCGGCGCTGCCCGTGAGCCGGCCCGACCGCCGGGCGGTGGTTGTATGCAAGATCGTTTCCCGGTGTTTGAGAAAGTGAAAAGGTGGTTCAGGCCCCTGGCCGCATCCTGCCGGCCGGTTTTCGGGCAGCGCTCGCAATCCGTTGAAATCATGGCCACAGTGGCTTTTTGAGCCTTTTGCGGTGTTTTGGTGCTGTTTTTGCTCTTACAAAGGTGCCAGCGCCAGCCATCCCGGCCGGCGCATCCAGCCTCGCCCAAAGCGCTGCGCAAGGATTACGCCATGTCACATACTGCCTGCCGTAAGGCTTCCCGACGGGTGTCCCTGCTGGCCGCCGCCTTGCTCGCGGCTCCCCTGGCTTCGGCTGCGGCCCAGGAGCCTTCGGCCCTGGTCCATTCCGTGGAGATCGTCTGCCACCATGACCA
>NZ_MLBG01000185.1 GCF_001936595.1 Desulfovibrio sp. DV
AAAAAGGGATAAACGAGTGTGGGGTGGCGCGGGCGTCTCCCTTGGAAAATGCCCCTAGATGGCGATCACCTGCTTGCCGACCATGGTGCCGCTTTTCTGGCGCAGGTGGGCGGCGCGCACCGTGTCGGCCGAGAGCCCGGCCAGGACTTCGCTCACCGTGGTGCGCAGGGTTCCGGCCTCGACCAGCCGGGCCACATTGTCGAGAATGAGCCCCTGCCGGGCCATGTCCGCGGTGCTGAAAAGCGACCGGGTGAACATGAATTCCCAGCAGATGCGGGCGGATTTCTGCTTGAGGATGGTAATGTCGAGCGGTCCCGACGGATCGTCGATCAGGCAGATCGCGCCTTGCGGGGCCAGCACCCGGGCCATGGCCGCCCAGTGTTCTTCCATGTGGGTGGTGCAGTAGACGGCCTCCACCTCGGCCATCCCGGCCCGGGGCAGCTCCTCGGCCACATCCCCCCGGCCGATGACCACCGTGGCCCCAAGATCCCGGCACCAGGCCGCGGACTCGGGCCGCCCGGCCGTGGCCGCAACCGTCAGCCCGGCCCAGACCCCAAGCTGGATCACCATGGACCCGACTCCGCCGGCCCCGCCGATGACCAGCAGGCGCTTGCCGGCATTGGCCCCGGCGGCCGGGGTAAAGCCCAGGCGGTCAAACAGGCCCTCCCAGGCCGTCAGCGCGGTCAGGGGCAAGGCCGCAGCCTGGGCCGGTTCCAGATTGGCCGGGGCCAGGGCGGCGCGCCGCTCGTCCACGAGCAGGTATTCGGCGTTGCTGCCCGGCCCGGCCAGGGTGCCGGCGCAGTAAACGGTCTGGCCGAGGTCAAAGCGCCGGACCCGCTCCCCCAGCCCGGCCACCGTGCCGCAGGCGTCATAGCCCAGGATACGTTCCTCGCCCGGTGTCAGCCGGGCGAAAATCTTGGTATCCACGGGATTGACCCCGGCGGCGGCCACATGCACCAGGACGTCATGGGGGCCGGGCGTCGGACGCGGTCGGTCGACCTCGATAAAGGCGGCCTGGGAGGCGGGATCGTGTCCTCCCACGGCGAGGATGGCTTTCATGGCGGGGCTCCTTCCCGGTTTGGGTGGTTGGCGGGGTCAGGCCAAGAGCGTTGCGGCCTCGGCCATGATGGCGGCGATGGCCAGCCCTCGGGGACAGGCGGCCTCGGCAGCGGCAACATCCAGGCTGCCGTCGGCCCGGCGCAGGCGCTCGGGCAGGCTGGCGTAGAGTTCCCGGGCCAGGGCCGGCTCGCCGTAGTCGCGGGCGTACATCATGGCCCGCATGACGTCGGCCACCGGGAGGCTGCCGCCCAGGGCCGCGCTGCACACCGCAGCGCAGCCGGCGCAGTAGTCGCCGCGGGTGTCGGCGGCAAAGCGGGCCAGGGCCTCGATGTCCTGCCGGGCCAGGGCCGTGGCGTCGCGGGCGGCGGCCACGTTGGCCGAGAGGATGGTGAGGTTTGGCATTTGCGAGCACACCGAGGCGATAGCCGGGTTTTCCCAGATGGCCTTGAGCTTGGCCTGCTTGTCGGTAAAGCCCTTCTCCAGAAACCGTCCGGCCATGTCCAGTTCGGCCTGGCTGTCGGATTTGACCGGCCCGCCGCCTTGCGTCTTCATGGCCACCACGCCGATGCCGGCCTTGGTGCAGGCCTCAAGCGCCTTTTGCATGGCCGGCTCGGTCATGAGCCGGAAATTGTAGGCCACCATCACGGCGTCGATGAAATCGAGTTTGGCCGCGCCTTCCAGACAGGCTTCCATGTTGTTGTGGCTGCTGAAACCGAAGAATTTGATCTTGCCGGCCTGTTTCTGCTTGGCCGCCCACTCCCGCCAATGGCCGCCCATCTCGTCGATATTGGAGATGGCGTGGACGTAGAACAGATCGACATAGCTGGTTTTTAAGGCGGGCAAGGGCTTCGTCGAGCCGCTCGTCAAAGCGCCCGGCCTTGGTGGTCAGCTTGGTGGTCAGCACCACCTGCCCCCTGGCCTCGGGGTTGCGGGCAAAGAAGCGGCCAAAGCCCTCCTCGGACTGGCCGTTGCCGTAGGCCTCGGCCGTGTCCCAGAAGTTGACACCCCAGGCCAGGGCCTGCTTGAGCAGGAGCTGGCTGTTTATGGTGTCGAACATGCCGCCGAGATTTAGGATGGACACCTCAAGGCCGGTCTTTCCCAGGGTACGGCGGGGGAGAGTCTGGGGGGCGTCAGAGGGC
>NZ_MLBG01000186.1 GCF_001936595.1 Desulfovibrio sp. DV
ACGCTTATCGTGGACAACGCCCACATGTTCGGCCTGGGCCAGCTCTACCAGCTGCGCGGCCGGGTGGGGCGCTCGCCCCGGCAGGCCTTTGCCTATTTCGTGGTGCCAAGCATTGAAAAGGTGCCCGAGCTGGCCCGAAAACGCCTGCGCGTCATCCTGGACATGGACTATCTCGGGGCCGGGTTCCAGGTGGCCATGGAGGATTTGCGCCTGCGCGGGGCCGGCAATATCCTGGGCGAGGCCCAGTCGGGCCATATCGCCCGCATTGGCCTGGACATGTTTTTGGAGATGCTCTCCGAAGAAGTGCGCCGGCTCAAGGGCGAACCCATCAAAGAGCACACCGAGCCGGAGCTGACCCTGGGGCTGGCCGCCCGCATCCCGGAACGCTACGTGCCCGAGGCGTCGGACCGGCTGCGGCTGTACAAGGCCCTGTCCACGGCCCGCACCGAACAGGGGCTGGCCGAGCTGGCGGCCGAAATCCGCGACCGATTCGGACCGCCGCCGCCGGAAGTGGACAATTTTCTGGCCGTTTTGGGGCTCAAACAGGTGCTTGCCCGCCTGGGCGTGGTCAAGGCGGAAATCACCCCGGCCAAGCTCACCGTGTCCTTTGAGGGCGACGGCGTGGCCGTGGCCACGGAACGTCTGGTGGCTTTTGTGGCCGAGCGGGATGGTGTGCGGCTTTTGCCGCCCGGCAAAATCGTCATGCCCATGGACCAGGGCCTGCCCCTTCCCGAGGCCCTGGCCGCCTGGGCCAGGGAATTGGCCGGGCTCGGCGACGAGGAGGCCGCGTGAGGTTGGCCTTTGGCCGGGCGATGCGGGCTGTCGTCTGCCTGTGCCTGACCGCCGGGCTGCTGGGCGGCTGCCTGTGGGATCAGTCGGACCAGGCCGGGGTGGTGGCCGTGGTGGGTGGCTCGCCCATCCGGCTGGCCGAACTGGAGGCGCGCCACGACCTTGGCCGTCTGGGCCTGCCGCAGGTGGACAATCCGGCGGTGGAGGAACTGCGCAGCGAGTACGGGGCCACGCTGGCCGGCCTGATCGTGGCCCGGCTGGTGAACCAGGAACTGGACCGGCTCAAGCTGTCCCTGACCGACCAGGAGCGCCGGGCTGCCGAGGAGGCGGTGCGGGCCGATTATCCGGGCGACGCCTTTGAGGCCATGCTCCTTGAGGAACACATTGATCTGCCGCGCTGGCGGGAAATGCTGGCTGATCGATTGGCCCTGGAGAAGTTCACCCAAAACGTGCTGCGCCCCAATGTCCGGGTGGGTGTTTCCGAGGCAGCCAACTATTACAAAGAACATATCGACGCCTTTACCAGACCGGCCTCGGTGCGGCTGCGGCTCGTGGTCGGACGGGACGCCGAGACCGTCAAGGCGGCCCTGGCTGCGGCCCGCAAAGCCGATTCGGCCCAGGCCGATGCCGGCGTGCACGAGGTTGTTTTGCCCGAAGCCGGCCTGCCGCCGGCCTGGCGCGAGGCGCTCAAGGCGCGGAAGCCCGGCGAGGCGACAGCGCCCCTGGCCTCGGGACACGACTTTCTGGGCCTGATCCTGGTTGAGCGCCTGCCGGCCACAGTCCTTGATCCGGCCAAGGCTTATCCCCGGGTCGAATCCAGGCTGGCAGCGGAAAAACTGGCCAAGGCCTTTGCAGCCTGGCTGGCCGAAGCCCTGGCCGGAGCGACCATCCGCGTCAACACCCGCCTCCTGGCCGGACAGCCGCCTGGCGATAGCCCGGCTGCCCCGGCAGCGGAAAAGGCCGAGCAGGCTGAACTCGACGCCGCCAGATCCCAGGGGCAGGCCAGCGACTCTCTTGCCAAGCGGGTCCGCATGACCCTGGCGGAAAAACAGGCCGATGCCCCGATCCCGGACCAGAAGCCGGTGGAGCCGGCAACCGAAAGCACCCCGGCCTCGACCGCGCCTCCGCCGGCCGTGGCCGAGGAAGTCCCGGCCCCGCTTGCGCCGCCGGTTGTCGAAGAGCCTGCCGTCCGGACGCCGCCGGCCCCGATTGGGCCAGCGCAACCGGACCCGGTCGCGGGTGTCCCGCCGCCGCCGCCGGCGCCTGCCATGGCACAGCAAGGGCACGAGGCTGCGCTCCGGCCNCTGTCCCCACGCCGGGCCGGATGCTTCGGCCGCGCCAGCCC
>NZ_MLBG01000187.1 GCF_001936595.1 Desulfovibrio sp. DV
GGGACGCCGTCCCGGACCCTGGCAGGGCGGCTGCCCTGCACCCGCCGGGGGGGGTGACCCCCCCGGACCCCCGGATAGGGGTATGGCCGATGACGATTTCATTGTTACTTATGAAGCGAGGCGTCACGGCTTCGGGCTGCGGGAGACACAGCTTTGCCCAACCTCGCGAAATGGTCGTTTCAGGCGGACTTGCTGCCTGACCATGAAAATGTCATCCATACCCAGATAAAAGTTTCAGGGAGTGCCGGAGTCGGGACATACCCATTGTGCGGGCCGCCGGCCCGGGGTTCCCTCCTCCGCATTCTCTCCTTTTTTCCCACTCAAGGAGCCATCATGCAGCGTAGAGCCAGCGGTGTGCTCATGCACATCACCTCGCTTCCGTCCCGGTTTGGTATTGGCGATTTCGGCCCTGGCGCGCGCCGTTTTGCCCGTTTTTTGGCGCAGTCCTCGCAGTCGTACTGGCAGATCCTGCCGCTCACACCGACCTCCACCTATATCGGCAATTCGCCCTACAGCAGCGATTCGGCCTTTGCCGTCAATCCGCTGTTGATCAGCCCCGAGCAGTTGGTTGCCGACGGTTGGCTCGAGGGTGGGGAGATCGAGGCGGCGGTGGTGGCCGGGAATCCGGCCGTGGCCGAGTATGAACAGGCGCAAGTCAAAAAGGACGCACTGTTGCGGCTGGCCTTTGGCAAGAACCGGGAGCGGCTGGAGCAGGAAGCCGGCTTTACGGTCTTTTGCCGGGAGGAGGCCGGCTGGCTTGACGATTATGCCCTGTTCCGGGCGGCCAAACGGGAGCGCAACGAGGCCGGGTTTAGCGAGTGGCCCAACGAGTTGCGCGACCGCGATGCCCGGGAGCTTTCCGCCCTGTCCCTGCGCATGGCCGAGGAAATCGAGTATGTCCGGTTTGTGCAGTATCTGGCCGACGGGCAGTGGAAGGCGCTTCGGGCCGAGCTGCGCCGGTCCGATATCCAGATTATCGGCGACATGCCCATCTATGTCACCGAGGACAGCGCCGATGTCTGGGCCAATCCGGGCCTGTTCAAGCTTGGGAGCGACAAGCGGCCGGTCCTGGTGGCCGGCGTGCCGCCGGATTATTTCAGCGAGACAGGCCAGCGGTGGGGCAATCCGGTCTACGATTGGCCGGCCCATGAGGCTGAGGGCTTTGCCTGGTGGCTGCGGCGCATGGAGCGCACCCTGGCCCTGTATGACATCGTGCGGCTGGATCATTTCCGGGGCTTTGAGGCCTATTGGGAAATTGCGGCCAGCGAGGAGACAGCGGTACGGGGCGAGTGGGTCAAGGCTCCGGGCCGGGCCCTTTTTACAGCCATGACCCGGCGTTTCCCGGCCCTGCCGATCATTGCCGAGGACCTGGGCGTTATCACCGCCGAGGTGCGCGAACTCATGCAGGCCTTCGGGTTTCCCGGAATGCGCGTGCTCCAGTTCGCCTTCGGCTCAAGCCTGGCCGAAAACCGCGACGCGCCGCATAATTACAGCCACAACAGCGTGGCCTACACCGGCACCCACGACAACAACACCACCCTGGGCTGGGCGCGCAGCGAATCCGGCAGCGAGGTCCTGGAATCGCTCTATGCCTATCTCGGCCGCCAGATTCCCCACGAGGAGACGCCCTGGGAACTGTTGCGGCTGGTCATGGCCAGCGCGGCTTCCAAGGTGGTCGTGCCCATGCAGGACCTTTTGTGTCTGGGCGAGGGGGCGCGCATGAACATGCCGTCGGTGGCCAAGGGCAACTGGAGTTGGCGGGCCGGGGACGATCAGTTCGAGCCGGCCATTGCCGCCCGGCTCAAGGCCATGACCGGGATTTTCGGCCGCAATCATTGACCGGACGGCCTTCCTGCGGCAACCACCCGCAGCAGCCACAAATTAACCGTTTCCCTGCCCGTTGCTCCTGGGGGCTGCCCCCCCGGAGCAACGGTGGACCCGTCAGGCTTCCACTGCGGCGGCTTTGCCCGACCGACGCTTTTTTTTCCTGCTCCCTCCCACCGACGCGATACCGCCGCCCCTTTTTACCCATACGGGGGGTCCGGGGGCCTCAGGCCCCCGGCCGCCGGAGGCATTCCCCCCTC
>NZ_MLBG01000188.1 GCF_001936595.1 Desulfovibrio sp. DV
GGCTCTTCGCCTCTTCTCCTCCCACCCACCCACGGAGGCGCGTATGGATGAGCGGCAGGTCATGGAAACGGACATTGTCTGCGTCGGCTTTGGCCCGGCCATGGGCGGGTTTCTGACCACGCTCGCCAAGGGCATCGTCAACGAGGACGGCTCGGCGGTCATGGAAAGCACTGTCGTGCCCGGGTTGCCGCCCCAGGTCATCTGTTACGAGCGGGCCGACGACATTGGCGTCGGCGTCTCCGGCGTGGTGTCCAAGGCACGCGGCATCCGCGAGAGCCTGCCCGGCCTCGATGCGGCCTGCGTCCCGCTGTGCACGCCCATCACCGAGGAAAAGGTCGTCTATCTCCTCGATCCCCACGGAGCCAGCCGCCGGCCGCTGCCCCTAAAGGCTGCGGACAAGGCCATTTCGCTCCTGGGCGGCCGCGTTCCGGGCTGCACCTGCAAGGACATGGCCGTTGAATTGCCCTACATCCCGCCGTTTCTGGAAAAGCACGGCGGCCTGACCTTTTCGCTTGGCCAGTTCAACCAGTGGGTGGGCAGCAATATCATGGCCACCGGCGCGGCCCAGATCTGGCCGTCCTCGCCGGTTGCCGCCCCCATCATCGAACACCGCAAGGTGGTCGGCGTGCGGCTGGCCGACCAGGGCGTGGACAAGGCCGGCAAACCCGACGCCGCTTTCATGCCCGGCATGGACGTTCGGGCCAAATTGACCGTCCTTGGCGACGGGCCGGTCGGGCCGGTCGGCCGGGCCATCGACGAGGCCCGCGGCCTGCCCATGGGCCACCACCAGCGCGACTACGCCGTCGGCATGAAATTCGTGGTGGACCTGCCCGGTAACTGTTCCTGGAAGGTCGGCACGGTCATCCACACCATCGGCTTCCCGGAACCGGAAATTTTCGGCTTCCTCTATGTATTGCCCGGACATGTTGCATCGCTTGGCATTTTTGTGCCGAGCTGGTTCGACAACCCGGTGCGCACCGCCTACCGCTACCTCCAGCACTGGATGCAGCACCCCTACCTGTGGAAACAGCTGAGGGGGGGCACCATCCGCTCGTTTGGAGCCAAGACGCTCCAGGAATCCGGCAAAAACGGCGAGCCCTACTTGGTCGGCGACGGCTACGCCCGCATCGGCGAAGGCTCCGGCACCACCAACGTGCTCACCGGCTCGGGCGTGGACGAGGCCTGGACCTCCGGCGTGCAACTCGGAGAGGCCGTGGTCCAGTTGCTGGAACAGGGCCTGCCCTTTACCTCGGAAAATCTGGAAAAAACCTACGTCGCCCGCCGCCGGGCCTCCTGGGTCGAGGCCGAAGCCAAAATCGCCGCCCGCTCCCGCGAGGGCTTTGCCTCCGGGTTCATTCCGGGCATCGTCGGCATGGCCCTTGCCGGCCTGACCAAGGGGGCACTGTGCTGGCCGGCCGATTCCCAGCCCGTACACAAACGCATCCCGTCCATCGAAGAATACTACCGGGGCCGTGTGTCCTGCGAAGAAATCCAGCGCATCCGCCAGGAAGCCACGGCCAAGGGGCTGGCCCTGCACGATGCCCTCATGGACCGCGTGGGCTGGCCGGAGATCAAATACGACGGCAACCTGCTCATCTCCCACCAGGATGCGCTGCTCCTTGGCGGCAAGGTGCAGGCCGCGCCGGGCTACGCCGACCACGTCACCTTCGAGGACCACGACACCTGCCGGGCCTGCTGCGAAAAGACCTGCATCGAAGCCTGCTCCGGCCAGGCCATCACCACCAATCCCGACGACGGCGTGCCGCTTTTCGACCGGGAAAAATGCGTGCACTGCGGGGCCTGCCTGTGGAACTGCTCCAAGCCGTCCAAGACCGATCCCGAACGCACCAACGTCCGCTTCGCCGCCGGCGCCGGCGGCCTGCACTCGGCTGAGAACTAGAAGAGAATCGGGGCGCTGCCCCGAACCCCGCCGGGGGGGATAATCCCCCCGGACCCCCTTGGCGGGGGTGCAGCCAGGATAAGGACCAATTTCCTGGTTGCACCCCCCGATAAGGGAAAATAGCGGATAAGCCTTAAAACCATAAAGAGTTTTT
>NZ_MLBG01000189.1 GCF_001936595.1 Desulfovibrio sp. DV
GGGGGGGGATGGCTACCCCCCCGGAACCCCCCTCGAACGGGGGAAGTAACGCACGAAACTGCATCGGATCTTTGACCAAGCGCCCTGCTGCCACGGGACGCTCCCGCCTCCAGCCGGAAAGTCGGGGCCGCCATGCGGCCCCGGCCAACGGCCCTGGCCGCAGCGGGAGTCCGGGCAAAGGGCCAACGCCGACCTTTCCACCTACCCCCTTCCGGGGGTCCGGGGGCCATGCCTGAACCTGAGCCCCCACCACCCCCTTCCGGGGGTCCGGGGGGGTGACCCCCCCGGCGGGTCCAGGGCAGAGCCCTGGCGGGTGCAGGGTAGAACCCTGCCGGGTGCAGGGTAGAGCCCTGCCGGGTGCAGGGCAGAGCCCTGCCGGAGAGGTCCAGGAGAGGCAGCGCCTCTCCTGGTGGGGTCCGGGGCAACGCCCCGGCAGGAGAGGCAGTGCCTCCCCTGGTGATCTTTTACAGCGTTCGTGTTACCCAAGCCGCCGCAGCGGCGTTCAGGGGACGGATGGTCCGGCCCCCTGCTCGTCGCACTGGGTCGCCTATCGGGGAGTGTGCTCCATGCGACAGGAAACTGATGCCCTGGGAGCAAGATCACTCCCCGAGGGCGCCCTTTACGGCATTCATACGGCACGTGCCGCTGAAAATTTCCCTGTTTCCGGCCAGCCCGTGCTGCCCGAGCTGATTCGGGCCTATGCCCTGGTCAAGGCCGCCTGCGCCCTGGCCAATCAGGACACCGGCCATCTCGACCCGGGCCGGGCCGAGGCCATCGTGGCCGCCTGCCGCGAAGTGGCCGAGGGCCGCCACGCCGACCAGTTCATCGTGGACGCCTACCAGGGCGGGGCCGGCACCTCCACCAATATGAACGTCAATGAGGTGGTGGCCAACCGGGCCCTTGAGCTGCTCGGACGCGTTCCGGGCGACTCTGCCTTTCTCTCGCCCCTGGACCACGTCAATCTCCACCAATCCACCAACGACACCTATCCGACCGCCCTTCGCGTGGCCGCCCTGCAGCTTTTAAAAGAGCTGGAAGGGACCACGGCCCGGCTGCAAGAGGCCTTGCAGGCCAAGGAGGCCGCATTCGCCCATGTGGTCAAGGTCGGGCGCACCGAGCTGATGGATGCCGTGCCCATGACCCTCGGCATGGCCTTCGGGGCCTATGCCGAGGCTGTGTCCCGCGACCGCTGGCGCATATTCAAGTGCCGCGAGCGCATCAAGCAAGTGCCCCTTGGCGGTACGGCCGTGGGCACCGGCCTGGGCGCGCCGCGGGCCTATATTTTCAAGGCGGCCGAGCATCTGCGCCATCTGACCGGCCTGCCCGTGTCCCGGGCGGAAAATCTGGTGGACGCCACGGCCAATGCCGACGCCTTTGTGGAAGTCTCGGGCATCCTGTCGGCCTATGCCGCCAATCTGCTGAAAATCGCCTCGGATCTGCGCCTTTTGGCCAGCGGCCCCTCCACCGGCCTGGGCGAGATCCGGCTGCCGGCCTTGCAGGCCGGGTCGTCGATCATGCCCGGCAAGGTCAACCCGGTCATCCCGGAGTGCGTCGGGCAGGCGGCGCTGCGGGTCATGGGCAACCACCAGACCCTGACCCTGGCCGCTGGCCTCGGCCAGCTCGAAATCAACCAGTACATGCCGCTTTTAGCCCACAGCCTGCTCGAATCGCTGCATCTTTTGCGCGACGCCTCAACCGTGTTTGCCGACAAGTGCGTCGCCGGCATCACCGCCGACGAGGACCGCTGCCAGGAGCTGGTGGACAAGAGCCAGGCCCTGGCCACGGTGCTGGTGCCGGCGCTGGGCTACGACACGGTCTCCAGGCTCCTGGCCGCCTCCCGCAAGGCCGGCCGCACCCTGGCCGCCCACATGGCCGCCACCGGTGTTCTGGCCGAAGCCGACGCCGCCGGCCTGCTCGCCCCCAAACGCATGCGTAAATTGGGGTTTGAGGAGGAGGACTATGCCGTGCCTGCGGCAACAGGGGGGAGGTGAAGAAGAAAAGGCGGAAGATGCCTCCGGCGGCCGGGGGATCGGATCCCCC
>NZ_MLBG01000190.1 GCF_001936595.1 Desulfovibrio sp. DV
GGAAAAGCATTTTCACAGCCCCATATCCGGCCTGTCCGGCGGCTGGCGGGAGCGGGCCAAGCTGGCCCGGGTGCTGACGGCCGGGGCTGACGTGCTGCTTCTGGACGAACCGACCAACCACCTGGATCTCGAAGCCGTGTCCTGGCTGGAATCGTTTTCTGTGCGCCTTTGCCGGGGTGCTTATTTTCGTGGCCCATGACCGGGTCTTTCTCGACCGGGTGGCCACCCACACGCTCTTTCTCGGCGAGGCCAAGCCCATCTGGCGGCCTGGGTCGTTCTCCCAGTTTCTCGTGTGGCGCGAGGAGATGGAAAAGCAGTGGGAGCGCCAAGCTGCGGCCATCGATAATAAGATCAAGCAGCACAGCGTGTTTATTGACCGGTTTCGCTACAAGGCCAGCAAGGCGCGTCAGGCCCAGAGCAAGCTGAAGACCGTGGACAAGCTCAACAAGGAGATTTCGGCCCTGCGGGGCGACCGGCCGGATGTGCGCGGCCGGACCCTTGATTTCTCCCTGCCCGAGCCCGAGCGGTCGGACAAGACCGTCTGCGCTGCCGCCGATCTGGCCTATGCCTGGCCTGGGCGCGACCCGCTGTGGCCGGCACTGACCTTTCAGCTTTTCCGGGGCCAGAAGGTGGCCCTGGTCGGGCACAACGGCGCGGGCAAGACCACGCTTTTAAAGCTCATTGTCGGGGCCAACAAGCCGACCGACGGCCGCATAGTCCTCGGCACCGGGGTCAAGATCGGTTATTTCAGCCAGCACCAGACCGAGATTTTAAACACCGAAGCCATGGTCATGGCCGAGATGCGGCGCATGGCCGGCCCCAAGGCCACCCATCTGGAGTGCTGCTCCACGCTCGGGCTTTTTCTCCTGGGCGAGGATTATTGGGAGCGCCGGGTTTCCGAGCTGTCCGGCGGCGAGAAATCGCGTCTGGTCCTGGCCGGACTCTTTTCGGCCCGGGCCAATTTCCTGATTCTGGACGAACCGACCAACCACCTGGATTTGGAAAGCCGTGAAGCCTTGGTGCGCGCCTTGGCCGAGTTCACCGGCACCATCCTGATGGTTGCCCACGACCGCTATCTGTTGCGCGAGGCTGCCGGCGAAGTCTGGTCCGTGGGGGCCGACGGCATCACCGTCTACGACGAGGGCTACGCCGCCTATGAAGCCGCCCAGATGGCCGAGGCCTCGGCCTGCCGGGTGGAGGATGGCGAGGCCTCGGCTCCGGTCCAGAAGGTTTCGCGCCAGGAGGACAAGGAACGCAAGCGCCGGGTGGCCGAGCAGCGAAACGCCCTCTACCGCGACATCAAGCCCAAGCGCGAGGCCTTTGAGAAGCTCGAAGCCGAGTTGGAGGCGCTTTTAACCAAGCAGTCCGAGGTGGAGGCCGTCATGGCTGCCCCCGAGACCTATGCCCAGCGCGAGCTTTTCTCCAAGCTCAGCAAGGAATACAGCGAACTCTCCCGGGAGTCCGAGGATTTGCTGGCCCGGATGTCGATTATGGAAGAGGAAATTGCCGATCTGGAAGCGCGCCGGGCGGCCCTTCTGGAGGATGCGTGAGCGCGGCCCACAAAGTTGTCGATGTGGTGGCGGCCATTATCTGGCAGGGCGGCCGCTATCTGGGCGTGCGCCGGCCCGAGGGCAAACCCATGGCCGGAGCGTATGAATTTCCCGGCGGCAAGATCGAGCCGGGCGAGACGCCGGATGTGGCCCTGGCCCGGGAACTGCGCGAAGAACTGGGCATCACGCCCACTGCAATTGCCTTTTTCCGAGAAAAAGCGCATTCCTACGAACACCTCTCGGTCCATCTGCATTTTTTCCACGTCCACGCCTTTGACGGGGAACCGCTTCCCCTGGAAGGCCAGGACATGGAATGGCTGACCCCGCAGGAAGGCCGGATGCGGCCGTTTCTGGAAGCGGACCGCGACATCGTAGACGCGCTGGCCCTGGAAGTCCCCTAGGACTCCCTCTGCCTGATATCTTTTACGAATGGTATGAACCCCTTGA
>NZ_MLBG01000191.1 GCF_001936595.1 Desulfovibrio sp. DV
CTTCAAGCCCCCGGCGGGGCCTGGGGCAGCGCCCCAGTCTTCGCCTTCGCCTTCGCTTTCGCCTCGGCTTCGCCTTTACCCCGCTTTCGTCTTTCAACTTCCCTACCGGCCCATGGCCCCCTGCTCGAACGCATCCAATTCGCGGCGAAGTTCCGGGCAGCGTTTGACGCCGTATTCGTGGCCAAGCCGCAGCCGGCAAACGGCCCTGGGCAGGTTCAGCACCAGATGCACGGTGCACTGGCCAGGGTATTTTTTGAGGATCCGGGCCAGCGGATCAAGGGTCACGGGGTTGCCTTCGGGGCAGGCGACCAGGATTTCCACGGGTTCGTCGCTGCCGCCGATGAACTTGGACAGGGGATCGACCCGCACGGCCTGGAGCTTGATGATTTTTTTGCCTTCGCCCTCGACCGGATCCGAGTTGCCGATTTTGGCGGTGACAAAAAGCGGAGTGTCGGCGTCGAGCTGTTCGCGGGAAAGGGCGTAGACATCGGAAAAGACCACGGCCTCGGCCTCGCCGCCAAGGTGGTCTTCGAGCTTGCAGAAGGCCATCTTCTGGCCTTTTTTGGTGATGATTTCCTTGGTGGACACGCAGATGCAGGCGATTTTCACCTCGACACCGGGTTCCATGCCGGCGCATTGGGCCAGGGTGGTCAGGCGCATGGCCCGCAGGTCGCGCTCGAAAGCGAGAAGCGGATGGCTGGTCAGGTAAAAGCCGAGTGCTTCCTTTTCAAAGGCCATCATCTCTTCGTGGTGCCATTCCGGCAGCGCGGCCTCGGCGCAGGACAGGCCAAGGCCGACAGTTGGCTTGGGCTGTTCGGGCATGAGCGTCATGAGCGACAGGCGGCCGTCGTTTTTATCCGCCGCCCGCTTCTGGCCAAGGGCGGCGGCCTGATCCAGGCCGGCCAGCAGGGCCGCCCGGGTACAACCGAATTTGTCGCAGGCCCCGCATTTGATCAGGTATTCGATGACGCGCTTGGTGATCTTGCGCATGTTCACACGGCTGGTGAAATCAAGGAGCGAGGTAAACGGCCCGCCCTCCTCCCGCGCGGCCACAATCTCGGCCACGGCGTCGCGGCCGACGTTTTTGACCGCTGCCAGCCCGTAGAGAATCTTATTGTCCTTGACGGAAAAGTGCGGATAGCCGGCATTGACGTCGGGCGGCAGCAGTTCGAGGTCGTTGTCGCGGCAGGCGGCGATGTATTGCAGGAGCTTGTCCTGGTTTTCCATATCCGAGGTCATGAGCGCGGCCATGAACGCCACCGGATAGTGGGCCTTTAAATAGGCCGTGTGGTAGGAAATCAGGGCATAGGCGGCGCTGTGGGACTTGTTGAAGCCGTATTCCGCGAACTTCTCCATCAAGTCGAAAATTTCATTGGCCTTTTTGGCCTCAATGTCATTTTTCGCACAGCCCTCCACAAAAAAGCTGCGCTGCTTGGCCATTTCCTCGGCGTTTTTCTTGCCCATGGCCCGGCGCAGCAAATCGCCCGCGCCCAGGGAAAAACTGGCCAGGACCTGGGCGATCTTCATGACCTGTTCCTGGTAGACGATGACGCCATAGGTGGGCTTCAGCGTCTCTTCCAGGCGCGGATGGGGGTATTCGACCACGTCCTCGCCGTGCTTGCGGCGGATAAAAAGCTCGACCATGCCCGACCCGAGCGGACCCGGACGATAGAGCGCCAGCATGGCGATGATGTCTTCAAAGCAGTTGGGTTTGAGCATGCGCAGATACTTGCGCATGCCCTGGCTTTCCACCTGGAAGATGCCGTCGGTGTCGCCCCGGGCAAAGAGTTCGTAGGTGGCCTCGTCGGTAAAGGGCAGGGTGTCGAGGTCCGGCGGCGTCTCGCCCATCTCGCGGATGATTTGCAGCGCGTCATCGATGACCGTCATGGTCTTGAGCCCGAGGAAGTCGAACTTGACCAGTCCGGCTTTTTCCACGCGCTTCATGTCCCACT
>NZ_MLBG01000192.1 GCF_001936595.1 Desulfovibrio sp. DV
CTTTGATTCGGTGGAGGAATGCTACGGCTCCCTGGCCCGGGAAATCTTCGCCCTGGAAACCGGGCTTTCCTCGGACCCGGACATGAACTGGACGCTTTCGGCCCTGGACCGCTTCCGGCTCATTTCCAATTCCGACGCCCATTCCGGCGAAAAACTCGGCCGGGAATCCAATCGCTTTACCGGCCCGGCCTCCTACGCCGGCATCCTTGGTGCCCTGCGCGGCACACCCGGAGAGACGCAGTTTGCCGGCACCGTGGAATTTTTCCCGGAAGAGGGCAAATACCACCTCGACGGCCACCGCGACTGCGGCGTGGCCATGGAACCGGCAGCGGCCAAGGACCTCGGCGGCATCTGCCCCAAATGCGGCAAGCCGCTCACCCTTGGCGTGCTCCACCGGGTGCTCGATCTGGCCGACCGGGCCACACCCGTGCGCCCGGAGGGCGCGCCGGGATTCACCTCGCTCGTTCCCCTGGACGAGGTGGCCGGCGAGGTCTTGGGCGTCGGCCCCAAGACCGGCAAGGTGCGCACGCTCCTCGGGACGCTCTTTGCCCGCTTCGGCACGGAAATCGCCATCCTGCGCGACGTGCCGGCCGAGGACCTGCGCCGGGTCAGCCCCGGTTTGGCCGAGGCGATCACCCGGATGCGCCAGGGCAAGGTGAGCCGGCAGGCCGGCTTTGACGGCCAGTTCGGCCGCATCACGGTTTTTTCCGACGAGGAGCGGCGCGACCTCAAGGCCGGCCGCTTCCTGGCTGCCGCGCCCATGGCCCGGACCGCGCCGCGCGAGCCGGCCCCGGACGACGACGCCCCGGCCGAACCTCCCCCTGCCCTGGCCCCGTCTCCGGCCAAACGCCGCGCCGCCGTCAAAGTCTCTGAAAAAGGCCGTCGCCGACCGCCGACGCCAACCCCTGCCCCGGCCGCCGGCCTCACCGACGACCAGTCCCGGGCGGTCGCCACCGGAGCCCGCCACGTGCTGGTGGTGGCCGGTCCGGGCACGGGCAAGACCCATACCCTCATTGCCCGCATCCGTTCGCTCCTGGCCCTGGGCGTGGCCGCCGGCAACATCCTGGCCGTGACCTTCACCCGCCGGGCCGCCACCCAGCTGCGCGAACGGCTGGCCCGGGAGGACGGCGGCAGCGACATCCCCCGGGCCGACACCCTGCACGCCCTGGCCCTTTGCGCCCGGACCGAGGCCGGCGAACCCGAACCGGTCATCTTGTCGGAAAAATCCAGCGAACGGCTCTTTGCCCTGGCCAATCCCGAACTGACCGGGGCGCGGCTGCGCACGGCCTGGAAGGAGCTGAGTCTGGCCCGGGAACGGCTGGCCCCGCCGGAATTTCGCCCGGAAGGCATTCCCGGCCCGGAACTCTACGCCGCCCGCTACGCCGCCCACAAAAAAGACTACGCCCTGACCGATTTCACCGACCTGCTGGAAGGCTGGCTGGCCGCCATGGAATCCGGCCGGCATCGTCCGCCCTGGACCCATGTGCTGGTTGACGAGGTGCAGGACCTGACCCCGCTGCAGCTGGCCGTCATTGCCGCCCTGGCCGGGCGCGAGCGGGCCGCGCTTTTTGCCATCGGCGACCCGGACCAGTCCATCTACGGCTTCCGGGGCGCCTCGGGCCGGGTGGGGACGGCCCTGGCCGAGCTGTGGCCGGACCTGTCCGACCATTGCCCTGACGGACAATTTCCGCTCGGCCGCGCCCCTGCTCGATCTGGCCGCCGGGGTGTTTCCCGGCCGCACGGCCCTTGTCTCCCGGGCCGGCAGCGAGACCCAGGCGGCCTGCGAGATTCAGCTCTACGAGGCCCCCACGGCGGCCGGAGAGGCGGCCTGGGTGGCTGAACGGGTGGCCGGCCTGCTTGGCGGCTCGTCATTGACCCTGACCCGCGACTTTTCCGCCCAGACCCTGGCTCCGGGCGACATTGCCGTGCTGGTCCGG
>NZ_MLBG01000193.1 GCF_001936595.1 Desulfovibrio sp. DV
GGAGACGATCTCAATGGACAAAAACGTCTGGACTATCAAGGGGGCTGTCTATGTCGCAACAAAGTAATCGCAGAAGAGTCCTGTGGCTACTCGGGTGCGGGATGGCGACCCTGGGCCTGGTGCTCGTCGGTGTCTGGGTCCTTTGGGGATGGCAGGAGGTCGACCTTCCTTCTCCGGCCAAACTCCCGCCAAAATCTCAAACCAAAGAGGTGGCTTCGGTTTCTGCCCCGGCCCCGGTGCGATCCACCGTACCGTCGCCATTGACTCCCGCCTCGAAGGAAACCCAGGCAAAGGAATCGGAAATTCCACCTTTCACGGTCGCGGCAGCCATCGCGGACTCTGTGCCGAAGTCTGGAAACCTGGAGCAAATGACTTCCCTACGTGCCGAACTGGATGAGGTCAGACTGCAAGTGGCCATTGCCCAGGAGAAGGAAAAGCTCCTCCCGAAGCAACCCTCCCCCGTACCCCACCAGACAGCGATCTTGCCGGAGCTTCCGAAGCCCGTGGCGGCGGCACCGCCCAGACAGGCTTCTTCGGTTGTCGTCTCCATCCAGGGTGCAGACGGCTATACCAGCGCCACGATCCGGTCGAGCGCCGGCAACCTGATGACGGTGCGCCCCGGTGACAAGTTCGGCGGCGGCGTCATCACCGCCATCAATCGCACCGGCGTCTTGGTGCGACGGGGCAACGCATCAACCGCATTAGCGTTCGAGTAGGACCACTATGGAACAGATCAGCATTATTGATAATATACCAGAGGCTTTGCGGGGACGTGTGGCCCTGGTCAATGGCGTTCTCCATATTTCGGCGGAACTCAAAAACAATCTGCAAATTGTTGATTTCTATGGAAGCTTACGCCGTCGCGGCATTTTGACCTATGAATTCCATAAGCCGGAAGAGTTCGACAACACCTATCAAGCGCAAGCTGCCAGGACGGGCCATGCGGAAAATGAGGTGCAGCAGTATGCCATCGACCTCATCAAGGACGCTTTCGACACAGGAGCATCCGACATCCACCTCATGGACTTCGGGCTCTATACCATTATTCGATTCCGCTGCCTGGGGATGCTGACGGACCACACGCAGCTTAATGCTGAACTGGGCAAGCGGCTGATCGCCTGCATTTATCAAAAGCTCTCCCAGTCGGCCGACGCCTGCTTTTCGCCGACCGAACGGCAGGACGGACGGATCGCTCAGCGCAATTACCTGCCGCCAAACGTGCATTCCGTGCGCGTGCACTCGGAGCCCATCGAGTGCGCCCAGGCGGAGTCTGGAGTGGGCACCTCTATGTCCCTGCGGCTTCTCTACGATGCGACGTCCGCCAAGGGCTCGCTGCAGGAGCGCATGACAGCCCTCGGCTTCACGTCGGACCAATGCGACTCAGCCCAGTTTTTGACCAAGCGCACGGGGTTGACGATCATTTCGGGACCCACGGGGCACGGAAAGTCGACCTTCCTCAAGCACGTCATGGAGTCCATGACAGAGCGCAATCCCGAGAAAGCCTATTTCAGCATCGAGGACCCACCCGAGTATCCCCTCAAGGGGGTGCGTCAGGTCCTCATCGCCAGCAACGACAGGGACAGCCGGTCCGGTGCCTATTGTGACGCCATCGCAGGGGCCATGAGAAGCGATCCGGACGTGCTCATGATCGGCGAGATCAGGTACGTCGAGGCGGCTGTCGCGGCCATCGACGCGGCGCTGACTGGGCATTCGGTCTGGGCCACGATCCATGCGAATAACGCCATGGGCATCATCGCCCGCCTGGTCAGCATCCTGGCCACCCACTATCGCAATCCGCTGGAACAGATTTGCGACCATAACGTCCTGGCCGGGCTCGAATACCAGCGGTTGCTGCCCATGCTGTGCCCGAA
>NZ_MLBG01000194.1 GCF_001936595.1 Desulfovibrio sp. DV
CCCCCGCCGCCGGAGGCATCTTCTCTCCCTCTTCAACTCTTAAGGAAATTATATTCATGCGTTACAATATATGCGTCATGCCGGGGGACGGGATCGGGCCGGAGATTGTGGCCGAGGCTGTGAAGGTTCTGGACACGGTCGGGAAGAAATTCGGGCTGGAGTTTGCGTACAGCCAGGCGCTGATTGGCGGCGCGGCTATTGATGCCACTGGAAGTCCGTTGCCTGAGGCCACGGTTGCGGCTTGCAAGGCGGCCGATGCAGTCTTGTTGGGCGCGGTTGGCGGCCCGAAATGGGACACCATTGATCCGGCCATCCGTCCGGAGAAGGGGCTCCTTGGCATCCGCAAGGCCCTGGGGCTTTTTGCCAACCTGCGCCCGGCCAAGTTGTTTCCCGAGCTGGCGGCGGCCTGCTGTCTGCGCCCGGACATCGTGGGCAAGGGACTTGACGTCATGGTCATCCGCGAACTGACCGGCGGGGCCTATTTTGGTGAACCGCGTGGCATCGAGGAGCGCGGCGGCGAGCAGGTCGGTTTCAATACCATGGTCTACGCCGAGCATGAGGTGCGCCGCATTGCCAAGGTCGGTTTCGAGACGGCGAGAAAGCGCGGCGGCAAGCTATGTTCGGTGGATAAGGCCAACGTGCTCGACGTCTCGCGCCTGTGGCGGGCGGTGGTCATCGAAGTGGCCAAGGACTACCCCGATGTCGAGCTGTCGCACATGTACGTGGACAACGCGGCTATGCAGCTGGTGCGCGATCCGTCGCAGTTTGACGTCATCGTGACCGAGAATCTTTTCGGCGACATCCTGTCCGACGAGGCGGCGGTTATCACCGGCTCCATCGGCATGTTGCCGTCGGCGTCGCTCGGTGAAGCCAATCCGGGCCTGTATGAGCCAATCCACGGTTCGGCCCCGGACATTGCCGGCCAGGACAAGGCCAATCCCCTGGCCACCATCCTGTCCCTGGCCATGATGCTCAAGCATTCGTTTGGTGAAACCGCTGCCGCCGAGGCCATCGAGACGGCCTGCGCCAAGGTGCTGGCCGAGGGCTATCGCACCGGCGACATCATGGAGCCGGGCAAGCAGCTTGTCGGCTGCAAGGCCATGGGCGATCTGGTCGTGGCCCGATTGGCGTAGTGAGAGGGGAGATACGGAGGGGGATGTCTCCGGCGGCCGGGAGGGGGTACCCCCCTCCCGGACCCTCCTTTCCAGGAGATCATTTTTCGCATCGATT
This sequence comes from Desulfovibrio sp. DV, assembly GCF_001936595.1. Classification (GTDB taxonomy): domain Bacteria; phylum Desulfobacterota; class Desulfovibrionia; order Desulfovibrionales; family Desulfovibrionaceae; genus Solidesulfovibrio. Next base: position 1,231 of record NZ_MLBG01000194.1, read on the forward strand.
GCAGCGTGTTGCGCAGAATAGGGCAGGGGGCTGGCCGGGGCTGGTTCTCCTGCCCTTTTTTGCGTACAAACGCCCCGCGAAGGCGACCAATTTTCACCGAGCCGTCCGTTGTGGCGGCCAAGACGAAGGCGTAGCGACACACCCACCATGGCCAAAGTCAGTCTGCAAAATCTTTCCAAGGCCTATGCCGGCCGGGATCTGTTCAAGGATTTTTCCCTGGAGATTCCCGGTGGCACCCGGCTGGCCATTGTCGGCCAAAACGGCGCGGGTAAATCCACGCTCTTAAAGCTCATTGCCGGCGAGTCCGAACCGGACAGCGGCAAGGTGTCGCTGTCTACCGGCGCGCGCCTGGGCTATGTGGCCCAGGAGATGGAGGAGTCCGATCTGGGCATGACGCTTCTTGCCTGGGTCATGGCCGCCTTGCCGTCGTGGAAGGAGTTCTGGCTGCGCTACGATGCGGCCGTGGCCGCCGGGGACGCCGCCGCCCTGGACGCCCTGTCCCACGAGCAGGCCAGCATGGAGCACGCCCTGGGCTATAATCCCGAGCATCGGGCCAAGACCATCCTGTCGGGCCTGGGCTTTGAG
>NZ_MLBG01000195.1 GCF_001936595.1 Desulfovibrio sp. DV
GGCCCGGGCCGCCCACCCCGACAGTCCTTTGAACTATCAGAAATCTCGGCATTTTACCGCCAGCGCGAACCAAGTGCACCACCATCTTTCCTTCGCTGCCGGATCGGCGTAGGGTTGCAACCATGTTCGTCCGTAGCTTTTCCCCCCGGCCGGGCAGGTCCCGGCGACTGGCAGCGGCCCTGGCTGCCGTCTGGTTTGTGGTGGCCACGGTGTTGGCCCCCTGCGCCCAGGCTTCGTTTTTTTCCTTCGATCTCAAGGATGAACGGGAGCTTGGCGAGAAGTTCAACATCCTCATCCGATCCCGGCTGCCGCTTATTGAGGACACCGAGATCAACGACTACGTCATGGGCGTGGTTGACCGCATCGTCAAAGCCATGCCGCCCCAGGCCTTTCCCTTCACCGTCGGCATCGTCAACAACAACGCGGTCAATGCCTTTGCCGGGCCGGCCGGTTATGTCTTTGTCTTCACCGGCCTGCTGCTCCATATGGAGCACGAGTCCGAGATGGCCGGCGTTTTGGCCCACGAACTGGCCCATGTCAGCCAGCGGCATATCGCCAAGCGCGTGGGCGAGATGAAACTGCTTTCCCTGGGCCAGCTCGTCGGCGTCCTGGCCGGGGTGGTGCTTGGCCAGACCACCGGCAAACAGGACCTGGGCACGGCCGTGGCCGTGGGTTCCCAGGCCCTCTCGGCCCATGCCTATCTCAAATATTCCCGCGACGACGAACGCGAGGCCGACCAGGTGGGCATGAACTACCTCGTGGCCGCCGGCTATCCGCCCCAGGGCCTGGTCGAGGCCTTCGAAACCATGCGCAAGCTCAAATGGATGCAGGGCGGCGGGGACATCCCCACCTATTTAAGCACCCACCCCGGCATCGACGAGCGCATGAACTACTTAAAGGACCGGATCAAGCTCCTGCCCCGCGACGTGCAAAACCGCAAGGATCAGGACGCCACCTTCAAGCGCGCCCAGATGCTGGTGCGCGCCCGCTACACCGACGCCAAAAACGCCGTGGCCTATTTCCGCAAGCTCGGCGACAAGATGACCTGCCTGGACAAGCTCGGGCTGGCCATCGCCCTGTCCCGGTCCCTGGACGACATGGGGCAGGCCCGCTCCGCCTTTGACGCAGCCCTGGCCTGCGGCGGCAACGACGCCCTGGTTTTGCGCGAAACCGGCCGCTACTATCTGCGCATCCGGGATTTCGCCCGGGCCAAGAGCCTGCTTGAGGCGGCGCTTGCGCAAAATCCCGCCGACATCGACGCCAATTTCGAATACGGCCGGATGCTGGCCCAGGAAGGCAATCCCAAGGCCGCTGTCAGCTATCTGGAGAAAGTGCGCCTTCGGGTGCCGGAAAACGCTGAAATCCGGTCCATCTACGGCCAGGTTCTCGGGCAGGCCGGCGACGTCTTTCACGCCTATCTCAACCTGACCTACGCCGCCGTCTACGAGGGCAACCCCGAGCAGGTCAAATTCCAGCACGAGAAGACCAAGGCCGCGGCCAAGACCGATGCCGACCGGCGCGAACTGGCCAAGCTGGAAGAAACCATCAAGAAACGCTCCGAGTTCTGG
>NZ_MLBG01000196.1 GCF_001936595.1 Desulfovibrio sp. DV
TCCATGAGCGTATTGAGTCTTTTTCCTCTGGAAATTAGACCTGATACGCTCTTTCCATCTAATACCCCTAAGGGCAATTCTCCAAGATAAACGTCGATATTGCCCAGGGCATTTTCGATTAATCCGACCGTGGAGTTGGCGAACGCTTCACCAATAAAACGTTGCCTCCCTTTCCAAAAAATCGTCCCATCTGTTCGAACACGCCGCGGTTCGTACCACTGAGGGTACTCAAATTCCTTGAAGCTCCCAGCATATTTCTTGGTTGATGGCTTGTACAAAGACGCAGGGACTTGTTGTCCAATGGCTTCATGAGGTCTTTCTTCGTTGTACACTTGCCGCCATTGCTCAAGTCGAATTGCCTGCTTATGTAAAGTTGCTTCTGGTGGACGCGTTGTTTCCGATTTCATGGTCCGGTGCATACGTTCATGGCTGCCATTCTCTTCTGGATGGCCAGGTCGAATGAATTCCACGCGGACACCAAGCTTCAGCCAACCAACACTCAAACGACTTAATCCCCAGGGTCCTGTCGAGCCAAAGGGTGATCCATTGTCGACTCTAATTATCTCAGGAAGATCAAATTCTTCAAATATCTTCCCAAACTCTTGCTCAGTAGGTTCGCCGCGTTGGCTGTGGAGAGGCGTACAACTCAATAAATAGCGACTATGGAGATCACTTACAGTCAGCGGATGGCATGGCATTCCATCTCTTGTGCGAAACCAGCCCTTGAAATCAACCGACCAAACATGATTCGCCCGCTCGGGTTTAGTCACACCACTTCGCCAACTTCGAATGCCCACTCGACGACTGGTCCTTCTTGGTTCTACGAGGCCAGCTCGCGAAAGAATATCACCAATTGTACTGGGAGCAGGTGGAGCCATCCCTTGTTGCAGTAGTTTGGCTGCTATCTTTCGTGGCCCCCAGGTTGGTCTTTGCCGGCGCAATACGATGACTGCATCTATGAGCCATGCCTCAGTCCTATGAGGACAGTCATGTGGGGCACGACTTTTTTCGTTAAGCGCCTCAAGACCTCCGAGCTCAAATCGGTGAAGCCATTTATATCCTGTTTTCCGGCTAATGCCGAACTGGCGACAGACAGCAGACAAGGAGCATTTGCTCTCTTGGAATTCCGAAATAAATCGGAGTCGTTCCTCCATGGGGTCCACCTTTTTCCACGGCATGGATCACCTCCGCCGTGGATCGTAAAGTGTTACCCATGTACCCAGTCAACTTGTTACCTGTGTACCCGGTTTGTA
>NZ_MLBG01000197.1 GCF_001936595.1 Desulfovibrio sp. DV
GGTAATCCTCCCCTTTTTAGGCGGTCTGAAAAGTAGGGCTATGCAGCCGTTCTCAGTTTCTGCCTCGGGGTGATGCCGCCGATGCCCATGTTGGGCCGTTCGTTGTTGTAAGTCCAGAGCCACCTCGTGGCATAGTCCCTGACCTCTTCGATGTTCTCAAAGAGGTGCTGCCCCAGCCAGTCGTAGCGCACGGTTCGGTTGTAGCGTTCCACATAGGCGTTTTGCTGCGGTTTGCCCGGCTGAATGTAGTCGAGGCGGATCCTGTTCTTCTCGGCCCAGGCTTGCAGGCGATGGCTGACATACTCCGGGCCGTTGTCGCACCGGATGGCCTTCGGCTTGCCGCGCCACTCCATAACCTGCTCCAGAACCCGGATGACGCGCTCTGAAGGCAGCGAGAAGTCCGCTTCGATGGCCAACCCTTCCCGATTGAAGTCATCGATCACATTGAACAGACGGTAGCTTCTCCCATCTTCCAACTGGTCATGCATGAAATCCATGGACCACGCCTGATTCGCTGCGTCAGGCTGGGCCAGCGGCTCTGGCTTCTCGCGGACCAAACGCTTTTTGGGTTTGATGCGCAGGTTCAGCTCCAACTCGCGATAGATCCGATACACCCGTTTGTGATTCCAGCCGTACCCCTTCACATTGCGCAGGTACAGGAAGCACAGCCCGAAGCCCCAGTTGCGCTGGTTGGCTGTCAGCCGCACCAACCAGTCGGCCACGAATTCGTTCTCGTCAGACAGCTTGGGCACATGCCGGTAGCATGTCTGGCTGATGCCAAACGCTTCGCAGGCTTGTCTGATGCTCAGGGCTTTCCCTTTCACGGCGTCTTTGGCCATCTCACGGCGGCGAGATGGCCTCACTACTTTTTTCCGAGCGCCTCCCGGAGCACCTCGGCCTTCATCTGGGCTTCGGCGTACATGCGCTTGAGTCGGCGGTTTTCCTCCTCAAGCTCCTTCATCCGGGCCATAAGGGAGGCGTCCATGCCGCCGTATTTTGCCCGCCACTTGTAGAACGTGGCGCTGCTCATGCCGTGTTCGCGGCAAAGTGCAGGCACGGCAATGCCGTTTTCGGCCTGCTTCAGGATGCTCAGGATCTGACTGTCGGAGTAGCGGGACGTCTTCATGTAAAATCTCCTCGTCCGGGTTTACGAGAAAATTCTACTTTTCAGAACCAGCTTTTTTCGGGGGGATTA
>NZ_MLBG01000198.1 GCF_001936595.1 Desulfovibrio sp. DV
TGACCTGCCGGCTTTCTCCGGACCAGTCAATTCTTGAGAGTGGCTCCCTGGGTTGAAGTGTTACCGACCATTCGAGCGTACGCTCCCGGCGTCATTTTGCCGAGGCTCGAGTGCGGACGCACCTCGTTATAGAGCTTGCGCCAGCCCTCGATGACCACTTTGGCTTCCATCCGGGACCGAAACCACTCCATGGAGAGGCATTCGTCTCGGAATTTGCCGTTGAAGCTTTCGACCATGCCATTCTGCCAGGGTTTGCCGGGATCAATCAGGGCCATGCCCAGCCCTTGGTCAGTTCCCCAGCGTAACAGCGACTTTGAAACAAATTCCGGGCCATTGTCCGAGCGCAGGTGGCGCGGAGTACCGCGTTCACTCACCAGACGTGACAAGACTTCGATAACCCGGTTCGATCGGATGCTGCCGGCGACATCAATGGCAAGGCATTCCCTCGTATATTCATCAATAATCGTAAGGCATTTGAGCTGCTGCCCGTTGGCGCAGGCATCGTGCACGAAATCATAGGCCCAAACCTCGTTGGCTCCGGACGGCAATTGCGGCCTAGGCCGCGAGTGCGCCACGCGTTTGCGCGGACGTTTTCGAGGCACTTGCAAGCCGGCTTTTTGCCACAGCCGCAACGCCTTGTCGGCTCCCATGGCGTGTCCCAGTTGCTCCATAAAGACCAGTATCCGTCGATACCCGAACCGGGGGAACTGGTCTGACAACTGCTTCATGGCAACCAGAAGCGGGCCATCACGGGCCTCAAGGCGCGAAGTATAGCGCAACGTCGAGCGGGAAGTGGAAAACAGCGCACACGCCCTGCGTTGGGACACTCCGTGCTTTTGCGCGAAGGCCACCTGCTGGCGACGGACGGGTGCGCCTACCATTTTTTTGCGGCAACTTCCTTCATCACCTCGATTTCGAGGTCCCGCTCGGCCAGCATTTTCTTCAGCCTGGCGTTTTCCTGCTCCAACTGGCGCAGACGTTTGACATCGTCGGCGTTCATGCCACTGAAGCGCTGCCGCCAGCCATAAATCGTCTGCTCGCTGATGCCGTGGCGCTTGGCGACCTGGGCTACCGGATCCTTATCCGCCTCGCGCAGGATGCCAACCATCTGCTCTTCGGAAAATCTTCCCTTTCTCATGGCTCCCTCTGTCTCGTCGGC
>NZ_MLBG01000199.1 GCF_001936595.1 Desulfovibrio sp. DV
TGTCCGCCACCCAGCTGGCCAGCCTGACCCCGGACCAGATGAAGCTCTTTGGCGTGACAGCCATGAGCGGGCTGACCACCGAGCAGGTCGCGGCCCTCACCACCACCCAGTTTGCGGTCTTAAGCGCCACCCAGATCAGTGCGCTGTCCACCGCCGGAATGTCCGGCCTGACCGTCACCCAGCTTGGCAAGATGACCCACACCCAGTTTGCCGCCCTGGCTTCCACCCAGCTCGGCGCGCTGTCCACCACCGCCGTCGCCGCCCTGTCCACCACCCAGATCGAAGCCCTGACCACCACCCAGATCGACGGCCTGGGCCGGATGCAGATCCGGGCCCTGGAGACCACCCAGATCACCGCGCTGTCCACCACCCAGGTGGCCTCGCTTGACGCCACCCAGGTGGCGGCCCTCACCGGCACGGAACTGACCACCTTGCTGCCCACCCAGATGGCGGCCCTGAGTTCCACCCAGTTTGGCGCCTTGAGCGCCAGCCAGATCGGGACCATGACCCCAACCCAGATCGCGGCCCTCTTGCCCACCCAGCTGGCCGGGATGACCAC
>NZ_MLBG01000200.1 GCF_001936595.1 Desulfovibrio sp. DV
ACCACCACCCAGGTGCGCCAGTTGACGGCCACCCAGATCGGGATGCTCTCCACCACCCAGCTCGGCGTGCTCTCCACCGCCCAGATCGGCGCGCTGACCCCGACCCAGATCCGGGGCATGCCCGGCACGGAACTGTCCGCCCTGACCGCCACCCAGGTGGGCGCTTTAAACGAAACCCAGATGGCCAGCCTGACCACCACCCAGCTCGGGGCGCTCGCCTCCACCTTCAGGCGGCCCTGTCCACCACCCAGCTTGGTGTCCTGACCGTGACCCAGATGGCCGCGCTGTCCACCTCGGCCGTGTCCGGACTGACCGCCACGGAATTGTCCGCCCTGACCACCAGGCAACTGGCCGGACTCTCCGCCAGCCAGATCGGGGCGCTCTC
>NZ_MLBG01000201.1 GCF_001936595.1 Desulfovibrio sp. DV
GGGGGAGGAAACCCCTTTTTGGAAAAAGGGGTTCCCTCCCCCAGACCCCCACCCTCCCCAAAAACTTTTCAAGGGGGCAAGACTTCGCCGGGATAACAAGGGATTACAACAATGGTCAACAGTATAGAATTAAACGTTTTTTCAGGCCACAAGCAACCCTGTCCGGTCGCTCTTTCTCGAACCTGTCGGCCCCGTCTTCGGGGCCGAGGGCAGGTTGGGGGCGGAATTTGTCCTGATGCGCCAGCCGCGACAGCGGCGGCATCATCGGGACAAATTCCGCCCCCATCTTGGACAGTCTCCCGCAGCCGCCATTCTCCCAATCCCCTCTCCGCGCTTGCGCCCGTCCATCCGGGGTCCGGGGGG
>NZ_MLBG01000202.1 GCF_001936595.1 Desulfovibrio sp. DV
ATAGCTGGCCTCAGCCACCACCGCCAGGGTGGCGTCAAGGTTGGCGGCGGTCAGCGGCAGGCTGGTCTGGTCGGGAGCGGTGGCAGGGGACATCGGCAACTCGCTTGGGGATTTTTCCATGTGCTACGCCTGCCCGGGGAGAGCGTCAATGGCCGGCGGGGCAGGAAGCCGGGGGCAAGGAGTCGGCGGGCAGGACCGCGGATGGCCGGCCGGCCGGTCGGGCCAGAGTCGGAGCGCCGGGACGGTCAGGCCACCTTGACCATGGACCGGCGCATGTCTTCGGCCGAGTGCATGTCCAGGACGCGGCCTTCGCCGTAGCGCACCACCTCGCCGCCGAAAAAGGCCACGTCCGGCC
>NZ_MLBG01000203.1 GCF_001936595.1 Desulfovibrio sp. DV
GGCCGATATCCCGGTCGATCCGGCCGTGGCCGGCGGTTGCGCCGTGCTTGGGCTGGACCCGCTGTATCTGGCCAACGAGGGCAAGTTTCTGTGCATCCTGCCCGAAGCCGAGGCCGAGGCGGCCTTGGCCGTCTTGCAGGCCGATGCCGCGTGGGGACCGGGGCCGTGGTCATTGGCCGGGTGACGGACGAACACGCCGGCAAGGTGGCCATGGTCACGCCTCTTGGCGGCAAACGGCTGCTCGGGATGCTTGAGGCGAACAGTTGCCGCGCATCTGCTAGGCAGGCCGGCGATGCAATTTCAAACAGCAGGAGCGC
>NZ_MLBG01000204.1 GCF_001936595.1 Desulfovibrio sp. DV
GCCAGCACCGTCAACACTTATTTTCAATTTCGTTTCGCCCCGAAGGCGACCCGTCCGTTTCCGGTTTCCCATTGTGGAGCAGCGCTTCTACGCTTCCCCGCCCGGCCCGTCAACGTCTTTTTTCACTCATCCCGAAGCGCCGTTGCGCCTCGTCCCGTGTCGCGGCTTTCCGCAGCGGGCCAAACTATCTAGCCGATGCCGCAGTGCCCGTCAACTCGTTTTTTCAATCGTGGCCAGGTTTCTTGCGATCCCCGTCCCCGCCCACCCCGGTTTCCCGCAGCGGGATCGGCTGTCTACGTCCCAGGGGCCCGGGCGT
>NZ_MLBG01000205.1 GCF_001936595.1 Desulfovibrio sp. DV
TGGGGGTCGGCGGCAGTCGGTTTTGGCGGCGGCCAGGGCGGCGTGGATGCGGTTGTCGTCGATGAACGCATCGGTTGTGCGCTGGGATTCGTCAATCATGGTCGTCCTCCTTGCGAAGGGTCTTGCTGGTCAGGGCGGACTTGACGGTCACGCCGGGGATATTCCCGAGTCTGCCGGTAAGTGAACCGATCTCATCGGTTGTGCCTTCGATAATGAGCGACACCACGCCCACCTGGTATTCGGGCCGGGGGATGCCCATGCGGCCGAGCACGATGTGGCCGTGTTCGCTGATGATGGCGTTGACTTTTT
>NZ_MLBG01000206.1 GCF_001936595.1 Desulfovibrio sp. DV
TGCGTCGGGCCTTCCCGCAGGAAGGCGTAGTGGACCGCGACCGGCCGGCCCATCCTGCTCTCGCAGTATTCTTTGAGATCGCGTTGCAGATATTCGTCGACCCTTGCGTCGTCAGGCGCATTGTGAGCGAAATGCATGAGCCCAATGGACACCAGGATGAGGATGGGCGCAATGTAGTACAAGCAGGCCGCACCAAGGAGTGCGAGAAGGACAAGACCTATTTTTTTCATGGGCAGCCTTGGGGAAGGTACGCTCCTTGGAGAGCTGTCGTTCGGATCGCCCGGGACGTTCGGTCTGTGGCGGA
>NZ_MLBG01000207.1 GCF_001936595.1 Desulfovibrio sp. DV
GCTGATCTGATTGATGCTCAGGCCAGCCATCTGGGTGGTGCTCAGGGACTGCACCTGGCTTTCGGTCAACGCGCCGATCTGGCTGGAGGTCAGGGCGGCGAACTGGTCCCTGGTCAGGGCGGCCAGTTCGGTGGTGGTCAGGCCGGCCACGGCGGCCGTGCCCAGGGCGGCCAGCTGGGTCGTGGTCAAGGCCGTCCATGCCGGTGGTGGAAATCGCTCCCATCTGGGTCATGGTCAACCGGGCCAGTTGCGCCGTCGACAGGCTGGCTATCTGCGAGTCGTTTAAGGCGGCAA
>NZ_MLBG01000208.1 GCF_001936595.1 Desulfovibrio sp. DV
CCATCTGGGTGGTGGTCAGCGCCCCGATGGCCGTGGTGCCCAGGCTGGCGATCTGGGTTGCGGTCAGGCTCGTCACCTGGCTGGTGGTCAGTCCGGCGATCTGGGTTTCGCTCAAGCCGGCCAGGGCCGTGGTGGTCAGTCCGGCGATCTGCTTGGCGCTCAGGGTCGCCAGCTGGGTATCGGCCAGGGAGGCCAGGGCCGTGGCGCTCAGGCCGGACACGGCGGCCGGGCTCAGGGCGGCAATGTGTTCTGTGCCCAGGGCGGCCAGCTGGGTGGTGCTGAGGGCTGCGG
>NZ_MLBG01000209.1 GCF_001936595.1 Desulfovibrio sp. DV
ATGGGCGGGCGGGAGCGCGGGCGGCGGGTTGGGAGTAGGGCGGCAGCGGAAGACTGTCCAAGATGGGGGCGGAATTTGCCCTGATGATGCCGCCGCTGTCGCGGCTGGCGCATCAGGACAAATTCCGCCCCCAACCGGCCCTCGGCCCCGAAGACGGGGCCGACAGGTTCGAGGAAGATCGACCGGACAGGGCGGCCCGGGATGTGGGCCACTGGAACAAAGGCTTCGCGGGACGGAAATGCAGCGGGGTGAAAACGGGGCCGGCTAAGGGAGTGGAGACG
>NZ_MLBG01000210.1 GCF_001936595.1 Desulfovibrio sp. DV
TTTACCCGTGCTTGCCTTAGTTTCACGAGACGCCGGCTACCCCCGATCCACCTTTGCCGACGCCAATAAGAAGCGGCCGATCAAACCAGGGAAAGGGCACCGCATAACCGGGTTGGGCTGAGCAGGAAGAGCTTTAAGGTGCATCAAAAAGCACCTCGCTGGTGACAAAGAGAGATTTCGGACTACATGTCTACGGATTCAGGGATCATCTCTTGAGGATAACGGACAAAATTGACCTGCCCGGGTCTTTTCGGACCAACCGAAACTTGAGAAGGAGCCT
>NZ_MLBG01000211.1 GCF_001936595.1 Desulfovibrio sp. DV
GCCAGCCGGCAGCCGCATCACCTCCATCGAAACCGCCGACGCCAACGGCCACTTCACAGCCCTCACTCCCAACGCCGACTACCGCATAGCCGTCAGCGACTTCCTCTTTCGCGGCGGCGACAACTACACCATGCTCGGCAAAAAATGGCCGCGACGTCGAAGCCGACGGCATGGCCGTGGCCGATCTCATCGTGGCATGGCTCGGCGCACACGACCCACTCCAGTTGGAACTGGACGGACGCATCGCAGTCGCGAAATAAGAGAAGAAGAAGAAC
>NZ_MLBG01000212.1 GCF_001936595.1 Desulfovibrio sp. DV
TTTCTCCCCAGCCCCGACAGCCGGTCCCGGCCGACAGCAACCAGCCGCGCCGTCACCCGCCGGCCGGGCGGCCACAGCCGGCTGTCTTGACCGGGCTGGCCGGCTGGTTGTCCCGGCTGCCGGGTCCGGATGGCTGGTCCGGTTGCCGGGTCCGCTGGGCTGGTCGATCCGGGCCACAACGGCCCGCCGGCCGGGCGTCGCCGGCCGGACCGGCTCCATTCCTCGGGGAACACCCCGCGTCCGTTCCATCAATCCTGGAGCGAAAAGCTGG
>NZ_MLBG01000213.1 GCF_001936595.1 Desulfovibrio sp. DV
TTGGGCGGACGCCGGGGCAGATCATTGGGCACGGCCAGGGTTTCCACCGTGGCGGCAGGGCGGCCGAGGAAGGTGCGCACGGCCTGGCGGACATTGGCCGTCGAAAACTCGCCGCGCCGGGGCAGATGCTCGCTTTTGCCGCAGATTTCCACCGCAATGCCGCGGGCCTGGGCCAGGGCGCGGATCTCGGTTTCAGCACCGGTTCCAGTTCCTCTGACGATGAGCACCTTTTGG
>NZ_MLBG01000214.1 GCF_001936595.1 Desulfovibrio sp. DV
ATGCCTACGGCTATAGATTTTTTCTTAATCCGGAGAACACGACGTACACACAATCCTTATTGGACGCAGCCTATGAAAATATGAAAAAGAGTTGTGATTTTCGTAGCATCCTTAAGGCTCTGTTCTCACACCTCAAAAAATGTTGAATATCTTAGCGCTACGCTCTGAATAATGATCTCGAACCGGAGTATCAAGGATTATGGAAATTGACGTCAGGAATTATCAGCGGGA
>NZ_MLBG01000215.1 GCF_001936595.1 Desulfovibrio sp. DV
GACGCATTTCTGAAAGATGGGCAGACGTTTTTTCGCAAGCTGCTGGCTCTACTGCCTTTCCCGGGCGAACCGGTTTGTTGGAATTGGGGCCGCCGTGCTCCCCGCGCTTCGCGGGGAGTGTCGGCGGCCCCAATTCCAACAAACCATGCGGCAAAGCCGCCAAGCGCTCCCGCGCCAACAGTCTTCCACCCTCCCGCCCCCGCAACAGTCCCTTACTCCGCTCCAAACCAT
>NZ_MLBG01000216.1 GCF_001936595.1 Desulfovibrio sp. DV
AATGGTAGCGTAGCTTTAAAAATGATTGAAGCCAACAATTATGACTTGGTTTTTATGGACATACAGATGCCCGTTATGGACGGCATAATTGCTACCAAGTCGATTCGGAATTCTTTAGAGCTAAAGGCAAAAGCCAACATCCCGATCGTAGCCATGACTGCCCATGCCATGTCAGGCGATCGGGAACATTTTCTGGTGGCAGGAATGAACGATT
>NZ_MLBG01000217.1 GCF_001936595.1 Desulfovibrio sp. DV
GATGGCTGCGTCGGGCAGGTTTCGGCGCAGACGTTGCATCCGACGCAGGCCGTCGCGTCAACGGCCACGCTTCGGGTGGCGACCAGACCCAGGTCGGCCACCTGCGGCCGCACGCAGCCGTTGGGGCAGGCCGATACCGCCAGACGGAACTGCTCATGGCGGCGCAGCACCAGGACGAGGATCATGGCCAGGGCGGCGTTTAGCCCGAAAAAT
>NZ_MLBG01000218.1 GCF_001936595.1 Desulfovibrio sp. DV
CCACGATTGAAAAAACGAGTTGACGGGCACTGCGGCATCGGCTAGATAGTTTGGCCCGCTGCGGAAAGCCGCGACACGGGACGAGGCGCAACGGCGCTTCGGGATGAGTGAAAAAAGACGTTGACGGGCCGGGCGGGGGAGCGTAGAAGCGCTGCTCCACAACGGGAAACCGGAAACGGACGGGTCGCCTTCGGGGCGAAACGAAGTTGAAAAT
>NZ_MLBG01000219.1 GCF_001936595.1 Desulfovibrio sp. DV
ACCGGCTCCCAGGTCGGTGCCCTGGGCACCCGCCAGATTGCCGCCCTGGGCAACACCCAGATCGCCGCCCTGACCGTTACGGGCATTTCCGGCCTGGACGGCGCCCAGATCGGGGCCTTGTCCCTGACCCAGCTGGCCGCCCTGGCCACCACCCAGATGGCCGGCCCTGTCCACCGCAGCCATGGCCGGATTGACCACGGACCAGGTGAA